>CAMBFD010000035.1 GCA_945865625.1 Chitinophaga pinensis
GGTCATAATTTCCGTCAAAGAACGGTAAATACACTTTCGGCTTCTACAGCTGGATTGGTAATTCCGGGCTACTATAATTTGGACAATTCAGATGGAAGACCTGACGTTTCGAATTCTTATTCTCAACGCAGAATTGAAGGATTTTATACAGATTTGGGTGTGAATTATCAAGATTATGCATATGTAAACTTAACAGCACGTAGAGATTATTCTTCTACATTGCCTCAAAATGCGAATAGTTACAATTATTATGGCGCAAGTGCAGCATTGATTTTCTCAAAGTTAATACCTAAAAATTCAGTTATGACTTATGGTAAATTAAGATTGGCGAGTGCTCAAGTAGGTAAAGACGCTGATCCTTATCAATTAACGAGTGTATTCTTCACTGGGGCAATTGGCGATGGTTACAATAATTCTTTGTTGAAATCTCCATATGGAACAGTTGTTGGGTATGAAAGAGGAAACCGTATTGCAAATGCTAACTTACGTCCTGAATTCACAACATCAAACGAAATTGGTTTAGAAATGGCATTCTTCAAGAATGATCGTTTAGGTTTAGACATTTCTTATTACAGCAATGAAACAAAAGATATTATTTTGAATGTTCCAATTGCACCATCTTCTGGTTTCACTTCACAAACCATTAACGCCGCAACATTCACAAATAAAGGAATTGAAATATTGGTTAAAACAATGCCGGTATACACTAAGAACTTCCGTTGGAATTTGAATTTTGTGTATTCAAAAAATGAAAACATGGTGACATCTATCTATGATGGTATCGACCAAGTTTCTTTAGGTGGATTAGGTTCTGCAACTGTAGTTGCTGCTACAAATAGAGCATTTGGACAGTTTTACGTAATTGGAGAAAAAAGAACAGCGAGCGGAAATATAATCGTTGACTCAACCACTGGTATGCCGGTGATTGATCCAACTCCTCAATATTTGGGCACATACAATCCCAATTATACTTTCTCTATCTCTAATACATTTAAGTATAAAAATTGGTCGTTGTATGTTCAATTCGATAGAAAAGATGGTGGTATCATGTATTCTAGAACCAAAGACATTATGGAGTTCTGTGGAACAAGTGAAAATACTTTATCTGTAGATGGTGAAACATTTGATCGTACTGATGGAATTTTATCTGGTTCAGTTGTTCAAACGGGCGACAATTCATACAGAGCAAATACAACTCCGGTGAGTGCTCAAGATTATTACACTGATCAAAAGAACAGCATTTCAAATATTTTAGATGCGTCATACACTAAATTGAGAGAGGTTAGTTTAACTTATGAATTCCCTAAAGAATGGTTATCAAAAACACCTTTCGGAAGAATCTCTATGGGTGTGGCTGGTCGTAACTTAATGTTATGGACACCTGAATCTAACAAATTTGTAGATCCTGAAACCAACTCTTTTGGTACTGGAAACGTTCAAGGTTTTGAGTTTGGTTCTTTGCCAACTTTACGCCAAATTACAGCTAACATTAAAATCACATTCTAAAACAATCATCATGAAAAAATTATTTAAATTGGGTGTTGTATTGATGGCTGCTGCTTTGATGAATACATCATGCAACAAAGAGTCATTTAATATTAACCAAAACCCAAACTCACCTGAAAAGGTTGATATTTCCTTCGTTTTCCCGAATGCACTACAATATACGGGCTACATTATGGGTAACTATTTTCAAATTTGGGGGGGACTTTGGAGTCAGTATTGGACACAAGGGCCTACTGCAGGACAGTATAAATCTTGGGATCGTTATGAGCAAACAAGCACAGACATTGACAGACCATGGTCGCAAATGTATGCTGGTGCTATGAGCGATTTTGATTATGTTCAAACAGAAGCTTTGGCTCAAGGCAATAAGAACTATGCTGCTTGTGCTATGATTATGAAAGCTTATTGCTTTCAATACATGACCGATGTTTGGGGCGATGTTCCATTTAGCGATGCTTTGAAAGGTTCTAGCGTTTTAACTCCTGCCTATGATAAGCAAGAAGATGTTTACAAAGGAATTGAAAAAATGTTGGTTGATGCTACGGCTATGATTGATTTGAATTCTGACAAGCATCCTGGATCTGAGGACGTATTGTTTGGTGGCGATATGCACCATTGGTTAGAATTGGCGAATACTTTGAGATTAAAGGTTTATTTGCGTCAAGCTTATACCTCGGAATCAGCTCGTTGCAAAGACAGTGTAATGGCTATGACCACTCGTGGTGATGAATTCTTAACTGTTGACGCTACCATTGGTTACAGTGGTGCTCAAGGCATGAAAAATCCTTTGAATACAACGATTTCAGCATTAGGTGATTATAACTTGTTGGCTTCTGCTACAATTATTGATTCAATGTCGTCTATGAACGATCCACGTAGAGATGTTTTATTCAAAGCCGCTACTACTGGCACAGCTAAAGGACAATTTGTTGGTTTGACACAAGGTGCTGGTCAAGATTACCCTACAACATCTTCAACTGCTCATACCAATTGGTCTTTACCAGGTGCTGCTGTTGGTGGTGGTCAAAATCAAACTGATGGAGCTGCTGCAAATGTTTACTTGATGACATACTCTGAAACATATTTTATGTTAGCAGAAGCTTGCGCCCGTGGTTGGGCAACTGGCGATGGTTCTACTGAATATGATGAAGCCGTAAATGGTAGCTTTAGCCAATGGGGTTTAGCTGCTGCTGCTGTTACAACTTACTTATCTGATTCTCGTGCGGCTTATCCAAAATCAGGAAGTACAGCGGATAAATTAAAGGCTATCATTACTCAAAAATGGTATTCTTTCTGCGGTACTCAAAATATTGAATCTTGGATTGAGCATAGAAGAACTGGGTATCCTGATTTCTTCAAAACAAGTGCTTCTTCTAATTTAGCAGCTGGAGTTTTCCCTGCCCGATTTGTGTTGCCTTCAGATGAGTTAACCCGTAATCCAAAAGCTGCTGCTGCTGCTAAAACAATCACCGATAAAGTTTGGTGGGATCAAAACTAATAATAACAAAAAAGATGAAAAAGAATTTTATTTATATGGCATTGATTGCCACGTTGGCTTTCGCCTCTTGTGCGGAGGAGCCAGCTGCTGTTTCAGAAACAGTAAAAGTTGAATATCCGGTGATTACCTTGTTAGGTGCTGAATATGTTTCAATTCCTGTTGGTGGTTCGTTCACCGATTCTGGTGCAAATGCATTTGATGGTTACACCAATGTAACAAAAAAAATTGAACCATCTCAAAGTGGGGTAGACAATACAACCCCAGGTATGTATCCGGTAATTTATGAAGCAAAGAATAAATATGGATTTTCAAGCCAAGCAGTTCGTTGGGTTGCGGTAACAAACGTTCCATCTTCAGAAGATATTGGAGGGAATTACAAACGTACCAACGGTTGCCCTGTAACCATAACTAAAGTTGCAAATGGTATTTACAAATGCGACAATATGGGTGGTGTAATAGGTGTGCCTGATTATTTATGGGACAACTACTTTGTTCAAATGACTGATTCAACAATCGATTACCCAGAGCAACCAGGACCTTTCGGGCCAGTTTCTTCAAAAAGTGAGAAATTGATTAAGTCAGGTACTGATGTAACTGTTAAATGGATTGTAATAGGTGCCGGTTTTGGTACATCCGTTAGAACATTTAACAGACAATAATTTTAAGTTTAAAACAAACAAAAAAGGGGCGTAAGCCCCTTTTTTGTTTTGTGGTAGGTTTATTGATTTCTAATCCTCTAACCTTTACTAACCCAATCTAATCCTTTAATCTCTCTAACCCCCTAACCGTTTATTATTTATGGCTTTAGGCGGCCATACATTCTAGGAAACGGAATGCTCTCTCTCACGTGCTTTAATTTACAAACCCATGTCACAACGCGCTCTAGTCCAAGCCCAAAGCCAGAATGTGGAACAGATCCAAATCTTCTTAAATCTAAATACCACTCAAAAGCTTCCATAGGAAGTTCATGTTCCTTAATTTTTTCAAGAAGGTTTTCAACGTTTGTTTCACGTTCACCGCCCCCAATAATTTCACCATATCCTTCAGGAGCCAAAACATCTACGCCACGCGCAAAACGAGTGTCTTCAGGGTTGCGCTTGAGGTAGAAAGCTTTCACTTCATGTGGCCAATCGTAAACCATTACAGGTCTGTCGAACAAACGTGTGAGCACAGTTTCGTCGCTACCTCCAAAGTCGTTCCCATATTCGAAAGTTTTAGCGCTGTTAATCCATTGAGGAATGTTGCGCAAATCTTCTTCTAAGTCAGATTTTTCTTGTTTTAAATTGATGACTTTATTTGTGAAGAAGTTGATTTCTCCTTTTTTCAAACCGCCGCCGGCAATTTTAGCTTCTTTATCGGCAATTTCGGTTTCAATGGCTTCAACTTGAGCTTGCTTGCTTGCAAGTTCATCTTCTAAGCTTTTTATGCTATTCACACCGTTTACATCTTGCTCACCTTTAATGATGCGCACAGCTTCGTCGTATGTCATTCTTGGGAACTCACCTAAAGAACTTTCCAAAACAGAAATATCTCTTCCAATGGTTTCCAACTCAGATTTGCAGTTTGCAAGCACATCTTTAATGACTGCTTGAAGCATTCCCTCAATACAATCCATATTTTGGAAAATATCGTAGAAAGCCATTTCTGGTTCAATCATCCAAAACTCAGAGAGATGTCGGCGGGTTTTAGATTTTTCAGCCCTAAAAGTTGGTCCAAAAGTGTAAATTCTACCCATTGCCATTGCCATTGCTTCACCGTAAAGTTGACCACTTTGACTTAAGTAAGCTGGTTCACCATAGAAATCGGTTTCAAATAAGTTACTGGTACCTTCGCAAGCATTTCCCGTGAAAATAGGGGCATCCATTTGAACGAATCCTTGTTCTTGGAAGTACTTATGAATGCTAAAAATTATGGTATTACGAATACGCATGATGGCCCATTGACGGGTACTACGCAACCACAGGTGACGCTGGTCCATTAAGAATTCAATACCGTGTTCTTTTTTAGAAATAGGGTAATTTTCGCTGTTTCCAACTTCTTCAATATCTGTTACTTGAATCTCAATTCCGCCAATTTGTTTTTCATCGGAAAGCACATTGCCTTTGATGATTACACTGCATTCCAAGCTTAGATTCAGGGCGCAATTCAATCCATTTTCTGTTGCAGTTTCGGCGGTAACTACACATTGGCAGAAACCTGTACCGTCCCTCAAAATAATGAATGCAATGCCTTTGCCTTCTCTTTTGTTAGAAACCCAACCTTTGAGAGTAACCGATTGCCCTATTTGACTCTTTAAACCTGAAATAAACGATTGATGACTCATAATTTTAATTTGCACAAAGATAATTCTTTTTTTTGGCGCTCACCATAGGCCGGAACGAATCAAATGTTACTTTTTTATTTCCATTGGCTTGCGTTAACTTCGCTAAATAAATGAGCGCATTCAATAACATTAAGGTTTTAATCCCATCTGGGGCTGGAGCACCAGGTTTTGCTGGAATTATTCGGTGTTTAAGAAAAGACGAACGTATCGAAATATTCGCTGGAGACGTTCAAGAAAATCCGTATGGTAAAGCATTGGCAGATCATTTTTTTGTTATGCCCGCGAGTTCTGCAGATGATTATGTAGAAAAGATTTGTGAAATCTGCAAAAAATATCAAATTCATGTGTTGCTTCCAATTACAACCCGTGAATTATTGCCTGTGGCCCAACACAAATCTGCAATTGAAGCATTGGGCACCAAAGTGGTTATATCTGATTTTGAGGGACTTGAAATTGCAAACAATAAAGGAAGGTTATTGCATCATCAAATTAAGAATGAAACCGATATTCCTGTTCCTGATTTTGGTTTTGCAATGGGCAAAAAGGGTTTCATAGAAACTGCAAATCAATTATTTGAAATGCATGAAAAACTCTGTTTTAAGCCCGTTGAAGGAAATGGAAGCAGGGGCTTTGGGGTTATTGTAAATGAAGTGAATGATGATTTTTTGCATGAAAAAGCTGGTAATACAGCCTTAACAGTGAAAGAATGGTCGGCAAGAATGCCAAAAGAGTTTGATGATTTGCTCATGGTTTGTGCGTATTTGCCTGGCGTTGAATACAGTGTAGATTTGTTATGCGACCATGGTAAAGTTTTGGTTTGCGTGCCAAGAACCCGCGATAAAATGATTGGTGGCATTAGCGTTGCAGGCACATTTGAAAATAATTTCACGTTAAAGGCATTTTGTATGTCGTTGGTGAATCAGTTGAATTTACATGGACCAATTGGAATCCAATGGAAGGAAGATGCCAATGGAATGCCATATTTATTGGAAATTAATCCTAGGTTACAAGGCACAACTTCCGCTTGTGAATTGGTAGGGGTGAATTTCCCGTTGTTGGCTGTTAAGATGGTTTTGGGTGAAGATTTAGCATTGTCGGGTTTGAAAATTGCATGGGGCAAAAAGTTTGTAAGATATTGGGAAGACGCCGTAATTACTGATATTTAAGAGATCTAGTGGTATTGAGATTGTAAAAAAAATTTGACGCTTTCAAAATAGATATTATCTTCGCATGACTATGAGTAACGAAAAACGCAACACTAAAGGATATTGGGCTTTATGCATTGTTAGTGGCATCGCTCTTACCTTGACTACCATTTTCTTGCCGCAAGCATTTTGGTTGGGTTTACCTACCTTCTTTGGCGGAATGGCAATGGCAATGGATTGGGTTTAATCCTTTCTTTTTATTTTCATCAGCGCGTTTTGCGCATTTAACAACAAAATTATGGCGAATCAAAATTGGTTTGATTTTGAGAAAGATATTGCTGAATTGTATGCTCAGCTTGAAAAAGCAAAATCAACACACGAAGAAGGCAAATTAGATATGACCGATATGGTTACCACCATTGAGTCGAAAATTAAAGAAGCACAAACTAACGCTTATTCTAATTTAACCGGTTGGCAGAAAGTTCAAATTTCTCGTCACCCAGACAGACCTTATACCTTAGACTACATTGAACATATTTGTACTGACTTTTTTGAATTGTTTGGCGACAGACAAGTGAAAGACGATAAAGCAATTGTTGGTGGATTTGCAAAAATTGACGGCCAACCTTTCATGGTCATTGGACAACAGAAAGGTAGAAATACAAAACAACGTCAGTATAGAAATTTCGGAATGCCTAATCCTGAGGGATATAGAAAAGCATTGCGTTTGATGAAACTTGCTGAAAAGTTTCATGTTCCGGTTTTAACATTAATTGACACTCCAGGCGCAAGTCCAGGTTTAGAAGCTGAAGAACGCGGACAAGGTGAGGCAATTGCAAAGAATCTATTTGAAATGGCAACGTTGGAAGTTCCAATTATTTGTGTTGTTATTGGCGAAGGTGCTAGTGGTGGCGCTTTAGGCATTGGAGTTGGCGATAAGGTCTTAATGATGGAATATACTTGGTATAGTGTCATTAGTCCTGAAAGTTGCTCTAGTATTTTATGGCGTACTTGGGATAAAAAAGAGTTGGCAGCTGAAGCTTTAAAATTATCGTCTACTGATATGTTAAACAATAAATTGGTTGATGGTGTGATTAAAGAACCAATCGGTGGAGCTCATCACGATCCCTCTGAGGCCTATGCCAAATTAAAAGATGCAGTGATGAAAGAATTTAAGGCACTAAATCAAATGACAATAGAAGATTTAGTTTCTACGCGAATCAATAAATTCTCTGAAATGGGAGTTGTTGTTGAGGCGTAAGAAATTTTAATATTGTTCTAATTTCTGAGTTAAATATTTTGCTATGACCAACCGAATCGTTGAATTATTCAAGATTAAATACCCAATTATTCAAGGTGGAATGATTTGGTGTAGTGGATGGGAATTGGCGTCAGCGGTAAGTAATGCTGGTGGATTAGGCCTCATTGGTTCTGGCAGTATGTATCCTGAGGTGTTAAGAGAGCACATTCAGAAATGCAAAGCGGCCACGGATAAACCTTTTGGAGTTAATGTCCCTCTACTGTATCCCGATATAGAAAAGCATCTAGAAATTATTGTAAGTGAGGGTGTTAAAATTGTCTTCACTTCTGCAGGAAATCCTGCAAAATATACGTCTTGGTTAAAAAGCCAGGGCATTACCGTTGTTCATGTTGTGGCAAATTTAAAATTTGCAAAAAAATGTGAGGAAGCGGGTGTTGACGCAATAGTAGCCGAGGGATTTGAGGCTGGTGGTCACAATGGCCGTGAAGAAACCACAACAATGTGCTTAATACCAATGATTAAAAAGCAGTGTAATTTACCATTAATTGCGGCAGGTGGCATTGGCAATGGAGAATCGATGGCTGCAGCATTGTGTTTAGGTGCTGAAGGTGTTCAGGTAGGAAGTCGATTTGCAGCAACACATGAAAGCAGTGCGCATATTGCATTTAAAAATGAAATTATAAATGCCGGGGATGGTTCTACCGAATTGACTTTAAAAGAGTTAACACCAGTTCGTTTGCTTAAAAATGAATTTTACAAAGAAGTTCAAACTGCTTATGCAAACAATGCAAATATTGAAGAATTACAAAAATTGTTAGGCAGAGGACGTGCCAAAAAAGGCATGTTTGAAGGCAATTTAGAAGATGGCGAGTTGGAAATTGGCCAGGTAAGTGCGTATATTCATGAGATTGTTTCAGCCAAAGAAGTGGTAGATGAATTGATTTCTGGTTGTAAATTAGCGCTTGAACGGGTGAATGATCAATTTGATTTTTAGTTGACTTAATAAATTTTGTGTACCCAGTCAGTGAGTTAAATTTGTAAAAAGTATGTTAGAAACGGAGCATTTAAAATGGAAGGTGATTTATACATCAAGTCGCCAAGAGAAAAAGGTTTCTGCATATTTAACAAAATTTGACGTTGAGCAATATTTGCCAATTTATAGAAGTTTAAGATATTGGAAAGACCGCAAAAAATGGGTTGAATTGCCATTGTTTAACGGTTATATTTTTATTAAACCAACAGATAATCAGCGCGATGAAGTATTGAGGATTCCGGGTGTTGTGAAATACATTCGTCACAATGGAACCGATGCAATTGTTCCTGAGAAACAATTGAATTTAATCAAAGAATTCATGGAATTTGGTTATTCAATTAGTCAATACGATCCGTCTGAAAATCTTAAAATTGGCGACGTTGCTGAAATTATGGAGGGTCCTTTGAAGGGACAAGAGGCTGAGATCTCAAAATTAGGCGACGAAAATTATCTTTTGGTTACAATTGAAGCAATGAATCAAAGTTTTAAGGTTAAATTGCCCAAAGAAATATTAAAATTGCGTCGTAAAAAACCAAAAGAGGAAATCAAACCATTATGGTAGGAGATAAAATATTGTTGTTATCGCCACACACCGACGACGGTGAGTTGGGATGTGGAGCAACCGTTTCGAAGTTAATTCGAGAGGGTAAACAGGTTTATTATGCCGCATTTAGTGCGTGTGAGCAGAGTGTTCTGCCAAATTTCCCCAAAGATATTCTCATCAGTGAAGTGAAAGCTGCAACGTCTACTTTGGGAATTCCAGAATCGAATTTGAAGTTGTTTCGTTACGATGTGAGAACCTTTAATTATCACCGTCAAGCAATTTTAGACGACTTAATTCAATTGAGGGAAACAATTCAACCCGATACCGTTTTAATTCCGAGTGTCAATGATATTCACCAAGACCACAAAACCATGGCAGAGGAAGCTCTGCGTGCATTTAAATTCGTGAATATTTTTTCTTATGAACTTCCCTGGAACAATTTAAATTTCAATACTTGTGCGTTTGAAGTGGTTTCTGAGGAAGACGCACAATGCAAAGTAAATGCTTTGGCACAATATAAAAGTCAAGCACACAGACCTTATGCGAATGAAGAATTTTTAAGATCTCAATTGAGAATGCGAGGCGTTCAAGTGGCTCAGCGTTATGCTGAAGTCTTTGAAGTTGTGAGATTGGTCATGAAATAATTCCATTTTCTTTAATTCATTTTCGATAATTAATTTTTAATACTAAATTCGCCCTTAATGGTCATATCTCAAATTGTATTTGCCCTATTCCTAGCTATTGGAGTTTATTTTTTTGCAGGAAGCGTTGGTGTCATTCGCCGTAATATTTTTTTAGGAAAAGACATTGATTTAAGTGACAATCCTGCGGCCCGTTGGAAACAACTTTTTTGGGTTGCAATGGGTCAAAGCAAAATGGTAAAAAGACCGGTTGCTGGCTTTTTCCATATCTTGATTTATTTGGGATTTGTTCTCATAAACATAGAGGTTTTAGAAATCATGATAGATGGGCTATTGGGAACCCATCGATTTTTTGCCCATTACATAGGAAATATTTATGATGTTGCCATTGGATTTTTTGAAATCTTAGCATTCGGTGTTATTCTGGCTTGTGTGGTGTTTTTGTGGCGCAGATATGTTTCTAAAATCCCTCGATTGCAAATGCCAGAGTTAAAAGGTTGGCCAATGAAAGACGCCACCATTATTTTGGTAGTTGAAATTGTTTTGATGGGAGCATTGATACAAATGAATGCTGCTGAGCAAGTTTTGCAGCAAAGAGGAGTCATGGCAGAGCATGGTAGTTTTCCAATTAGTCATTTTTTGGTTCCATTTTTTGAGGGATTTTCAGACGGCTCTTTGGTTTTTTTAGAGAGAACTGCTTGGTGGTTCCACTTTGTGGGAATATTGGTGTTTTTAAATTATGTACCATTTAGCAAACACTGGCATATTATCATGAGCTTCCCAAATGTTTATTATAGTTCTTTGTCTCCGAAAGGTCAATTTACGAATATGGCTTCGGTTACAACTGAGGTTAAGTTAATGATGGATCCATCGGCCCAGCCGCCAGAGGGTTATGAAGCCCCGTTGGGATTTGGTGCAAAAGACGTGCAAGATTTAACTTGGAAGAATTTGATGGATGCTTATTCCTGCACAGAATGTGGCAGGTGTAGCAGCGTTTGTCCTGCAAACATTACTGGCAAATTGTTAAGTCCAAGAAAAATCATGATGGACACAAGAGACAGGCTTGAAGAGGTTGGAAAAGCAATCGATGCTGCGAAGAAAGCTGGCTCTCCAATTGAGGGTAAAGTTGAAGATGGCAAAGATTTGCACTCATATATTTCTCCTGAAGAACTTTGGGCTTGTACCACTTGCAATGCCTGTGCAGAAGCTTGTCCAGTTAATATAAATCCGGTTGATATTATTTATCAGATGCGTCAATATAAAGTGATGGAAGAGAGTGCAGCGCCAAGTGAGTTGAATGGAATGTTTACGAACATGGAAAACAATGGAGCACCTTGGCAGTTCAATCAGAACGATAAAGGCAACTGGGCAAACAGTTAAAAAAACTGCGATTCGCTAAATTTTCTTGAAATGGTGGTCGATTATTTATCGATTTCCGTTAAATGTGCAATTATTTACTGATAAATGTTTATTATCTTTGAGGTCTCATGAGCAGTTTTTTAAATAATATGTTGATTTTAGGTATGGGTACCGGTGAAGTTGTTGTTGTAGCATTAATTCTGTTATTGTTATTTGGCGGCAAGAAAATTCCTGAATTGATGCGTGGTTTAGGCCGCGGTGTTCGCGAATTCAATGATGCAAAATCAGGCATCAAGAGCGAAATTCAAAAAGGAATGAACGACGAACCAAACTCAGATTCTAAAAGTTGAAAACATACAATCGCATCGCTGAAATTCGTTCGGATATCAGTGCAGGTGCGGTTTCGTGTGTCCAACTTGTAAATCAGTATCTTCAAAATATTGAAGGTAAGAAGCATTTAAATGCATTTTTGGAAGTGTGGGCAGATGAGGCTTTATTGCGCGCTGCAGAAATCGACGAAAAAATAAAGCAAGGCACCGCTGGTCGCTTAGCCGGGGTTGTTATTGCCCTAAAGGATGTACTTGCTTATAAAAATCATAAAGTAAGTTCATCGTCAAAAATTTTAGAAGGATTTGAGTCTTTGTACAACGCCACAGTGGTTGAAAGGCTTTTGAATGAAGATGCAATATTTATTGGTCGTACAAATTGCGATGAATTTGCAATGGGTGCTTCGAATGAAAATAGTGCTTATGGACCAGTGAAAAACGCTGTCGACGAAAGTCGTGTTCCTGGAGGTTCTTCGGGAGGAAGCGCTGTTGCGGTTCAAGCCAATATGTGTCATTGCGCCTTGGGTACAGACACCGGAGGTTCAATTCGACAACCGAGTGCATTTACAGGAACGTTTGGATTTAAGCCAACCTATGGCTTAATTTCTCGTTGGGGTTTGTTGGCATATGCCTCTAGCTTCGATCAAATAGGGCCAATGACAAAGAGTCTCGAAGATTCAATGTTGTTAACCGAAATTATGTCGGGCATGGATGCGCACGATGCAACAATGCGCCAGCAATCGGCGGATCAATATTCTCAGCCAGTGTCCCCCAAAAAAGCAAAATTTGCTGTCATGAATGAGGCCATTCATCATGAGGGAGTTGATGTGGAAGTGAAAGAAACATTTAAGAAGTTATTGGAAAAATTGGAGGCTGAAGGACATGAGATTCAGTTTTTTGATTTTCCATTATTGGAGCAAATGGTTCCTACATATTACGTTTTAACAACGGCTGAAGCAAGTAGTAATTTGTCGAGATACACCGGAATGTTGTATGGTAAGCGCAGTGAAAACGCGCACGATTTGGAATCAACATATGTTTTAAGTAGAACTGAGGGATTTGGTGCCGAAGTAAAACGCAGAATTATGTTGGGAACATTTGTATTGTCGAGTGACCAATACAATGCTTATTACAATAAAGCGCAGAAAGTTAGAAGGGTCATTCAAGACCAAACGAACGAAGTTTTGGCTGATGTTGATGCCATTTTGATTCCAACAACGAGCACACCTGCATTTAAAATTGGAGAGAAAAGCAAAGACCCAATTTCAATGTATTTGGCCGATTTATTTACAGTTCAAGCAAATTTAGCAGGCAATCCTGCAATATCGTTGCCATTATTTGAAACCAAGGCTGGCTTGCCAATTGGAATTCAATTGATGGGGAAATCATTCCAGGAACAAGAATTATTTAACTTATCACAGTTGTTGGTAGAAACATGCAATTTATGAAGCGGAGTTTAAAGTTTTTATTACTGGCTTTTTTAGTTTGGAGTGGGCTAGGTGCTCAATCTGTGAAGGTTGAAAAGGAAATTAAAAAGTTAGAATCTAGAGGATTGCCTTATTTTTACAATACCGAAGTTGAGCAATATACCCAAGATTGGTTGATGAATGAAAATGGAGGAACATCCATTGTTTTAGGTCGTTATAAATATTATAGTCAGCAAATTGATCAAGTTCGCAGAAAATATGATTTACCTTGGTTTGTTGCTGTGATTCCTGCTTCGAATACTGGTTTTGAGCCACGTTATAAAGACGAGAATGGCAATTCTGGTATGTGGCCACTGTCATATTTGATTGCGAAGAAATATGGATTAAAACAAATGGCATTGTATGATGAGCGCAGAGATCCTCAAGCATCAACAGTAGCTTCTTGCAAATATCTGAAAGATTTGTATATCATTTACGGCGATTGGTTGAAGGTGATTACAGCATTTAAAATTGGTCCTGCAAGATTGAATCAGGTGATTCATGCAGCTGGCACTTTGAATTTCTCAGAAATATTTGAATTTTTAGAACCGGAGGAAAGAATTCCTGTAGTGCAATTTTATGCGGCTGCAGTTGCCTTAAATTATAGTCAAGAATCTGGTGTGATTGGCGAAGTTCCATTTTCACAAGTTGAATCGGATACTGTGAGCTCTGTGAACGTAATTGTGCCGTTTTCGGTAATTCAAGATCATTTCAAAATGGATGAAGTGGTTTTTAGAAATTTAAATCCTTCATTAAAAACAAATTACATTCCTTATATGGGTAGACCTTTTGTTTTTAAATTGCCAAAGAAGGAAGCTAAAAATTTTAGGTTGAAGAAAGATTCAATTTTATATTGGTTAACGGCTCAGCCAATAAAGCCAATACAATATGATACTTTAATTGAAGTTTTAGAGAATAATGATACTGTGACAATCATTAAATCTGCTGAAGAGGTTGAGGAAGAAGAAAGTACCATTATTCCGAGAGCGCGCTCTCAAAAGAAAATTTGGGTAACCTATAAAGTTAAAAAGGGAGATGCATTGTTTACCTTAACAGATATTTTTGATTGTTCAGCCCAACAGTTGCGTTCTTGGAATCGTATTCGAGGTAATTATTTAGCAGTTGGGAAAACGCTTAAATTTTATATTTTAGCAGACAAAAAGGCATTTTATGCAAATTTGAATAAACTAAACCTTACAGAAAAGCGCAAAGTTGCCGAGCAAGATTGATGAAAAGGTTTGGTTTTTTTATCATTGTTACACTCTTTAATTTTGGGTTAAAAGCGCAAAATTTAGAAAATCATAAATCTAAACCACTTGTAGTTCATTCCATTCAAGAGCAAATTAAAGTAGATGGTGTTTTAAATGAGAATATCTGGAATAAGTTGAAAACGAAGACAAGTAATCATCGTTTTACACAACATTATCCATACGATACTTCTGTTTCACAAACACAAACAAATTTTGAATTGGCACATGATGATAAATTCATTTACGCTGCCTTCATTTGTGAGAATAAAAATGGACATAAACCATTTGTTGTTCAAAGTTTGAAGCGTGATTTCAGTGTATTAACCAACGATGCTGTCATTTTAACCATTTCTCCATTTTTAGATGGCCAGAATGGATTTTCATTTGGGGTGACACCGTTCAATGCTCAAAGAGAAGGAGCCATTGAGAACGGTGGAACAATGGGGGTAACAACTGCTTGGGACCAAGTTTGGTTTAGTGAAACTAAAATTTCTGATAGTTTTTGGATTGCTGAAATGGCAATTCCTTTTTCGAGCATAAGATTTACAAAAGGTTCAAAAGTTTGGAGTTTTAATGTGTCTAGAATTGATTATCGAAACAATGAAATTAGCAGCTATGTGCGAGTTCCAAGAAATTTCAATATCAGTTCGTTGGTGTTTTCGGATTCTTTAATTTGGGATCAACCATTGGAGGTAAAAACGAAGAAGTTTGTATTGATTCCTTATGTTAGTGGTAATTTTCTTTCTACGGGTCCAGGTGCTAAATTTACAAATTCCCCTAAAATGGGAATAGATGCAAAAATTGGCATTACATCGAGTTTGAATTTAGACATTACGGTGAATCCAGATTTCGCCAATGTTGATGTTGATGTGCAACAGTTAAATCTCACCCGGTATAGTTTGTATTTTCCTGAACGCCGTCAGTTTTTCATTGAGAACAGCGATTTGTTTGCAAATTTTGGTTTTCGTCAAATTCGTCCCTTCTTTTCTAGGCGTATTGGATTGAATGACCAATATGATGGCAATATTCCAATCTTGTATGGAATGCGTATTTCTGGAAAATATGGCAATGGATTGAGAATTGGTGCAATGAATTTAACAACGGATGAGGTTGTTGGTAAAAACAATACCCAAATTAATCGTTCGAATTACACCGTTTTGGCATTTCAGAAAAAGGTTTTTAGTTCTTCAAACATTGGAATGATTTATGTGAATGATGTTGTCTTGGGTAAGAAATTTGCAGATTCCGGAGAACTGAAACAAAAATCTGATTACAATAGCATTTTGGGTATAGAATATAATTTATTAACCAAGGACAATTCATGGTTGGGCAAAGGATTTATTATGAAATCATTTTACCCTGGATTATCGAATGGCTTGGGCTATGCACACGCAACCTGGTTGTTGCGCAAAACGCTAAATTGGATGTTCATGTGGAATCATGAGTACGTTAGCCAGTATTTTAAAGCAAGGAGTGGATTCGTTCCTCGGGTAGATAATTATGATCCCTCAACCGGGAGAGTCAAAAAATTTGATTATTGGCGATTAGAACCGGAGGTCAAATATACCTATTACCCAAGTCAAAATAATATAGTCAATAACATTTCTGTAATGTTGTATAATTCAAGTTATTACGATAGTATGTTTGTTGCTACTGAATCGAATTCAGAAATAGGTTTTGATTTTAATTTTCAGAATAGTGCGGTGATTCATACGAGTTTAGATCACGAATATTATCGATTATTTTTACCTTTTGCACCAGTAGATTTGCCTGGCGGAGGTTATTTTACGGGTCAGTTTAATTGGTTAAATTGGCATACTGAGTTTTCTACGAATACGAGAAAGCCGATTACAGCAACGGTTGAATTTACAACCGGAAAATATTTTATTGGCTACAAAAATGAATTCAATGCAACATTGAACTATCGAGTTCCTGGCCTTGGGAAAAAGAAATTGCCTAAGTGGTTTATTTCTTCGAATTTTCAAAGAATAAGAATTGATTTGAGGGACAGTGGATTGTACAATATTGATTTGGTTGGGTTAAAAATTGAGCATAGTTTAAATACAACCATGTATTTGACTGGATATTGGCAATTAAATGCTCAAAAACAACTTATGAATATGAACTTAAGATTTCAATGGCGTTATAGACCTATGAGCGACATATTCATTGTTTTCTCACAAAATTGGTATCAAACGGCTCTTACTCCAAATGCGCTTACTGAATCATGGATGGCCAAAGGCAGAAGTATCGCGGCCAAATTAGTCTATTGGTTTTAATCATTCATTTTAAACATTTTATCTAAAATTTTCATTGGTTTGTTCAATGAACTAAAAAACGATTTAATTTTGAGTTTATAAAAATAAAATTATGATCAGCAATCACAAAATCGATTATTACATTCACGGTGAAGAAATGCAATGTGTTGAAATTGAGTTAGATCCTCAAGAAACTGTTATTGCAGAGAGTGGAAGTTTTATGTTCATGGACAATGGCATTGAAATGCATACCATTTTTGGCGATGGAAGTCAGCAAAATTCAGGTGGCTTTTTCGATAAACTCATGGGAGCTGGAAAGCGCTTGCTGGTGGGCGAAAGTTTATTCATGACAGCATTTACAAATTCAGGTTATGGAAAGCAAAAGGTGGCTTTTGCCGCGCCCTATGCTGGAAAGATTGTTCCTTTAGATTTGTCGCGTCTAGGCAATAAGGTTATTTGTCAGAAAGATGCCTTTTTGTGTGCCGCAAAAGGGGTCAGTATTGGTATTGAATTTCAGCGTAAATTGGGTACTGGTTTATTTGGTGGTGAGGGTTTTATTATGGAAAAACTTGAAGGCGACGGCATGGCATTTGTACATGCTGGCGGATATATACTTGAAAGAGATTTGGCGCCAGGCGAAGTACTTAGAGTTGATACTGGCTGTATTGTAGCTTTTACATCTACAGTTGATTATGACATACAAATGGTTAAGGGCATTAAAAATGCCATTTTTGGAGGAGAGGGATTGTTCTTTGCCGCTTTAAGAGGTCCAGGAAAAGTTTGGCTACAAAGTTTGCCTGTAAGCAGATTGGCGAGCAGAATTTTGAGTTATGCTCAGCCGGGTGGTGGAAGAAAAGAAGAAGGCAGTATTTTAG
>CAMBFD010000036.1 GCA_945865625.1 Chitinophaga pinensis
GAACCATTACTCAATTATGCCAATGTACTCAGAAGCGTTTCAATTATTACGAGTCCCGATGGATTAGGCATGAGTCCCTCAAGACTCACACTGTCTACTGCTGGCATTGCAAAAATGATTGTGAAACTTGCCGATGACGGCGTTAAAACTCATTTAGCTTTGAGTTTACATTCTGCAAACAATGAAAAACGCAGTGCCATTATGCCAATTAATGAAACCAACAACTTAGAAATGTTGGCCGAAGCCTTGATCTATTGGTGCAATAAAACAGGTAACCGACCAACCCTCGAATACACTGTAATTGCTGGCGTGAATGACGGACTGGAAGAAGAAAAAGAATTGGCCATTTTTGCAAGAAAATTCCCTTCTAAAATTAATTTAATCGAATACAATCCTATTTCATTGGCAGAATACAAGCCTACCAGCAGATTGGCTGAATTCGCTGAAGGACTTTTAGCAAGAAATCTGATTGTAAATGTGCGCAGAAGTCGTGGCAAAGACATCGATGCTGCCTGCGGGCAACTGGCATTAAAATCTTAAAATAAGATTTTCCAATACATATCTTCAGCGCGTTTATCCCAACGGCATTTAGATGCAAAGCCGAAAACAGAATCAAGATGAAAATAATTGGAAATTTTCTATTCATTCAAATATAAAACGAGAAATGTTTGAAAAAGTTGCTTGAGAAATGAAAAAAGGCTCTTTCGAACCTTTTAAATTATCCTTTAAATTCACGATGGTGAGAATCTTCGTAGAGTCTTTCCTTGGGGAGTGTTTTAAAATAATCCCAAGTAATTTTTAAACCTTCAGCTCTTTCAACTTTAGGTTCCCAACCCAAAATTTCTTGTGCTTTTGTAATATTTGGCTGGCGTTGTTTAGGATCATCAGTTGGCAACGGATGATAAATTACCTTTTGGTCTGTGCCCGTCAATTTAATGATTTCTTCAGCAAACTGGGCAATTGTAATTTCAGAAGGATTCCCAATATTCACTGGGTCTGAGCAATTGCTCAATAACAATCTATAAATTCCTTCAACCAAGTCATCGACATAGCAAAAGCTACGTGTTTGACTTCCATCACCAAAAACAGTTAAATCTTCGCCACGGAGTGCTTGTCCCATGAATGCTGGTAAAACCCTACCATCATTGAGTCTCATGCGAGGACCATAAGTATTAAAAATACGGATGATTCTTGTTTCAAGTCCGTGATAGGTATGATAAGCCATTGTAATTGCTTCTTGGAAACGTTTTGCTTCATCGTAAACGCCTCTTGGGCCAACTGGATTCACATTCCCCCAATAATCTTCAGTTTGAGGGTGTACTGTTGGGTCACCATAAACTTCACTTGTACTTGCCACCAAAATTCTGGCTTTCTTAGCCATAGCCAAACCCAAAAGGTTGTGTGTCCCTAAAGAACCAACTTTTAAAGTCTGAATTGGAATTTTAAGATAATCAATTGGACTAGCTGGTGAAGCGAAGTGTAAAATATACTTAATATCACCAGGAACGTGAACGAATTTACTTACGTCGTGGTTATGAAATTCAAATTGTTCTAAATGAAACAAGTGCTCAATATTTTGTAGATCGCCCGTAATTAGATTATCCATACCAATTACGTGGTAACCTTCTTTAATAAATCTATCGCAGAGATGACTTCCTAAAAAGCCTGCGGCACCTGTAATTAAAACTCTTTCTTTTTTCATTTTATATCTTGTCTACCAATACTATAGTATTTAAATCCATGCTTACGCACAACTTCTAAATCGAATAAATTTCTACCATCAAAGATAACCTTTTCGGTCAATAAGGACCCAATTTTATTGAAATCAGGATTTCTAAATTCAGGCCATTCAGTGGCAATAATTAAGAAATCGGCTCCTTCTAGAGTATGATAACTCGTTTCACTAAATTCAACTTTATTGCCAATCAGTTGTTTTACATTGGGCATAGCTTCAGGATCATAGCAATTCACCGTAGCACCTCTTTCAATTAAAGCATCAATCATTTCTAGAGCTGGTGCTTCGCGAATATCGTCGGTATTTGGTTTAAACGCCAACCCCCACATTGCAACTTTCTTACCTGCTATACTTCCAAAATGTTGATCGATTTTAGGCAACAATGCTTTTTTCTGTTCAGCATTTACATCTTCAACGGCTTTCAGTATTTTGAATTCATAATTTACGGCTGCTGCGCTGTGCACCAAAGCTTTCACATCTTTCGGGAAACAGCTTCCGCCATATCCAATACCAGGAAACAAGAAACGTTTACCAATACGATCATCGCTGCCAACACCTTTTCTCACCATATCAACATCTGCACCTAACAATTCGCACAAACGCGCAATTTCATTCATGAATGAAATCTTAGTTGCCAAGAAACTGTTCGCAGCATATTTTGTCAATTCTGCACTGCGCGTGTCCATGTGCATTACAGGATTCCCTTGACGCACATATGGAGCATAGAGTTCATCCATTACGTCAAAAGCGCGTTGGTTAGCAGCACCAATCACAACCCTATCGGGTTTCATGAAATCGTCTACGGCAACACCTTCTCTTAAGAATTCAGGATTCGAAACAACGTCGAATTCACCTTCGAAATTAGCAGCTATTGCGGCATAAACTTTATCAGCAGTGCCAACTGGAACTGTGCTTTTATCTACAATAACTTTGTAGTTAGTCATGATTTTGCCTAGATGATCAGCAACCCCCAACACATAACGTAAATCAGCAGAGCCATCTTCTCCTGGAGGTGTTGGCAGGGCGAGGAAAATGACCAAACTATCTTTGATTGCTTCTTCCAAATTGGTGGTGAATTTCAAACGGCCTTCTTTCAAATTGCGTTTGAACAACACCTCTAAACCCGGTTCAAAAATGGTAATTTGACCATTGCTTAAGCGTTCAACTTTGCTTTGATCAATGTCTACACAAATAACATCATTTCCAGTTTCAGCGAAACAAGTTCCGCTTACCAAACCTACATAACCAGTTCCAACTACAGCTATTTTCATTTTTAATTATTTTTATAATTTTGGGTAAATTCTATGATTAAATTGATAATTCTATTTTGATTTTCGTTTGTTAATTCTGGGCATATTGGCAAACTAAGCGCTCTGTTGCAAATAGCTACCGACAAAGGTAATGAGTCGTTTGTTTTATATGCCAATTGCTTGTGTAAGGGAAGTAAATAGTATACCATGCTAGACACCCCACTCTTTTCTAAATGCAATTTGAGTGAATCACGCATCGCTTTGTCTATCATCAAAATAGAAAATTGATGGTACACATGAGTTGAAAACTCATTTTTTTGAGGGACAAAAACTCCATCCAATTTTCCCAATGCATCAATGTAAGTTTGCGCCAATTTCTGTCTATTGCTTGTAAACGATTTTAAATGGTTCAGTTTAACCATTAAAATTGCAGCTTGAAGGGTATCTAAACGAGAGTTGATGCCAATAATATCATGAATATACTTTTGAGATTGACCATGATTTGCAATCATTCTCATCTTATTGGCCAAATGGTCATTGTTTGTAAAGATTGCACCACCGTCACCATAGCAACCTAAATTCTTACTTGGAAAGAAAGATGTTGTTCCAATATCGCCAAGTGTACCCGCAAAGCCACTGAGTCCCTCATTGCAAAAAACAGAACCAATGGCTTGAGCTGTATCTTCAATCACAAACAAGGAATGTTGTTTTGCAATTTTAGTTATTTCAAGCATATCAGCACACTCTCCAAATAAATGAACTGGCGCAATTGCCTTGGTTTTAGCCGTTATTTTTGATGCAATTTGAGAAACGTCCATCAAATAACCATCTTTCATTACGTCTACAAAAACAGGTATTAAGCCCAATAAATGTAAAACTTCGGCCAAAGCTGCATATGTGTATGTAGGTATAATGACTTCAGAGCCCTTTGGTAAATCCAATGCCATAAATGCAATTTGCAGAGCATCGGTGCCATTGGCACAAGTAATTACATGTTTAACGTTTAACGTTTCTGCGAGTTGATTTTCAAACTGACGAACAATGTTCCCTTGAATAAAAATGCCTTTATCTAAAACATTTAAAATCGCTGCATCAATCTCGTCTTTAAATCGACGATATTGCGCTTGGAGATCAACCATTGGAATCGTGTGCAACATAAAAGTTGCAAAAATACAATTTCTTAAGAGTATATCTTATAAATTCTTTGTGCGCTGCCTGAGAACTTCATAAACAAAAATTCCAGAAGCTACAGAAACGTTTAGTGACTCAACGCCTTTGGGCATCAATGGAATTTTTAGCAATTGATCACATAACTTCCAAACATCAACACTCAAACCCGATTCTTCACTACCCAGAATGATCGCAACAGGTCCTTCAATTGTAGATTCAAACAAATTAGAAGCACCTTTTTCAGAAGCCCCAACAATTTGCAATCCGCTATTTTTCAATACCTTAACTGTGCCGTACATTGAGTTTGTGCGACATACTGGAATTTTAAACAAAGCACCAGCAGAAGTTTTAATGGCATCTGGACCAATTGCAGCTCCACCTTTTTCTGGAACAACTATGGCATGTATACCCGCGCAGGAAGCAGTTCTTGCGATGGCACCAAAATTACGCACATCGGTAATTCCATCTAGAACTAAAATAAATGGTTCTTCTCCTCTTTCATAAGTATCGGCAATCACATCTTCAAGCTTGGCAAAATCGATAGCCGATAATGCCACCACTATACCCTGATGATTTCCCCTCACCAATGAATTTAACTTTTCAATGGGTACTTGTTTCCAAATGATATTCTTATCGCGAAGCAACTTTAAAATATCTTTTAATTGGCCTTGAAGTACACCTTCTTGGATCCAAACCTTATCAATTGTTTTGCCCGATTCTAAAGCCTCAATTACAGGATGAATACCATAAACAAATGAATCTTTTTTTTGTAGTGTGTCTTTTCTAAACATAAAAAAAGTCCCGCCTTTCGGCGGGACAAATATTCCTTAATTAAAATAATCCAGCCGAAAGTATTTTGTATTCAGCCGACCACGCCATCTTATTCTTTTGATTTGCAGCCTCAATCGCTCTATTGATAAAATATTGGCTATTGTTTAACTCTCTGGCAAATACTTGATTGTTGTCGTTTTTATCTAGTAGCTTCTTGTAGAATTTTGCATATGCAACATTCTCTTTCACGCTTGCATCTAGAATTTCTTTTGCATTTTTCTCATCTCCAAGAGCTAAAAATGCAACTCCGTATTCTGTTCTGTATTCGCGGCGCATTGGCAGTACATTTTGAGGAATTTCCTTCAAAACATGACTCAATACGTCAATACCACGTTTTCTATAATTTGCAATAGAATCTTTATAGAAATTATAGTAATCCGTAGCACTTGCAAAACCTTTTACTGGAGAAGTAACCATGGCCATAGGTACTTTTTGTCCATTCATCTCCATTGTGCCAGTTCTAATACCTTTTTCCATTTGCTCTAAACCATTGATTTTTTCCATATAATAATTTGCCAACAGCAATGTCATTTGTTGTAAATCATTTGGTACATAAGCCGCTTTATCATCAAGGAAGAAATTCTTTTTGTCTTTCATTCCATAGTATTTGTAGCGCTTGGCTAAGTTATTATACAATTTAAAATCTTGAACTCTTATAGGTTGACCTCTATCTGCTCCACCTTTAATTGGAACGAAACGGTAAACCAAACCTTCAAGTTGTAAATAATTGTTTAAAAATCCGAAATCATAACCAGAAACAGATGTGAAATAAATAGGTCGTTTCCAACCTTCTTTAGCCATCGTAGCAATTAGGTCATACATCACTAAATCACCTTTGGATAATCTAGAAGACGCGATATCAATTTTAATGGTATCTTCAATCAAGTATGCTTCGCTAGGAGAAACGATACCATTTGCTAAAACAGCTTGTTTATCAACTTTCACAAAGAACTTGCTTCCATTCCAGTTAATGCCCTTAGTTTCGTCACCATTTTTAGCCTTTTGATCTTGCATTTCTTTGATGATTGTAGACAATTCGCGACGCATTGGATATTCTTCATTGTTTATTTGAATTCCATAGGGTGATTCAAAACTTCCAGTTTGAAGATCTTCTTTTTTCCAAGAAAGTGGCAATGGCATTGATTCGTAAACAGTGTCCTTCAAAATCATACTGTACCAATCAGTTGGCAATAACGATTGGTTGATAATTCGAACATCAGTTCTATATCCTTCAACGTTTTGTGCATACCACAACGGATAAGTATCGTTATCACCATTGCAGAAAAGCACAGCATTTTTATCCAATGATCCTAAGAAATTCTTTGCCATATCGATACCAATGTATCTGCCTGAACGATCATGATCATCCCAGTTTTGATAACCCATATTCAAAGGTACCAAAACAAGACTCAAGGCTGTTGCAAAAATTGCGGCCCCAGCATTTAATAGATATTTGCTGAGTATTTCAGCCAAGGATATGACACCCAAGCCTATCCATATACAGAATATTTGGAAAGAGCCCACAACTGCATAATCACGCTCACGTGGTTCCGTTGGAGGTTGGTTTGTATAAATAATAATGAGCAATCCAGTGAACACAAACATGGTCAACACCAACCAAAAATCGTGTTTCTTTTTACCATATTGAAGTGTCAATCCCAAGATACCCAAAATTAAGGGCAAAAAGAAAAAAGCATTTTTAGCTTTTTGATTTTGATAATATTCAGGAATATCCTTCATCGGACCAACATTAATATTGTCAATAAATGGAATACCAGAATACCAGTTTCCATCGAGTTGACCATTTCCAGAAACCGCTTGCTGATCATTCATTCTACCAATAAAATTCCATGCAAAATATCGGAGATACATATAACGAATTTGATGGGTAAAGAAGAATTTCATATTGTTACCAAAACTTGGTGCAGTATATTCCAACATTTGAATTTCTGCTTTTTCTTGTTCGGTCAAGGCTTTTCCTGAACTTTGTAATTCATCAATTCTCCCTTGTTCTTCATCCATACCACTCATTTCACGATATCCCTTGAAATGGCGTTGTTCCATACTTCCCATGCGCGGAAAAATGGTATTGAAATTTTCATCCCTTCCATCACCATCTATATCCATAGGATCAAATAAGGTTTCGATGTTCTCATCGCCTTCTTCATAACGGTCTTTAGATTTGAAATACCGACGTGGTTTTTCTTTTTGACCAGTTGCAGGGGCATTGAAATAAGGACCATATAACAAAGGTCTATCACCATATTGCTCACGGGTAATATAACCGTAGAATTTAAATGGATCTTCAGGGTTATTCATATCAATTGCAGGATTTGCCATACTACGAATCACTACCATTGCATAAGAAGAGTAACCAAAGATGATAAATCCAGCACTTAAAATAATTACATTTAAATTATGGCTTCCCTTTTTATGAGACCAAATTAGTAAGTAAACGATGGCAGCAACGATTAAACCAATTGCTACAATAGCTCCACTGTAAAATGGCAATCCAAAACCGTTCACAAACATCTTATCTAGGTTAGCCAACAACCAAGGAATACCAGGATAAATAACTTTCATTACAAAGCCTAAAGCCACACCACTTCCAATTAAAGCAACAAGAACACCTTTAGTCGTAACTTTATACTTTTTGAAATAGTAAGCCAAACATACTGTAGGAATTACAAGTAAGTTCAACATATGCGTACCCAAAGCCAAACCAATCATAAATCCAATGAATACAATCCAACGATCAACAATTTTGCTATCATCTGATGTGTACCATCTTAATAACGCCCAGAATGTTAACGATGTAAAGAATGAACTCATTGCATAAACTTCAGCTTCAACTGCACTAAACCAGAATGAATCTAGGAAAGTATTTGTTAAAGCTGCAACAATACCAGCACCAATGACTAAAATGGTTTTGTTTTTATTTTCATCAGAAACCAATTTATTGGCAAACATTGTAGTAATCCAGAAGGTAAACATGACGCAACCTGCAGAAGAAACTGCAGAGAGCATGTTGACCCAAAAACCAACGTTCTCTGGCGTGCTTGCAAATAATGAGAAAATTCTGCCTATCATCAAAAATAACGGCGCCCCTGGTGGGTGAACTACTTGAAGTTTGTATGCGGCTGAAGCAAATTCACCACAATCCCACAAACTTACAGAAGGTTCTAATGTAAGTGTGTAAACTACCAATGAAATGGCAAACATAAGCCATCCCATGATGACATTTAGTCGAGAAAATGAATTCATCGTATGATTTTTCTTTATAATGTTAGTATTTTAAAGGGCGAAAATAAGGATTCCTAGTTCCAAATGGAAACCTTTTCTTCAAATTTAATTTTTGAATTTTAAAGTTTTATTAAATTCGTGCAAACAATTAGCCTCGTTAGAACTTTTTCTAAGCCCAGTAAAGCAAGCATGTCAAAAATTGGAGGTCCCATTGGAGCGCCACTTACCGCAACCCTTAAGGGCTGTAAAATTTCTCCAGTTTTGATTCCTTTGCTTTCGCAATATATCTTGAAATTATCTTCAAATTCAGTTGGTGTTAAACAATTGTTACGTGTAAACCATTCTCCCAATTCAAGCAATAATCCATTGGTTTCTGGTTTCCATTTTTTTCTAATGACTTCTTCATCAAACGCACTTGGTTCAACAAAGAAATACGAAGATGCAGCAGGAATTTCTCTTGCAAATTGATACTTTTCACGCATCATTGCAATAATGGTTTCTGCATATTCTTGATTCACGCTGCCATACAATTCAGAGAAAATTGGAACAATATCTGCATAAATTTCTGGAACAGATTTTTGATTCAAATACTGCTGGTTAAACCAATATGCTTTGTTTACATCAAATTTAGCACCACTCTTACTCACTCTTTCCAAGGAAAAAGATTGTATCAACTCATCCATAGTAAACATTTCTTGATTGTCTGAGGGATGCCAGCCCAACAGTGCCAACATGTTCGCCACTGCCTCTGGGTAATAACCCGATTCTCTATAACCTGAGCTTTTTTCTCCAGTTTTAGGATCTGTCCAATCAATAGGGAATACCGGAAATCCTAAGCGATCTCCATCTCGTTTGCTTAATTTACCATTTCCTTCAGGTTTTAACAACAAAGGCAAATGCGCAAATTCTGGCATTTTATCTTCCCAACCCAAATAACGGTACAACATCACATGCAAAGGTGCACTTGGCAACCATTCTTCACCTCTAATGACATGAGAAATGCCCATCAAATAATCGTCAACAACATTTGCCAAATGATAAGTTGGCATGCCATCGCCTTTTAACAATACTTTGTCGTCCATAGTGCTCGTACTCACAGCAACCCAGCCGCGAATTACATCATGGAAACGAACCTCTTCTTTTCGAGGTAATTTAATTCGGATCACATAGTTATCGCCACGATCTAAGCGTTCTTTTACTTCATCAGCGGAAAGGGTTAATGAGTTTTTCATACCCATTCTACTCACAGAATCATATGCAGGCTGCATTTTAGACGCTTCCAAACGTTTACGCATTTGTTCCAAATCTTCCTCAGTATCAAACGCATAATATGCCAATCCTTCTTCAATTAGCTTGTCCGCATATTGTCTATACATTGGCTTGCGCTCACTTTGGCGGTAAGGCGCATGAGGACCACCCTGTTCAGGTCCCTCATCAATTTCTATACCAACCCATTTTAAACTTTCACGGATATACTCTTCAGCACCAGGAACAAAGCGGTTCTGGTCGGTGTCTTCTATGCGTAAAATCATTGTACCACCGTGTTTACGGGCAAGCAAATAATTGTAAAGTGCAGTTCTTACACCACCAATATGAAGTGCACCGGTAGGACTGGGAGCAAAACGAACGCGAACAGGTCTTTCAGTTGACATAAAAATTGAAAAGTGCAAAGATACGGAAACAAACTTGTTTTGTATCTTTGCACCATGAATCTAATTGAACAAGTAAACGCAGGTATCATTACGGCAATGAAAGCCAAAGAAACCGACAGACTAAGAGCATTGCGCGGCATCAAAAGTGCATTTCTTTTGCTTCAAACAGGTGAAGGCGTAACCGAAGTAACCGATGAAATGTGCATCAAAGCACTTCAGAAACTTGCAAAACAAAGAAAAGATTCATTGGAAATTTATCAAACCCAAGGACGTGAAGATTTGGCATCAGTTGAATCTTCCGAACTTACCATTATCGAAGAATTCCTTCCTGCTCAAATGAACGAAGCCGATGTTCGTGCAAAAATTCAAGAAGTCATTACCGAATCAGGACTTACTGGCGCAGCAAATATGGGAAAGGTAATTCCTTTGGCAATGAAAGCATTGAGCGGACAAGCCGACGGAAAACTCATTTCACAAATTGTGAAAGAATTGCTAAACTAAACGTTTAAAGCACTTTAATCTAGACTTAAAAATAAAGCCAGCGCGGCTTTATACTGTCCCTCTGCAATTAACTTCTTGGCGGTGTTTTGAACATCGCCAAGTCCATATTGTTCCCAAGCCGATTCGATTTCGTCCTTCTCAGGGAACTCCATAATCCCCGACAGTTTTCCAATATCGTTGGCAGTTAAAACTTTACTTTCTTTAATTGCTTGAGGCAAAGCGTCATAGCCAATGGTCCTTTGCATCGGTTGGGCCAATTCGAACAAACTATTTACATCCGTTTTGCTGTACCAATTACCCCCTAAACGACCAACAAGATTCATCTTTAGCTGATCGATTTTACCATCTGCATTCAAAACAGATTCATCGATGTGCACGCGAATCACTTGACAAATAACCAAATTACCTGCACCACCACCAGTTCCCATTTCCTTAACTTCCAAAACCTTACACTCTAGTTGCACTGGGCTTTCAGCCACCCTAAATGGACGAACCAATTCAGAAGCGATGGGAGTAAATCCTGCCTTTTCAAACTCACTCACACCATATTCCCAAGGGGCTGCTGCAATGTTCATTTTCTCAACCATGCCCATGGTAACAATATTGATCACAACTTCTGCTACCTCTTTTACATTCAAATAAGTATGTTTTGGTGTGCCATCTCTCCCACTATTGTTGGGTGCAAAAATTACAATCGGCGGATTTGCGCTAAAAATATTAAAGAAGCTAAAAGGCGCCAAATTTGGCAATCCTTCAGCATTTATAGTGCTTGCAAAACAAATAGGTCGCGGACCAATGCTTCCAATTAAATATTGGTGTAATTGTGGGATCGGCGTTTCCTCTGGTTTTATGGTGATCATTTTTTTATTTTTGAGGGACATTAAATTACGTGACCCATTTTGGCACGTTTGGTATCTAAATATTTCGCATTGTGAGGATTTGGTTTTACCAATAACGGCACATTTTCCACGATTTCCAATCCGTAGCCAATTAAACCAGTACGTTTTTTAGGGTTGTTACTTAATAACCTCATTTTAGTGATTCCTAAATCTCTAATAATTTGAGCACCAACACCATAATCGCGTTCATCCATGCCAAATCCCAATTGTAAATTTGCTTCAACCGTATCTAATCCTTGTTCCTGAAGTTTGTATGCCTTCAGTTTATTTAACAGTCCAATGCCACGTCCCTCCTGATTCATATAAACAATCACACCTTTTCCTACGGCTTCGATCCGCTCCATGGCTTTTTGCAATTGTTCACCACAATCGCATCTACAACTACCAAAAATATCGCCGGTTAAACAGCTACTGTGCACCCTAACCAAAACAGGTTCACCTTCTGTCCATTCTCCTTTAATGAGCGCCAAATGTTCTTGATCGGTATCTTTTTGTTTGTAAGCAACCAAATCAAAATCACCAAATTTAGTGGGCATTTGAACCGAAATTTCTCTGCGAATCAAACTTTCATTGGCAACCCTATATTTAATGAGTTCTTCAATACTCACTATTTTTAAATTGAACTTTTCTGCTACATGCACCAAATCGGGCAATCTCGCCATTGATCCATCTTCATTCAATATTTCTACAATACACCCCGCAGGCTCAAATCCAGCCATTCTCGAAAGGTCAATGGCCGCTTCGGTATGTCCTGCACGACGCAAAACCCCTTCTTTTTTAGCACGAAGTGGAAAAATATGTCCCGGCTTACCCAATTCCTCAGATTTTGTAGCAGGATCAATCAAGGCCATGATGGTTTTTGAACGATCTTGTGCTGAAATTCCCGTAGTGCAACCATTTCCTAACAAATCTACGCTCACTGTAAATGCCGTTTCGTGGGTTGCAGTATTTTTGCCCACCATCATATCCAAACCTAACTCTTCACAACGCTCTTCGGTAATTGGAACGCATATCAATCCGCGGCCTTCTTTCGCCATAAAATTCACTAATTCAGGGGTCATGTTTCGGGCAGCAGTTAAAAAGTCACCTTCATTTTCACGATCTTCATCATCAACCACAATCACAACTTTACCATTTTTAATATCCTCTATGGCCTCTTCAATGGTATTTAAAACGATGGTGTTATTCGCAGACATATATAATTTTTTCACAAATTTACATTCAAATTTGCGCTCTTTCTTTTTTTTATTTTTAGGGATAAATATCTTAGGAATATTTGCGTACTTCGAACAATGAAACAACCCGATAAAAACGAGGTCATTTTAGCGGTTAAAAACCGTATCTTATCCATGCTCAATACCGTTACCGAAAGTTTAGATTCGGAGCGAAACGCCATACAACAAGAAACCAAAAGTAGTGCGGGCGATAAATACGAAACACAAAGAGAAATGCTACAAGCAGATATTCGTAGATCAGAAGCACAACTCGAAGAAACTAAAAATCATCTCGAAATCATAGAACATCTTTACGATTTCCATGGCACCATCATGCTTGGAACCGTAGTTCATTTAGAACAGGGCAGTCAGAAACTCATTGTATTTGTTGGTCCGGCAGTTGGCGATATTGAAGTACAGAGAATTAAGTTGAAAACAATTTCGGCAGCTTCTCCATTTGGACATTTACTCATGGGAAAGCACAAAGGAGAGACCATTTCCTTCAATCAAAAATCTTTTAAAATTGTAGATTGTTATTGATAATATGAGCACACAATTGTATCTCACCGAATTAGGAAACAAACAATTTCAGTACTTTCAGGAAGGCATAACCCTACCATACGAGTTTAGAAAATCACAACTTTTATTGTTAAAAGCTGCCATTGAAACCTATCAAGATGAAATCATTGACGCGCTCCAAAAAGATTTAGGGAAATCAGAATTCGAAACTTACACAACCGAAATCGGATTTGTTTTGAGTGAAATCAAACACACCTTAAAGCATTTAGCAAAATGGATGCAGCCACAAAAACCTTCATCCCCGATGGCATTGTTTCCCTCTAAAAGCAAAATTATCAACCAACCATATGGCAAAACGCTCATCATTGCCCCTTGGAATTATCCATTCCAATTACAAATAGCCCCTTTGATTGCATCAATGGCAGCTGGAAATACATCTTTACTCAAACCTTCTGAATTAACTCCACATACTGCTGCCCTGCTCACAAAAATCATTCACACTACATTTTCTGAAAGTTACATCGATATCATTGAGGGCAATGGTGCGGAAATTGTGCCCCAAGCAATCGAACATTATCAACCGAACTTAATCTTTTTCACTGGATCTACTGCCGTTGGTAAAATCATTGCCAAACAAGCCGCCGAATATCTCATTCCAGCAATTTTAGAATTGGGAGGCAAAAGTCCTTGCATTGTAGATGGTTCAACTCCAGTAAAAGCAACAGCCAAACGAATTCTAATGGGTAAAACCATCAACGCAGGACAAACCTGTGTTGCGCCAGATTACATTTTGGTGTATGAAAAATACCACGACGAATTTGTGAGTTCCATGAAAACTGCCATTCACGATTTCTTTGGCAAACACCCTCAAGAATCTCCAGATTATACCAAAATTGTAAACGAGCACCATTTCAACAGACTCATGAATTTAATGGAAGGCTGTGAAATTATTTTGGGAGGACATTCAAACAAAGAAAACTTATTCATTGAACCAACCTTGGTGAAAGTTCCAAACCTCGATCATCCCCTGATGAAAGAAGAAATATTTGGACCCATTTTGCCAATCATTTCGTTCTCAAATGAGGAAGATTTGTATAGCATCATTCAAAAGAATCCAAATCCATTGGCACTGTATATTTTTACGGCAAACAATGCACTTGCTGAGAGAATTACAAACAGAATTTCTTTTGGTGGAGGTTGTGTCAACAACACCTTAATGCATTTGGTAACACCTGAAATGCCTTTTGGCGGTGTAGGTGGAAGCGGTCAAGGCGCCTATCATGGTAAATTTGGCTTCGATGCCTTTACACACAAAAAGAGCATTCTAAAAACTGGCTTTTGGTTCGATCTCAAACAAAAATACCCACCTTACACTGAGAGTGCATTGAAACTAGTTAAGAAATTTCTGTAGAGTTATAAACGTTGAAATCCTTGATTTGCAACATTTAACACCAATTTTTGATTCAATGGTTGAACCACTAAATCCATAGATTCCATTGGAATAACCCCCAGTAAACATCCTTCTCCAATTACATAAGCTCCAATAAAACACTTTCTTTCCATGTAATCAATTCGCACAGGACCAACATAAGGTACTTTTACGTCAATATTGTTCGCCAAAGTCACCATTTGATAGTCGTAAATTTCCAATTCCAATGAGATTTGAATCGACTCAGAAATGCACAAATGATAAGAGCCAGTATCAACCAAGCTGTTTATTTCGATTGGTTCAATTTCTGGTTTTCGCGGATTACTGAGTAGAATTTTTGCGTGCGTAAGTCCCATCGTTTTTCAAAAATAATGAAAAAGTGTGAGATTTAATAGGCCCGAAATTGGTAAAAAGAAGAGAAAGATTTGCAAAAATCGCAAATTACGATTCCAATAAATCTTTCAGAGCATCGTAAGTTTTATCGGCATTTGGCAACATCACAGCTTCCATTCCCATGTTCAATGGAACCGCTGGAATGTCGGCACTGCCTAAAGTTTGCACAGGCGCATCCAAATGCCTAAAGCAATCGCGGCTAATTCTACCTGCCAATGCTTCAGCAAAGCTATTGGTGATGGTTTCTTCGGTTAAAACCAAGATTTTCCCATGCTTTTTAGCCAAATTGTAAACCGCTTCTTGGTCGTAAGGTGCCAATGTTCTTAGGTCTAAAATCTCAACGTTTCCAGGTAATTTTTTAGCAGCTGCAAGAGCCCAGTAAACACCCATTCCATAAGTCACAACACCAACAGTTTCACCATTGTTAAGGGCTTCATCAGAACAATTTAAAACAACCCTAGCCTTTCCAAATGGAATCACATAATCTTCAGAAGGTTCCGGATTTTTAGCCAATTCTGTTCCAGGCACTTTACTCCAATACAATCCTTTATGTTCAAACATTATCACTGGATTTGGATCGTAAAAAGCAGACTTCATAAGTCCTTTCATATCGGCAGCATTGCTCGGATAAGCAATTTTAATTCCTTTAATAGGTAACAAACTACTTTCAACGGTACCAGAATGGTAGGGTCCACCACCACCATAAGCGCCAGTAGGAACACGAATCACACTGGCTACAGGAAATTTACCCATACTTAAATAGCAACTCTTGGATAATTCTGTGACCAATTGGTTCACACCAGGCCATATATAATCGGCAAATTGAATTTCTACAATTGGTTTACAACCAACGGCACTCATTCCGGCGGTACTTCCAACGATATATGCTTCTTGAATTGGTGTATTGAAAACCCTTTTACGCCCGTATTTATCAGATAACGTTGCCGCTTCTCTAAATACACCTCCAAGTCTATGTCCTACATCTTGACCATATAACAAAGCCTCAGGATGTTTTTTCAATATTTCTTCAACTGCAAACAATGCAGCATCAACCATCATAATTGGCTCTTTACCCTCTGGTGTTCTGTCACCTTTTTCTTCGGTAATTGGAGTAGGCGCTTCAATATGATCGTATAATGTTGAGGGATGTGGATCTGCAGCCGCTTTTGCAGTTTCAAAATCAGCAAAAACTTTTGCTTTTGCTTTGATTGTAATTTCCTCTAAATTATCGGAAGTTTCAGCCAAACTAAGAAGCAATTGCTCTAATTTAGGCAATGGATCCTGACGCATTTGCTTTTCCAAATCGTCGCGATACCATTCACTTCTAACGCCACTTGTATGGTGACCGAGCAAAGGAACTTTTGCATGCACCAACATAGGTTCGCGATTGGTACGCACATATTCAATGGCCCTCTTCATTTCGTCGTTACATTGCACAAAATCAGATCCATTGATGCGAATTCTGCGCAAACCTTTAAATCCTAAAGCGTATTCAAAAGCATCCATGGCGCGCATTTCATCGCCGCTGGCAGAAATTCCCCAATCGTTATCTTGTACCAAGAAAACAATGGGTAATTTATGTAAAACGGCCATTTGTAGGGCTTCGGAAACTTCACCTTCGGTCATGGATCCGTCCCCCAAAGAAACCAAGACAATTGGTTTTTCAGCGCTGGTAATTAAATTCTGTTCTTCCAAATACTTAAGGCCATGTGCAGCTCCGGTAGCAGGAATTACTTGCATTCCTGTTGCACTGCTTTGATGCGGCATTTTTGGCATATCGGGTCTTTTTAAAGATGGATGAGCATAGTAAGTTCTACCACCACTGAATGGATCATCGGCTTTCGCCAACAATTGCATCATGAGTTCAACCGGTTTCATTCCCATAGAAAGCAACATGCTTTCATCACGGTAATAAGGATAAACAAAATCAATTGGTTTTAAATGAAAACCAGTTGCAATTTGAATGGCTTCATGTCCTTTCGATGTGCTATGTACATATTTAGTAATTGGCCTATTTTCTTCATAAATTGCAGCCATTGCACGGGCAGTCTGCATAATATCCCATGCTTTTAAAAGAACATCTTTTTCAACCATTGTTTTACAAGTGCAAGTTTACGCATTTTTGCGATTTTTATGTGTATTGATTTTCGCAAGTTTTGCAATGCATGTTGTTTTATTAAAATCAAAACTCCTATCTTGCAAATATTATTATTGATCTATATATGATTAAACCATTACTTGCGCTTCTTTTTTTCATCGGATTTACTCCTGTTTACTCACAAATTTCAATCTCCGGAAAAATTAGTGACAAATCCACTCAAAGAGGTATCATTGCCAGTATTTATTCGTCAGAACCCTTTTTAATAAATGAGGATGGGATACAAAAATCAATTCCAGCTGGAGAAGTTTTAGCTGAATCAAATGAATATGGGCAATTTACACTTCCCAATAAACCTGCAGACAAAACCAAACTAACCATCAATGTTCAAGGTGAAACATTTGAAGTGGTATACAGCAATGAAAATCCCTGGAATATTGTGCTCACGCTTGATTTAGAAAA
>CAMBFD010000037.1 GCA_945865625.1 Chitinophaga pinensis
CACTTATTTTAATTTTATCCTCATGGATAACTTCTCTATAGCTTTCGGAAAAACCTAGTTCATTGTCAATATCCCAGCCTAATGCTTTGAAAAATGGATCAATAAAGTCTCTACGGGTTTGAGTTTCATTATATTCTGCTTTCTTGTAAATAATTTGATGTTCTTTGAACCGTTCAACTAACTTCAAAACTTTTTTTAGACCTAATTCTTTGTTTGTCATATTTCTGTTTTCTTGTTACAAGTTTAGGCTTTTTTTACAATGAGGCATAACTTGATTATATACGAAACTAATCATATAAATATCAAATCACAATAAAGGGCTCTAATCAAGTGTAAAGTGGCAATTTGAAGGATTAACGTATGCGTATTTGTGCCTATTGAGAATCTACGTGGCTTTCGTTTATCAGTAACACTCCATTGCCAAAAATTATTGTATATCAAACATTTATCATTTTCTTAACTTCCTGCACCGTTCCAATTGATTTATTCTCTCACAGGGGTTATCTAACTCGAAATGTAAATTATTTTTTCGCAGAATCCCTTTGTTTTCAAGGGCTTTGAGCTGGGGTAAAATGAAAAAAGTCACCGTTTCTGGTGACTTTCCTCTCTTAGTAGCGGGAATAGGACTCGAACCTATGACCTTCGGGTTATGAGCCCGACGAGCTACCACTGCTCCATCCCGCGATTTATGTTAATTTATTGTAGCCCGTAGGGGAATCGAACCCCTCTTTCCTCCGTGAAAGGGAGATGTCCTAACCGATAGACGAACGGGCCAGTTCGTTTCCGTTGGGGGTGCAAAATTAGTTATTTTTTCTAATAAAACAAATAATTATTCATATTATTCTTCGTATGTCTTGATTTTTCCATCGCCCCACAACTCTTCCAAACCGTAAAAATCGCGCTTCTCTTCAGAAAAGATATGTATAACAATGTTGTAGTAATCTAACAAAACCCATTCAGCGTTTTCTCCGCCTTCTCTGTGTTTCGGTTTTTCGCCTAAACTATTTCTCAATTCGTCTTCTACACTGTCGGCCAATGCATCTACTTGACGACTAGATGATCCACTGCATATCACAAAAAAATCGGCAAACGCATTGCCAATGTCACGTAAATCTATCGATACAATTTTTAACCCTTTTTTCTCCTGTAATCCATGCACCGCAACCGCTACCATTGCCTCTAATTCGTCTGCTTTATTTTTACTCATTTGTTCGTTACTTTGTGCAAAGTTCGGAATTTTGGAAGATATTCGGTTTGATCAATTTATTTCAGGGGTCGAAATTTATTCGGTAACCCAGTGCAAATCCACGCAAACGCTGTGCGTTTCGCTCTTGGAAAATAAATTAAAATCTTTCAATTATCCATCAATTTCATCCAATTCTGTCGCCGTTTTTACCTATAACCAAACAAATGGGGTTGGTCAAGCTGCAAATATTTGGGAATCACAGCCTGGAAAAAATTTGGCATATACCCTTGGTTTTGTCCCCGATGATTCTATCAATTTAATCCATTTAAACAAAGCCCTCTCACTCGCAGTTTGTAAAACCATTCAATCTTTTGTGAGTCATAATGCCAAAATTAAATGGCCAAACGATATTTATGTAAATGCTAAAAAAGTGGCTGGATTGCTTTTTCAAGTTCAATCTGTTGCCAATCAAAAAATTGTATTGCTTGGTGTTGGTGTGAATGTAAACCAAATTGATTGGCCAATTCACCTTCCAAATGCTGCAAGTTTGTGTGATTTTGCAAACCAAGAAATTTTCATCCCTCAATTAATCAATGAATTAACAAATCAATTGACTGTCTTTTTAAATCTTTTGAGGGACAAAAACCGCAATATTTCTGAAATGTTTCGACATGAATTGTGGGGCTTGCAAGAAAAACGAAACTTGTATATTGCTGATAGTCAAAATACCGTTCAGGTTGAAATTATTGATGTAGACGAATTTGGAAGAATTGTTGTTGCATTTGAAAATGGTGAAATACATCGGTTTCACCATGGACAAGCTTTTATTCGAGTATAATTCTAAGAAGTGTCATTTTTTAAATTGAATCACTTTTCGTTTTGAAAATATTAACTTTTTAGATATTTTTACGTCTTAATGTTAAGTAATTCAAATTTTTATGGATCGTAGACAGTTTTTGTCCCTCAAAAAAAACAACCTCATCGATGAAGATGTAAAACCAAAGGTTGAGAGACGCACCAATACGGGCTTGGCAAAGTACAGCGGAACCTGGACAAAAGCCGAAGCTGCTCATTTACTAAGACGCACATTGGTTGGCCCAAAAGTGTCTGAAATCAATGCTTTTGCTTCAAAAACACTCTCGCAGGCCGTTGATTCTTTGCTAGATACTTCGGGATATAGCTTTTTACCTCCTGTAAATAATTATCAAAATCAAACTCCTGACACTGCTGTAGCTTATGGAAGTACCTGGGTGAATGCACCTTTGAATGTGAATCTTGAGGGAAGTCGAAAAGTGAGTTTGAAAAGTTGGCTTTGGTCGTTACCTGCGCGACAAAAAACAACGATAATGGAAAAAATGATTGTGTTTTGGCACAATCACATGCCTGTTCAAATACAAGATATTCCTTTAGCTTCATTGGCGTACTTTTATGTAAAGGCATTGAATGATTATGCTTTAGGTAATTTTAAAACGATGGTTAAACAAATCACTGTTGATCCGGCGATGCTCTATTATTTAAATGGAAGGCTGAATACAAAAAATGCGCCTGATGAAAATTATTCACGAGAATTGCAGGAGTTGTTTACGTTGGGTAAGGGACCAAATAGCAAGTATACTGAGGATGATGTGAAAGCAGCAGCTAGGGTTTTAACTGGATTCAACATTAATTTTACCACTACGCCTTTTTCAACCGGATTTTCAGCGTTCAACCACGATACAACGAATAAAACATTCTCTTCTTTTTATTCAAATAAAACAATTACTGGTAAAACAGGTGTAACTGCAGGTAGTTTAGAACTTGATGATTTATTGGGTATGATTTTTTCAGTGGATGAAGTTTCAAAACACATTTGCCGAAAACTTTATCGCTATTTTGTTTACTATGAAATTGATGCAAATTCTGAGGCCAATGTAATTGAGCCGTTGGCAAAGATTTTTAGAGATAATAATTATGAAATTAAGCCTGTTCTGAAGTCTTTACTTGAGAGTGAACATTTTTATGATCAGTGGAATAGAGCCTGTGTGATTAAAGATCCGCTTACCCATCAAGCTGGCTTGGTAAGACAGTGGGAAATGGCTTTCCCAACATCGACAGACTATGAAACTAACTACCAAATCTATGCAGTTGGAAGTTATTTTGGGCAAATTACCCAAATGAATTTAGGAGATCCTCCGAGTGTTTCTGGTTGGGAAGCTTGGTATCAAATGCCTTTATACCATAGAATTTGGTTGAATAGTGATTCGTTACCTAAACGCAATCAGTTTCAAGATTATTTAATGTCGATAGGACATAAGGTGAAGACATTTACATTTATGGTTGATCCATGGATTGTGACGAAACAATTTTCGGATCCGAAAAATGTAAATACGCTCATTTTAGAAGCATGTGATTTCTTGTTGCCTTTGCAATTATCCAATGCCCAAATTGGTGCTTTGAAGGAAATTTTATTGCCGGGAGGAATACCGGATTACAATTGGAGTGATGAATATCGTGCTGCAACAGATGCTGGAGATCCAAATCATACAACATCCTTGGCAACGGCAACAACTAAGCTTCGAAATTTATATAGAAACATCATGAATTTATCTGAATATCAATTATCATAACTGTACGAATATGAAAAGAAGAATGTTTTTTAAATCGGCAGCCGCTGTTAGTATGTTGCCGATGTCGCTAAACGGAATGAGCTTGAGAACGTATGGTAAAGAATCTTTGTTCGGGGTTTTAGGTAAACGTGGTATTTCGAATGAAAAGGTATTGGTCATTATTCAATTGAATGGAGGAAATGATGGCTTGAACATGTTGGTTCCATTGGATCAATACACGAATTTATCGAAAGCAAGAACAAATATTTTGTTGGATGAGAAGAAGGTTTTGTCATTAAATGGCACTACAAAAACTGGATTACATCCAAAGATGACGGGCTTACAGAATATGTTTAATAATGGTTTGGTAAATGTAATACAGGGAATCGGTTACCCACAGCCGAATTTTTCACATTTCAGGGCTACGGATATATGGATGAGTGCGTCTGATAGCGACAAATTTGTGACAACTGGCTGGATGGGAAGGTATCTCGATAAGCGGTATACGAATTACCCAAAGGCATATCCAAATTCCACGATGCCCGATCCGGTAGCCATTCAAATTGGTTCCTTGGTTTCATTGAATTTTATGGGTCCAAGTGTGAGTATGGGTATGGCCATTTCTGATCCTACTTCTTTCTATAATCTTGTGGATGGCAATACTGGAAGCACTGGAACAACGCCTAAAGATTTGGAACTTGCATACATTAGAGAGTTGACTCAGCAGACAAATCAGTATACAAAGGTGGTCAAAGATGCTGCGGGGAAGGGGAAAAATTTGAGTGCTAAATACGGTACAGGAAATAACTTGGCTGATCAGTTAAAAATTGTTGCGAAACTCATTAGTGGAGGATTGAAAACCCCAGTTTATATGGTGAGTTTAGGTGGTTTTGATACACATAGTGCTCAGGTGGACAATACAGACACTGCAGTTGGTACTCATGCTACATTAATGCAAAAGTTGAGTGATGGAATTTCGGCATTTCAAGACGATTTGAAACTTTTAGGCATTAGTGAGAGGGTTGTAGGGATGACATTTAGTGAGTTTGGTAGAAGAATTCAAAGCAATGCAAGCGGAGGGACAGATCATGGGGCAGCCGCGCCATTGATTGTTTTTGGGGAAGCGGTTCAGCCTGGCATCATTGGAAATAGCCCAATTATTCCAAGTTCTACTACAGTTAATGACAATGTTCCAATGCAATTTGATTTTCGTCAGGTCTATGCCAGTGTATTGCAAGATTGGTTGGAAGTTCCTTCATCGGATGTAAAAACCTTGATGAATGGCGCAGATTACAATACGTTGCCAATTTTCAAAAGCAACCCTATGGGTATTGAAGATGTTGCAGATATGATGACTCAAATTGAAATTTCAGGGGTTTGGCCAAACCCTGCAACAGATTTTGTAAAGGTAGAATTTGTAAGTGATGGTGGAGGAAAATTGAGTTTGTCTGTATACAATCCTTTGGGACAAAGGGTATATCACACTGATCCAAAAGAATATGGAGTAGGAAGGTTTGAAATTGAGATTGATTTGAGGGATATGCGTAAGGGAAATTATGTGGTACAATTGAATGCATCGAAGAAGAGTGTGAGCAGAATGTTGCTTGTGAAATAAATGTTTAATTAGAATATATTGATTTCCAATTAATTGCTAAAAACTTTCAAAAAATTCTTGACAAAAAGAAAAAACCATTATCTTTGCCATCCTAAAATTGTCCGATGGTGTAACTGGCAACACGTCTGGTTTTGGTCCAGAAGAGTCTAGGTTCGAGCCCTAGTCGGACAACAAAAGCAGGTTTGATGATATCCTTGCCCAAAGGCATTGAGAGAAAGTAAAATCGAAGTTATGGCATCATTAATATATCCAGTAAAAATATTCGGCGGTTCTGCGTCTGATTCCCTCACAAAAAATATTTGCGAGTACTATGGTTCTGCGCCAGGTGATTTAACTGTAAGTCGTTTTAGCGACGGTGAATTCCAACCAGTTTTTCAAGAGAGTGTTCGCGGTTGCGATGTCTTTATTGTGCAAAGCACTTATCCCAATAGCGACAATATCATGGAGCTTTTGATGGCCATTGATGCTGCTAAAAGAGCGAGCGCAAATTACATCACTGCGGTAATTCCTTATTATGGTTATGCACGCCAAGATCGCAAAGATAAACCTAGAGTTTCCATTGCTTCTAAATTGGTGGCAGATCTATTGGGAACAGCTGGTGCGAATCGTGTAATGACGATGGAATTGCATGCGCCTCAGATTCAGGGATATTTTAATTTTCCTGTTGACCACTTAGAAAGTTCTATCATTTTTGTACCATATATAAGGGCGCTTAGCCAAGACAACTTGGTTATTGCTGCACCAGATGTTGGGGCTAGTAATCGTATTCGTGAAGTTGCTAAGGCATTAAACCTCCCGATGGTTATTTGCGACAAAGAACGTAAACGTGCCAATGAAATTGCAAATATGACTGTTATTGGTGATGTTGAAGGTAAAGATGTAGTTTTAATCGATGATATTATCGATACGGGTGGAACGCTTTGCAAAGCTTCTGCTATGATGATGGAAAAAGGTGCGAAAACTGTAAGAGCTCTTTGCTGCCATCCAGTATTAAGCGGTAAAGCTTATGAAAATATTCAAAACTCTGTTTTAACAGAATTGGTTGTAACTGATACCATTCCTTTGAAACAGCATATAGACAAAATAAAGGTTCTTTCGGTTGCTCCACTTTTCGCGCGAGCCATTCGAAATGTTCATGAAAATGGTAGTATTAGCTCACTATTTAAACAAGTATTTACTTCCCAAACAAATTTAGAACTCAAACAAAATCAATAATTTATTTAATTAAAAAATATGAAAACCATTTTATTAAAAGGTGAAATGCGCAGTGAAGTTGGTACAAGAACTGCAAAAGCATTACGTAACGAAGGAAAAGTTCCTTGCGTTCTTTACAGCGAAGGAAAAGAGGCAACTCATTTCGCTATTTACCAAGCAGATTTCAAAAACCTCGTTTATACCCCGAATGTATATAAAGTTCGCTTGAACTTGGATGGTACAAACCACGAATCAATTTTGCAAGATATTCAATTTCATCCTGTTTCTGACGCAATTATACATGCTGATTTTATGTTGGTTGATGCAAGCAAGAAAGTGGTTATGGAGATTCCAATCCGCGTTGTTGGTAATTCTCCAGGTGTTCGTGCAGGTGGTAAATTAGTGACTAAAATTAACCGTTTGCGTGTAAGAGGACTTATTGCTGATATGCCTGATTTTATCGATGTTACTATCGATACTTTAGAAATCGGTCAAAGTGCTAAAGTTCGTCAAATTGAAGTTATCAATTTGGAAATTTTAGATGCAAAAGAAAATGCAATTGTTTCAATTAAAACAACTCGTGCATTGATGCAAGCAGCAGCTGACGCAGTTAAGAAATAAACAAAAATTTTTCTTTTTTTATATGAAGAGGGCAAAAAGCCCTCTTTTTTTATTGCCTTTAAGGAGATTTTATAGATCTTTTTGCTGTTGTAGGTAAAATGCCAAAAGGCGTATTTATGCCTTGGTAATTTGATTTGACGAAATCCTTTTCCAATCGGAGTAACCTTTTATCGCAATTACAATAAGCAATATATATAAAAATGCTGTAATTATTTGATTGCCATAGATATACATTGGAATATAAATTAGGTCTACAACAATCCATACAATCCAATTTTCAATCCAATGTTTCACTTGCATATACAATGCAGTTAAGCTCACAATGGTTGTGAGAGCATCTATTTCTGGAATTCTAGCCGTAGGATTGAATTTTTTATAGCAATACAACCAAATAACATAAAGAAAGCCTGAAACAATGAACAATTTGATCATTTGATGTTTCTGTATTTTGGAAATTTCTTTTTCTTTTTTTGAGGGATTGAAGCTCGACCAATACCACCAACCGTAAGTTTGGAAGATTAAAAACGCAATTTGAAGATACGCATCTGAGAAAAAATGATTTTCAAAGAAAATAACAAAGTAAAAAATCGAGGCAATCATGCTTATTGGCCAATTCAAAATTTTATTCGTTGCCGCTAAAAGTACACACCAAACTGTGAGCGTGGCTGCAATGATTTCGAGTGTGAATATTCGATTTTGTACAAAAATTGATAAGATTTTCTCAATCATTTAATTTTCTTTCGTGGGTTCAAAGGTAATTCTTGTAGATAAACGTTGCACTTAAAAATAATACAACGTAAATTTGTTAAAACTAATCACAAAAAAATATGTTCGAATTACCAAAATTACCGTACGATTTTAACGCTCTTGAGCCGCATATTGATGCTAAAACTATGGAAATTCACCATGGCAAACACCATCAAGCTTACATTAACAACCTCAATAATGCTATCAAAGGCACCGCTGCTGAAGGAATGACGTTGTTAGAAATGATGGGTTCAATGAGTAAATTCACTCCAGCGATTCGCAATAATGGCGGTGGACATTTTAACCACAGTTTATTTTGGACAATTATGGGTCCTAATGCTGGTGGCGAACCAACTGGTCAGTTGAAAGATGCTATTGTTGCTACTTTTGGCAGCTTCGATGCATTTAAAGAGCAATTTGCAAGTGCGGGTGCTACTCGTTTTGGTAGTGGCTGGGCTTGGTTAATTGTTCATGATCATAAATTGGTGATCACGTCTACTGCAAATCAAGACAATCCATTAATGGATCTTGCTGAAGTAAAAGGCACTCCAATTCTAGGTTTAGACGTTTGGGAACATGCTTATTACTTGCATTATCAGAATCGTAGACCAGATTATATTGGTGCGTTTTGGAGTGTAGTTAATTGGAATAAGGTTTCTGAATTATTTGCGGAAGCAACTAAATAATTTTTTAAAACGAATATTAAAAAAGCCATTGCAACGCAATGGCTTTTTTATTTTTAAAACAGCGTGAAAAACTCTGTTTTTTCTAAGGTGTGACTCCTTATTGCTTGAATTCTCATTAGGTCAACGAGAATCCTACCGACCCTTCGATTGCCAAGATTGAACATTTTACATAACTCAGATTGAGTTACACGGTCATTTTCCCTCAAAAAAGAAAGAATGTTTTGTTCTATTTTTCCTAATGTTACTTTTGCTGCATGTTTTTTGGCATGCATGAAGTCAACTGTGGTTTTAGATGCAAGAATACAATTATCATTTACTCGCACATAAACCCACCATTTTTCGTCTTCGCCTTTGGCGTAATAAGGTTGATTTTCACCAATTGGTATGTTCACCAATAAAACAGTTTTGCCTTCCACAATATGAGGCTCAACGGTAAAATGAATTTCGGGTTTTGAGAAAAAAGTTGCAGCAAGTTCAAGCATGTGAATTTCTTCCTCCGCTTTTATACCTGCAATACTGCCATTGTCGCGAACACCAATAAGCAATATTCCACCGTGCGTATTGGCAAAACTTACCATAGATTTGGCAATTTTATGAGAATTCTGAATGAGTTGCTTAAAATCTAAGCTTACTCCCTCGCCTTGTTCTATGAGTTTCTTAATTTTTTGGCTCATTTTTCTGGTAAATATTGCAAATGACTGAAGTTTTCGAAATCAAAAACCTCATTTGCTATATCTAACAATTGCTCTGCTGTTAGGTTTTTAATTTTTTGAATGGTTTCTTGAATACTCATTGCTTTATTATGCTTCAAAATTCCTTTTCCTATATGAATCATTAGGCCGTTTTTTGATTCATTTCCCATGATAATTTGTCCGATAAACTGATTTTTAGCTTGGCTTAATTGAACTTTACCCAATTTTTGTTCTTTTAATTTCTTAAGCTCTTTTTTAATGAGTTCAATGGACTTGTCAATATATTTTTCCTCAGCGCTTAAATAGCAGTGGAAAAGTCCCCCATCAAAAAACGATTGATACCCACTTTCAACATGATAGGTATAGCCGTATTTTTCACGAATCGATAAATTGAGACGGCTATTCATGCCGGGACCACCCAATAGGTTATTTAATAGAAGCAATCCAAATCTATTTTTATGATCTTCTTCGAAAGCTGGAACGCCCATAATGGCGTATGCATTGCTAAAATCACTTTCCTTTTTTTGAAAGGATGGTTGGTAGATAATTTGAGATTTCTTGTGTTCTGGAACAGCAATATTTCTATTTTCCTGTGGGAGAAATTTATTTAAATTAGAAATTACTTTATCAATGGAAACATTTCCAACCACGGCAAAAACCATATTGGGATATTGATAATGCGTATTTACAAATTGGCCTAACGCTTCTCGGGTAATTAAATCAACCGAATCTGGTGTGCCAAGAATATTGTGGGCAAGGGGATGGTTTCCAAAGATAATTTCTTGAAATTCATCATAAATATTCTCTTCTGGAGTGTCGAGATACATGTTAATTTCATCTTTAATGACCTTTTTTTCTTTCATTAATTCTGAATCTGGCAATGTAGATCGGAATGTTACATCGCATAAAATATCAATGGCCCTGCTTAAATGTCGTTTTTCAGCGGCGGCATAAATAGCCGTCAATTCTTTCGTTGTAAATGCATTTAATTCGCCTCCAACAACTTCTAAATGATTTAAGACGTGAATGGTTTTTCGTTTTTGGGTGCCTTTGAATACCATGTGTTCGAGGGCATGCGCTAGACCAGGAATTTCTCCATCATTTCTACTACCAGCATGGATAATAAAGCCACAATGCACCAATAAAGTTGAGGGAATTTTCTGATGAGCCACCCTTAATCCATTGTCTAATGTATATAATTGATATTCTTTACTACTCATTTGATGCAAATTTACCTATCGTTTGCCGTATTTTTGCAGAAGTAATGAGAATTGATTCAACAGATTTATTGGTAGAGAGGTTAAAACTCAAGCATTATAAGCGCGCAGTGATTACAACACATCACAAACCAGATGGTGATGCTATGGGTTCCTCGCTTGGATTATATGGGTTTTTGAAGCAAATGATGGACGAGGTCTATGTGATTACGCCTACAGATTATGCTGATTTTCTTTCTTGGTTACCAGAAAATGATTCTGTAATTATTTATGAGGGAAATGAAGCGCAAGTTGAAAATATCTTGGATGGTACAGATTTAGTGTTTTGTTTGGATTTTAACCGTTTATCTCGAATCAATAAATTGGGTGAACTTATTGGTGAAATGAATATTGATAAGGTTATGATAGACCATCACTTGGATCCTGAGAATTTTTCTCAATTTGCTTATTGGGATAATCATTCTAGCAGTACATGCGAATTGGTGTTTGAATGGATAGAGGAATATTTTGGCCCAGATTATGTGACTCAACCAATGGCAGATTGTTTGTATACTGGTTTAATGACAGACACTGGAAATTTTCAACACAACAATACAAAGCCTAAAACACATATCATTGCAGCCAAATTGATGGAGCATGGAGCTCAACATTTTCAAATTCATGAACGGATTTATGATGTTTTCAGTCCAGATCGAAGTCGTTTGTTTGGCTATTGCCTATATCACAAAATGGAATTGATTGAAGATGGTAAAGTGGCTTTAATGTCCCTCAATGAACAAGAACTAGAGATGTTCAACGTGAAGACAGGCGATACAGAAGGCTTGGTGAATTTTGGATTGAGTATCTTGGGCGTTGTGATGAGCGTTTTGATTATAGACAGAACTGAGCGAGTGAAAATCAGTTTTAGAAGCAAGGGAGATTTTGCTGTGAATGACTATTCTGCTAAATATTTTAGTGGTGGAGGACATAAAAATGCATCTGGAGGACAAAGTGAAGATACATTAGAAAACACAATTTTAAAGTTTAAAGAGACAATAAAAAACTATAAAGAGGAGTTAAATAAATCATGAGTTCAATTTTGCCGAATAACAAATTCTTGAGATACACGGGAATTTCTTTGCTTCTGATAACCTTAGGAATCTTGGTTTATCAATTTATATTTCGTGGATATTCAACAACTGAAACGGGATTAAAGTATCGTTTTATTAAGGGTGGAGCATTGTCGGAGCAATTAGGCCCTAATAATTTTTGCTTGGTTGAATATTTAATTGTTGGTCCAGAGAATGATACTCTTCAGAATACATTCCATTCAGATACCATGATGGAAATTCCTTATCCTGTTGAGGTGCGAAATGAAATGATGGAAGCATTACAATTGGCAAAGCCCGGAAGTACAATGGAAGTTTTGATTTCTACGGATAGTTTAAAGCAAAAGATTTCGAATCATTATAAAATTAAATTATTGCCAAATGGTAAAATGGCGAAGTTTATCATTCACGTTGATAAAATTTTGAGTGGTGAAGAATATGAAGCCTATTCTAATGCCAAAATTTTAAACAGGGCAATGGCTGAAAATAAGATTATTGATGAGTTTTGTGCTAAAAAGTCGAAAGACGGCATGTGGTTACTAGATAGTTTTCAAAGTATTAAATACAGAGTTAAGAATGAGAAGAGTGGTGCTTTTTCAAGCACAATTAATTTGTTGAGTATTCCACCAACTCACTTTAAAGTAACATTGGTTGAATACGACGTTTATGTGACCACTTTGCGAGGAGATTTGATATTTGATAGTCGTTTAGAAGGTCGTAAATACAAAGCTGAGCAATTGGGTTTTTTGAATGGATTGAGAATTTTGGACGAGTTGCCGTTTTTTGTAAACGTAGGTGAAATTGGTGAATTTGTAACCACTTCAGGCCATGGTTTTGGTGCTTATGGAAGAATTGGTGTGCCAAGTTATGCGCCTTTATATGTAAAAATTTATAATGTAAAAGTTCTTCAATGAAAAATATATTGATCACCGGAGGAGCAGGTTTTATTGGCTCTCATGTTATTCGCAGATTTGTAACAAATTATCCTGATTACAATATTATTAATTTAGATAGCTTAACCTATGCAGGAAATTTAGAAAATTTGAGGGACATTGAAGTTTCTAATAATTATGAATTTGTGAAGTGTGACATTACCGACAGAGAGGCAATTGATGCTTTATTTACTTCGAGAAAAATACATTCCGTGATTCACTTGGCAGCTGAAAGTCATGTAGATAGAAGCATAACCAATCCAATTGATTTTGTAATGACCAATGTTGTTGGAACGGTTGTGTTATTGAATGCGTTTAAGGCCCATGGAAATGTAACTGAAGGTAGATTTTACCATGTAAGCACTGATGAAGTATATGGAACATTAGGAGACGATGGAAAGTTTACCGAGGAAACTCCATATGACCCTAATTCGCCTTATAGCGCAAGCAAAGCAAGCAGTGATCACTTTGTAAGGGCATATCATGAAACGTTTAAATTACCAATTATAATAAGCAATTGTTCAAATAATTATGGAAGTCACCAATTTCCTGAAAAATTAATTCCCTTGATGATCCACAACATTAAAAATAACAAGCCTTTGCCTGTATATGGCAAAGGAGAAAATATTCGTGATTGGTTATGGGTGAATGATCATGCTAAAGCAATTGATGTGATTTTCCATTCGGGTAAGAACGGGGAAACTTATAATATTGGGGGAAACAACGAATGGAAGAATATAGATTTGGTTCATAAACTTTGTGAAATCATGGATCAAAAGTTGGGCAGAGAAACTGGTCATTCTGCTGAGCTAATTACCTATGTTACAGATAGAGCAGGGCATGATTTTAGATATGCCATAGACGCTTCGAAATTGGAAAATGAACTAGGCTGGAAGCCAAGTGTTGCATTTGATCAAGGATTTGAAAAGACCATCGATTGGTATTTAGAGAATGAATCTTGGTTGGGAAATGTAACCTCAGGTAATTACCAAGCTTATTACAACAATATGTACACTAATAGTTGAGATAACAATGTCTAAATTGAATTTATATAATACGTTAACAAAAAACGAAGAATTATTTCAAAGCATTATTGCCAACAGAGTTGGCATGTATGTATGTGGTCCTACGGTTTATGGGGCACCACATTTAGGCCATGTAAGAGGTCCAATAGTTTTTGATGTTTTGAGAAGATTTCTCACCAAAGAAGGATATCAAGTGCGTTTTGTAAGAAACATTACTGACGTAGGTCATTTGGTAGGGGATTCAGACGAGGGTGAAGATAAGTTGCAAAAACAGGCAAAAATTGAAAAATTAGAGCCTATGGAAATTGCTCAAACCTACACCGATATTTACAACGATGTGATGGATCAGATTGGGGTTTTACGCCCCAGTATTGAACCAAAAGCGAGTGGTCATATTATTGAGCAAATAGAAATGATTCAATCGATTATTGACAAAGGATTGGCATATGAGTCTAATGGTTCGGTTTATTTTGATGTCTTGGAATACAGTAAAAATCATAATTATGGTGAGTTGAGTGGTCGAATTTTGGACGATTTAATGGCCGGCGCTGGAAACCAAAGTCGTGAATTAGAAGGTCAATCCGAAAAGAAAAATGCCAATGATTTTGCGCTTTGGAAAAAAGCAACTCCTGAACACATTATGCAGTGGACAAGTCCATGGGGTAAAGGATTTCCAGGATGGCATATTGAATGTAGTGCGATGAGCGCGAAATATTTGGGAGAAGAATTTGATATACATGGTGGTGGAATGGATTTGTTGTTTCCTCATCATGAGTGTGAAATTGCTCAAAGTAGAGCTGCGCACAATCACCAACCGGCGAAATATTGGGTACATCACAATATGATCACCATCAATGGTCAAAAAATGGCAAAAAGTTTGAACAATGGTGTGACTGTTAAACAATTGTTTGATGGTACACATCCATTACTTTCAAAATCGTTTTCGCCACAAACATTGAGATTTTTTGTATTGCAAGCGCATTATAGAGGCACTTTGGATTTTAGCGAAGAGGCCTTAATTGCATCAGAAAAAGGGTTAAACCGTTTACAATCAGCGGTAAATTTGATAGATAAATTAAAGATTTCTCAAACTGCTACATTCGGTTTTCAAGACATTGAACAAGGAATATTAGATGCCTTAAATTCTGATTTAAATACACCTCAAGCAATTGCTCATTTATTTGAATTGGCAAGAAGAGTCAATTTGATTAACGATGGTAAAGAAACAATTGATGCTTTGAATTTAGAACTTTTGAATAAAATTATATCTGTTTATTTACGGGGGATATTGGGTATTCAAGAAATAGTTTCGGGTGCGTCGAATCATTTAGATTCGGTATTGCAACTTTTAATTGAAATGAGGGCTCAAGCAAAATCCGAAAAGAATTTTGCACTCAGCGATTTGATTAGAGACAAGCTTAAAACTTCTGGAATCGAAATTATGGATTCTAAAGAAGGAAGTAGTTGGCGAATCATTGATTAAAAATTAAATTTCATGCCAGGTCATTTCACATTTTTCGCGGAAACGGTAACAGGAAATGTAGCTACATTTTCTGAACAAGAATCAAAGCATGCAATATTGGTTTTGAGATATTCGGTTGGCGATTCTATCGAATTTACGGATGGTGCGGGTAAGTATTATCATGGCAAAATTTGTGAGGCTCAAAAAAGGGGAATGATTGCTGAAATCCAATCAGAGGTTTTTGTTGAGCCGAATACATTTACAATTGCTATTGGTATATTGAAAAGTTCAGATAGGATGGAATGGATTGTAGAGAAATGTACCGAAATTGGAGTTGGTAAGATTGTTTTTTTTAAGTCTCAAAACAGTGAAAGAGCCAAAATTAATATAGATAAATTAAGGAAAACTGCCATTGCTGCTTTAAAGCAATCTCATGGCTCATGGTTGCCAAAAATTGAAGAGTCAACTTTTGAATTAGCCATTAAAATAGAGGCAGGTCAAAAATATTTGGCATTTTGTGATGAGGCGATGATTTCAAATAAACCCATTCCGTTTGAAAAAAATAGCGCTGTATTTATTGGGCCTGAAGGTGATTTTTCTCATATTGAAGTTGAACAGGCGAAAGAAAATGGGGTTAAAATTATTGGGCTTGGTAAGCAAATACTAAGATCTGAAACGGCTGCATTGGTTTGTGCAAGCTGGTCTATCGGTTAAACTAAACATATATAATCAATTATAAACGTTTCATAGACGAATCAATTGATTTGTGCGTATGAACTTTGCATTACCAAAGAGGGAAAGTATGCAGGCCGATGCTAATCACTCAATGGTGAATTTTATGTCTTAGTTTAATTTAAAAGAAAGGAAAAAAATGCAAAGTTTAATGAATTCTGTGAGATTAATTGGAAATGTTGGTATGGATCCTGTATCAACTGTGTTAGAGAATGGAAGTAAAGTGGTGAAGTGGAGAATGGCAACTTCTGAAAAGGTTAAAAACAGTGATGGCGTTTACTCTGAAAATACCCAGTGGCATCAATTGATTGCTTGGGGTAGTTTGGGTGAAGTGATTGAGAAGTATGTAACCAAAGGAACGAAGTTGGCAGTGGAAGGTAGATTGAATCATCGAAAATATGTTTCGAAGGACGGACAAAACAGAGAGGCAACTGAAATTGTGGTAAAAGATGTTTTGTTTGTAGGTACCAAACGTGAAAAAAAGATGATAGAGGCGAATGAAGAAGTTCCATTCTGATTTTTTGTGCTAGTTGAAATAAAAAGGAGGGTAAGCCCTCCTTTTTGCATTATTTGCAAATTATTTTCGCATCTTTTTTAGGGGTTACTTAATGAAAAATGGTTTACACGAAAAATAGTTTTTATCATGGATAATAAAGAATGTAAAGAATGTGGCTCTTCTATCAGGGGTAGAATCGACAAAAAATATTGCTCAGATGCTTGTAGGTCAAATTTTCACAATAAGATGAATATTTCATCCTTGAAATCAATCCGATACATCGATACTCAATTGAAAAAAAATCGGAAAATTTTAATGGATTGCTTTGCTGAACAGGATAGTGTTCAATCGCAAATAGAATTAAGGAAAATTCTTAAAAAAGGTTTTGTTTTTGATTTTCATACTCACATTGAGAAAATGCCAAACGGATCTGAATATCAATTTTGTTATGAATTTGGTTATGCACAATTAAATGAACATCAGATTCATTTAATTAAACAACATCCTTATTAAAGAGGTCTGACAAAAATTCCCTACCTTTGCAGGTTCAAATTAAACAATATGTCAACTCCCAATAAATCAAATTCAGGCGGTAAAAAATTTCAACAAAGACAAACGGGAGAAAAACGTTCTCGTAAAACTGAAGGCAACGATGGTGTTGTGAAAAATAGTTTTAATAGCGAGGGCGGACCAAGGAATTTTGGGGGTAATGACAGAGGCCCACGTTCAGAAGGCGGCGGATTCAATAGAGGCCCACGTCCAGAAGGTGGTGGATTCAATAGAGGCCCACGTCCAGAAGGTGGTGGATTCAATAGAGGTCCACGTCCAGAAGGTGGCGGATTTAATAGAGGCCCACGTCCAGAAGGCGGCGGATTCAATAGAGGTCCACGTCCAGAGGGTGGCGGATTCAATAGAGGTCCACGTCCAGAAGGTGGTGGATTCAATAGAGGTCCACGTCCAGAAGGTGGCGGATTTAATAGAGGTCCACGTCCAGAAGGTGGCGGATTTAATAGAGGTCCCCGTCCAGAAGGTG
>CAMBFD010000038.1 GCA_945865625.1 Chitinophaga pinensis
AAGTCTGATTTTAATACAGTTGTAGCATTTTTTGCTTGGTCAACAATGCGTGGAAGCTTGGGGTTGTTGAGTGAAGACCTTGAGAAATTATCATTTTCGTTTTATGGTCAAACCTTACGTGGTGTACCAGCACAAAAGGCACTTAAAGAAAGAGCCTTGGGTGTTGTGAATGGCATCACTGGTGAAGCTTTGGGTAAATTGTACGTAGAAAAATACTTCCCTAATGAAGCTAAAGTTGTTGCAAAACAAATGGTTGAAGATATCATTCAGGCATATAGGGTTCGAATTAAGAACTTAGATTGGATGAGTGCTCCAACAAAAGCGAAAGCCCTTTTAAAATTAGATAAATTGATGGTGAAAATTGGTTTCCCTGATAAATGGAAAGATTACAGTAAATTAGAAATTAAGAATTATAAATTGGGTGGAAGCTATTATCAAAACATGATCAATGCTTCTAAATTTATGATTGCCAACAATATGGCTAAATTTGGTAAGCCAGTTGATAAAACTGAATGGTATATGTCGCCACAAACGGTGAATGCATATTACAATCCTTCGTTCAATGAAATTGTGTTCCCAGCGGCTATTTTGCAACCTCCATTCTTTGATTTCAGAAACGATCCTGCTGTGAATTACGGTGGAATCGGAGCTGTAATTGGACATGAAATTTCTCATGGGTTTGACGATCAAGGTGCGCAATTCGATGAAAATGGCAACTTGGTTAACTGGTGGACAGAAGCTGATGCAGCTGCATTTGCAGAAAGAGGCAAGAAATTAATTGCTCAGTTCGATGGTTTTGAAGCTTTGCCTGGCAAATTTGTCAATGGTGCATTCACACAAGGTGAGAATATTGGTGATTTAGGTGGAGTGGCTTCGGCATACGATGGTTTGCACCTTCATTTAATGAATAAAAAAGTTGGATTGATTGATGGATATACTCAGGATCAAAGATTCTTTTTAAGTTGGGCAACCATTTGGAGATCTAAAATTAGAGATGCAGAATTGGCGATGCGTTTGATGACGGATCCACATTCTCCTGGTTATTTCAGAGCCATTGGTCCTTTGCAAAATCATGAAGGTTTTTATAGAGCATTCAATGTGAAGCCAGGAAATAAAATGTACAGAGCAGAAGCAGACCGAGTGAAAATTTGGTAAGCTTTAAATAGCAACGTTTATTAAACGAAATACGTCTAATCAGTATGGATTTATTCAGACTGGTTAGACGGTTTTTTTTACCTCGGTTTTTTTTGTTTTTAGGTACTTTATTATTCTCAACGATTGGAAATGCTCAGTTGAATAAACCCAATGCAAGTGCTTACAATCATTACAATGATTTTTATTACATCACCAATTATTTAGGTAAGTCAGTTGTTAAAATGGACCGATTTGGCAATAAGTCATATTTTGTGCAGAATTTAACGGCTCCAAACAATATTTTATTTGCAGATTTTCCTTTCGGACCATCTTTTATTGTTTTAGATAGTACTCAAGTAAAAGTTTTTGATTCATCAGGGAATTCCATTTCAACAGTATCCATTTCCAATGCCATGAAATTGCAAGATTTGGTTTATGATTCTACAAATAAGGTCATTTATACAACCGATGTGATTCGTGGGGTTATCTATAAAACAACATTTGGACCGGCTCCTTATTATTTACCGAGCACAGCTGTTTGGGTTTCTGGCATTTCACGTCCCTCAAATATCATATTACAATTAAAGCAGAATCGAATTTTATTTGTTCAAGATACAATGAATGCCAATTTGATGTCGGTTGATTTAACCACTGCCAATGTTACAGTTTTAAGAAATACAGGTTTGAGTTTGTTGTCGGGCTTGGCTCAAGATTCAGAAGGAAATTATTATATTAGTTCTCAGTATGAAAAGAATATCTATCAATGGAATAAATATTTAACGGGGTCGCCAAAAAAAGTCGTTGGCGAACCTAAGCCTGGAGATATTACCGTAAATTCTGCAAAAGATGAATGGGTCTATTGCTGCATTTTATGCGGAACAGTTTACATTTCTAGATTACACACGTTTGGTCCAGCTAGTGAAATCATGGGCTGCCCTGGAGATTCACTAGCTGTATATAGAAATCCTTTGCTTAAGCAATTGGGGACATTTGCCGATGGCAATCAATTCATCTTAGAATTGAGTTCGGCAAGTGGGAATTTTGATTCAGCTATGGTACTTGAGGTGGTTTCAGACACATTACAGCCTGCCTTTCAGAGAATAAAAATTCCAAATCATTTAGTTGGAAGCAAAAAATATAGATATCGTTACCGCAGCACCAAACCCGCCGCTATTGGATTTTTTGAGTTGTTGTATTTAAGTGAACAACCCAAAGAGCAATTTGCAGTGGATTCAATGCCATTTTGCGGTCATGGAGAAGAATATTTGGTTCCAAGAGATACTCAATTTGTGTATCAATATTGGAGCACTCCATTGGGATTTAAAGATTCAAGTAAAACCATTTATCAGGTTTCGAAAACATCAGAATGGGTGTATTTGAAAACAAAAAATGGCGATGGTTGCGTGGCTTATGATTCAGTGTTTACTTATCCAAGATTCAGTCAGAATCCTAAGTTGCAATTGAAATCAGATTCTATTCTATACTGTAAGGATTTACCATCAAATGCTCGATATTTTCTTTGGAGATGTAACGATACGATGTTGATGGACACGACAAAGGAAATTGTTGTTCGAAAAACGGGGCATTATACGTTAAGTTTTGTATCTAAAACCACCAATGATTGCGATTGTGTTTCTGATTCATTGTATGTAATATATGTTCCCAAGCCCATTTCAAACATCAATATTTTTGAAGATTTTTCAGTGAATGTATTTCCATCCCCAACAAAAAACAAGGTTCAAATAGTTGCAAATGAGAGGATAAAAGAAATCAATGTGTTTAACGCTTTGGGGGAATTTATTTTAAAGAAAAAATTCAATCAAGTTGATGGAGAAATTGATTTGGAAACACTTGAAAGTGGGGTTTATGTGATTCAAATTCAATGTTCTACTGGTGCTGTATTTTCTAAAAGAATGATCAAATTAAATCAATAATTCGAATAATTAACCTTTCGCTTTTACCCAAAGGGCTTCCATTTCGTCGAGGGTCATATCTTTGAGCCCTCGGCCCATTTTTTCGGCTTCGTTTTCCATGAATTGAAAACGATCTTTAAACTTTTTATTTGTGCGTTCCAATGCGTCATCGGAGTTGATACCGCTCAGTCTGGCATAATTGACCAATGCAAAAATATAATCGCCAAACTCAGCTTCCTTATCTTCTTTGGTAGTGGCTTCTTGATATTCTTGCCACTCTTCAGTGACCTTTTCATAGGCTTTATCGGCCTCGTCCCAATCAAATCCCACTTGCGACGCCTTTTCTTGCATTCTATAAGCTTTCACCAAGCCATTCAACCCTTTAGGAACACCATCTAAAATGCCATTCTTCTTGGTGCCTTTTTCTTGAAGTTTAATTTGTTCCCAATTTTGAAGGACTTCTTCTGCGCCGTCTACTTTAACCTCTCCGTAAATGTGGGGGTGGCGACGTATTAGCTTTTCAATGAGTGATTTACAAACCTCTCCAACATCGAATTGTCCTTTCTCACTTCCAATTTTACTATAAAATACAATGTGTAAGAGAATGTCGCCAAGTTCTTTCTTAATTTCCTCAGGGTTATTTTCAATGATTGCCTCAGATAATTCATAGGTTTCTTCAATGGTTAAGGTGCGGATGGTTTCCATGGTTTGCTTTTGATCCCAAGGGCATTTTTCCCTCAAATCATCCATAACATCTAATAATTTTGAAAATTGTTCTAGAATTTCTGCGCGATTCATGCTGCAAAAATAGGGAATTGTGACTGCTAATTTGGGGGGATGTGTTAAAACTACTCGGAACTTACATTTCGAGAAGTAAATCCATAATAGCCAAATTTGTCATTGCTTCAACAATTGGCACTGCTCTTGGCAAAACGCAAGGATCATGACGGCCAGATGCAGACAAAGTGGTTGCATTCAATTGAGCATCAAGGGTTGTTTGATCTTTTGCAATGGTAGATGTAGGTTTGAAAGCCACTTGGAAATGAATGGATTCGCTGGTTGCCATACCTCCAATGATACCGCCAGAATGATTGGTATCTGTTCCAACTTTATCGCCTTTGAGCACCCAAGAATCGTTGTTTTCAGATCCTTTTAAATTGGCAACATTGAATCCCTCTCCAAAAGAAATACCCTTTACCGCATTGATTGATAAAATATACTGTCCGATTACAGCTTGTAGTTTACCAAATAAGGGCTCTCCAAGGCCAATGGGGCAATTTTCAATGGTACAGGCTATAATTCCACCCAAACTATCTCCAGTTTGCTTTGCATGCTCAATGAGCTGTGTCATTTTGAGGGACGCTTGCTCGTTGGGACATCTAACCAAGCTCGCATCTATTTGAGCCTGCGTTGGAATGTAATCTAACTCAGGACAAACAGCCGAGTAAATTTGATTGACCCAAGCAGTAATTTTTATTGGTTGCGAATTCTGAAACGTTGTTGGTTGGTTTAGGTATTGTTTTGCCAAACTACCCGCAGATACCCATCCTGCAGTGATTCTCGCGCTGCTTCTTCCACCACCTCGGTGATCGCGAAGTCCATATTTGGTTTGATACAATAAATCGGCATGCCCAGGTCGGTAAGTATCCTTTAAAAGGTCATAATCTTTTGGCTTTGTATCGTTATTGGCAATGAGAAACGTAATGGGAGCACCTGTGGTTTGTCCCTCAAAAACACCAGAAATCAATTGAATTTCATCGGTTTCATCTCTAGGGGTTGTGAGGTGGCTTTGCCCGGGGCGACGTCGCTGCATGTCTGCATTTAATGCATTTATATCAATGGTAAAGCCTGAAGGAAATCCATCGAGCACGGCACCCACAAATGGGCCATGGCTTTCGCCAAAGCTCGTTAAGATTATGTTTTTACCAATGCTATTTCGACTCATAATGATTTTAGTTCAAAGTTACACTTTTGAAGTTCATCCCAAAAATTTGGGAAAGATTTTTCAACGCATTGAATATCATCGATTACAATGTTCTTGAGTATTGCCAATGGCGCAAAAGCCATAGCCATCCGATGGTCTGAATGGGTATGAATCTGAATTTCTTGATTTTTTCGAGTCTCTAAATTTTGCAGTTTTCGCAAAATAAAAACATCTAAGGATTCTGATTTCTGCAAAAGTTCATATCCAAACTGTTTTAGATTTAGGTTTAACACATCAATGCGGTTTGATTCTTTGAACTTTAAATTTTCGATGCCTTCAATATTTGCTTCCAAACCCAAAGCGGCGGCTGTTACAATGAGTGTAGGTGCTAAATCTGGAACATTGGAAAGATTCCAATCAATTGATTGCTTTGTTTTTCCAGTATTTGAAATGGTACATCCTAGTTCATGAAACGAGGTTTTAACCCCTAAATCTTCAAAGAAAGTGACACATGCCGCATCTCCTTGACAAGAATCTGATGTTAAATGATTGATGGTTATTTCTGATTGGGGTATGAGTGCGCAAACTGAGTAAAAATAACCCGCAGCGCTCCAATCACTTTCAATTGCGATTTTAGACGGAACGACAAGTTGTTGGTCTTCAATGTAAATAGAATTCTTATCCAACGTAGAAACAATTCCAAAATCGGCCAACACTTTTTGGGTCATTTGGATGTAACTGGTTGAATGTTCAATCCCCGTAATTAGAATGGTTTTATCGCCTTTAAACATAGGAGCGATGAGCATTAGGGCAGAAACATATTGAGAACTCAATGTTCGATCGATTTGTGCCTTTGGGAATTTATTCAATGGTCTGGTAATTTCAATGGGGAAGTGCCCTGATTTTTTATGGAATTCAAATTTGGCGCCGCCAGATTCAAGCACGTCAACAAGAGGTTGCATACTTCTATTTTCGAGACTGGCATTTCCTGTTAAGTTTGTGAGAATGCCCATGGCTGAAAAATATGCCAAGATCAAACGGGCAGGTGTGCCGGCATCCATAAAATCAAATGATTCGTGGCTGAGTTGATTTGAAACATGATTGTTCAATTGACTCACTTCTAGATCGTGTAAGTTATAATGTGCCCAATTGAAGAAATCGCTGGTTTTTTCGATTTCATGTTTAAGAGAATCTAATTTTATGAATGTTTGTTTGAGAATGTTTGTATCTCTAGATTCGGAAAGATTTTCTATGCTATTGAGGTCTATTGCCAATTGATGACATAAAATCAAAACACGGTTGCTTTGGCTTTTAGAGCCGGGAAGATTGATTTGTATTTTATGCGTATTTAAATCGGGAGTGTATGTTAAGTGTTTTTTCATACCGAAATCCAATTCAATAATACTTTTTCAATCAATTCTATGGGTACAATCACATCGTATTCAACATCTCCAATTCGATTTGGCAAGGTGCATTTGATGCCTTCTATGTCGTTCTTTTTATCGGCTTTGATAAATTCTCGCAATTGTGGGATTTCTGATTTGTCATAAGTGATTTTTGGGAAATCTCTGTTGAAAATTGAATTAATTTCATTGAGAAATTCTGTATTGCACAGATGGATTTCAAATGCAATGAGCGATTCAATCATGATTCCGTTGGCCACACAAATTCCATGGTTGATCTCTGGGTCATTCAATTTAAGCGCTTCAAGTGCATGTCCTACTGTATGCCCAAAATTCAATAATTTACGTGGCCCGGCTTCTTTAAAGTCTGATTGAACAATTTTTTGCTTAAACTGAATATTTTGCTCAATCAACTGATTCCAGTTAGGATCAGATGCATCTAGAATTCCATTTTGAATGGTTTTCCAAAGTGAATGTCCCTCCAAAATACCGTGTTTCATCATTTCTGCCCAGCCAGAAAGAATTTCTAACTGTGGAAGTGTTTGAATGAAAGTGGGGCAATTTAGAATGATATCTGCTTGTTGGAAGGTACCAATTATATTTTTAACGCCCTTAAAATTGATGCCTGTTTTTCCACCTTCAGCGCTATCGACCATTGATAGTAATGTGGTTGGGATGTACATAATTGGAATTCCACGCATGAATGTTGAAGCACAAAATCCGGCTAAATCGAGAACAGAACCACCGCCAACCGCAATGATCATTGATTTTCGATTGACTTTATATTCTAGAAGTTTTTCCCAAACGAATGCCGCAGATTGCAACGTTTTGCAGGCTTCTCCGTTTTCAACTTCGATTATATCGCAATTTGTGAGATCATTGATTTTATTCAAACAAAATTGTCGCGCCAATTTTGAAGTAACCACCACCACATGATCTGGTGTTTTAGAGGTAATATAATTTGCGAGGTTGATATTGAGATCTTCAAGAGAAAGCATCATCCGCGTATTTTTTCGTACCGTTGGTTGTTTGTTGGGTCCAATTCGTTCAACATTTTAACTGCGCTACTTTTCTCTGGAACTGTTCCACCTTTGTATATTTCAACAAGTTCGGCCCATTTGGTAAAAAAGAAGACCTTCTGCAACAAACTATTTTGGTTCCCTTTGATGGCATCTTGAAGTTGTTTGATGGATTCAGTCACGTCTTTACGCGCTTGTTCGGGATCTTGGTGGAATTTATCCATTCCTTTACGGTGGTAGGAGTAATTTAATAACCTAAATTCTTTAAAACGTGCGTTATTAAAGTTCTCAGCCAAGTAAAATCTGTTTCTAAATCCTTTACCATCAGATTGGTTCCAACCAGGTTTGTTGGCCATTAAATTGACAATGTTTTGCGCCTTTGCAAAATATGGAGTTCCAGATAATTCAGAATAGCTATCGAAATCTAACCCAATGGCAATGTTCACATAATAAGCCATGAGCGATGTTAAGTCGTTAATATTCTGGTTGTCTTGATAATCTAAATTTTCAAATTCACGATAAACGAAGGTCACGTCGTCATCGTTGAATTGCATAATTGTTGTTTTATAGGTACTGTTCAAAACGGGTCTAATGACTTGCAGTTGAACGGTGCTTTGAAATTCGTTATTGTCGGTAATTTGAGAGATGTCGAAAAATAGAGAAATTTCTATTTTCTCATTAAGTTCAAACTTTTCTTCTGTCCATTTGCGGTTGCTAATGAATTGTTGAAGGCTATTTTGAAGGGTTGTAAGAATTTGTTTATCTGATATTTGTACTCTTGGAGCAACACATTGCACTGTGGCTTTAATTTCTTGAGCAGAAACAGAAGAAGTTATGAGTGAAAGTATGATGGCAACAAGTAGCTTTTTCATTTTATTCAAATATCCACGAATTTAATGTGTCTAAGATAAAAACGGCAATTTCTTCTTTAGATTGTATGGTAGAATCGATATGTTTTCCAGACTTATCAAAAATTGTAACTTGATTGGTATCGGTTTGAAATCCAGTTTGGCTGCTTACTGAATTTAGAATGATAGCGTCTAAATTCTTTTCATTCAATTTCTTGCGTGCATATTCTTCTTGATTGTTTGTTTCAAGAGCAAATCCCACACAAAACTGTTTTTCTGTTTTTTTGAGGGATAATGTTTTTAGTATATCTGGATTTTTAACCAATTCTATGGTCAATTCAGCATCATCTTTTTTTATTTTTGAGGGATGTATTGTTTTGGGTCTATAATCTGCAACTGCTGCAGCCATGATTAATCCATCGGAATATTCAAAAGCTGTTTCGCAGGCTTCTAGCATATCTTGAGCACTTGTTACCCTTGTAAATTTGCAATTTGCGGGTGGGGTTTCGTGCGAAGGACCAAGAACAATGTGCACATTTGCACCAAGTTGAATGAGTCTTTCTGCAATGCAAATTCCCATTTTACCTGAGCTATGATTGCCAATAAACCTTACTGGATCAATGGATTCAAAAGTTGGTCCTGCTGTAACTAGAATATTTTTATGTTTCCAATGGGTATTGGGCGGATTGAAGAAATATTCTAATGTGTTAAATAAAGTTTCGGGTTCAGCCATTCTTCCTTTACCCTCCAAACCGCTAGCAAGTTGGCCTGATTCAGCGTCAATGACATAAACACCTCGAGATTTCAGGGTTTCAATGTTTTGAACAACAGAAGGTTGTAAAAACATATCGAGGTCCATTGCTGGGGCAATCCAAACAGGACAACGTGCAGATAGGTATGTTGTTAGAAGGAGGTTATTGCATTCACCTTGAACCATTTTAGCGATCGTATTGGCACCGCAAGGGGCAATGATAAATGCATCGGCCCATAGACCAAGTTCAACGTGGTGGTTCCACATTCCGGTTTTTTCATCAAAGAAATGAACAAGTGTAGGATTTTCAGAAACCACAGAGAGGGTTTCAGCGGTTACAAATTGTAGCGCAGATGGTGTACAAATAACTTGTACTTGAGCTCCTGCTTTCTTCAGGAGTCGCACAAAAAGAGGGAGTTTGTAGGCGGCAATGCCGCCTGTGACTCCAATCAATATTTTTTTATGCTTTAACATTTTCTGGAGCACTAGGTACTCTCCAGTAAGTTTTGTTATCAATGAATTCTTGGGTAGCCAATAATGTTGGTTTTGGCATACGCTCATACATCAAAGAAATTTCAATTTGTTCACGATTTTCTTGAATTTCTTCAAGGTTATCTCCATCGTTTGCAAATGGTTCTAATCTGTTACGCAACTCTTCTTTTTGTTTTTCAGCAATTTGGTCAGCTCTTCTAGAAATTACAACGGTTGTTAAATACACGTTTTCAGTTTCTAAATCCATTTTGCGCAAATCACGGGTATCTGCATTGCGAGATTGTTTATTTATACTCATAATAGTTCTTTTAAGACTTTGATTTCTTTTTCTGCTTTTATTTTATAATCAAGTGCTTCATTGTAATGGGCACTATTTTTATCATTATTGTATTTGTAATCTTCAAAATTGGTAAGGACTTCCTCAAGACGTTCTTTACGCTTTTTCTCGATACTGTTCATTGCATATATGTATTGACTTTTAATTGTAATGAATTCTAAGTCTTCTCTTTCTTTAATATCTGGAAATAGTTTAACCGTATTTTTTGCTGAAGTTACAGCGGCCTTGAATTCACCCATTTTATAATATTGAATGACATTGGCATATTCTTTTTTCTGAAGTTTGCCTCTTAGTTCATCGAGGTGATCATTGATTTTTTGGGTGTATTCAGAATCTGGGTAATAATTTGTGAATGTTTGCATTGCCGCCATGACTTCTTTGGTGTCGCTTTGGTCGAGTTCAAAACTGCCTATGTTGAGATAATCGCAATACAAACTCATATAAGCACATTCGATTAAACGAAAACTTTTCGTAAAATTTTCTGTAAAATCTTTGAAAAACATGGATGCATATTGGTAGTCTTTCAACTTAAAATAGCACATTGCAGTATGGTAGTAAACAGTTTCTAAGCTATCGGAATTCTTGTATATATCTCTAAGTTGATCAAACAAACCAACCGATCTGAGATAATCTTTTTTAGAATACAATTCCATAGCTCTCTTGTACTTGAGAGGTGCATCCTTTGATTTGAAGACTTTATTATAGTCTCCACAGGCTGTAATCACCACCAATAACAAGATTGCCGAATACTTTAACAATTTTTGCATTTTACCTTGCAAATATACCTAAAATCAAGGTTTTTTCATAATTTTTTGTGTAAAGAAAAAAAAGTGTAAATAAAGAGAGATTCAGATAGTACTTTTGTGACTTTATGAAAGCTGTTACCGAGTTACAAACGATAGCCACGCAGGTGCGTAGAGACATTGTTAGAATGGTTTACGATGTTAAGAGTGGACATCCAGGTGGGTCTTTAGGATGTGCTGATTTTTTAACATCATTGTACTTTAAATACTTAAAGCACAATCCTGCAAAATTTGAGTTAACCGGAAATAAAGAAGACGTTTTCTTTTTAAGTAATGGACATATTTCGCCTGTTTTTTATAGTGTTTTGGCGAGAAGTGGATATTTCCCAGTTTCAGAATTGTCTACATTTAGAAAGTTGAATACGCGTTTACAAGGTCATCCTACAACCCATGAAGGGTTACCTGGTGTAAGGGTTGCTTCGGGTTCTTTAGGACAAGGAATTAGCGTTGCTGCTGGATTGGCTCTTGAAAAGAAATTATCAAAAGACAATAGCACTGTTTGGGTTTTAACTGGTGATGGTGAATTACAAGAAGGTCAAATTTGGGAAGCTGTTATGTTTTCAAAACATTATAAAATTGACAACATGATTGTCACTGTCGACTTTAACCAAGCTCAAATTGATGGAAGCACTGGCGATGTGATGGGTATCACAGAATTGTCGAGTAAGTTTTTAGCTTTTGGTTGGGATGTTCTTGAAATGGATGGTAACGATTTTAACAGCATTGATACAGTGATTCCTCAAGCTCAATCTAAATTAGGACAAGGAAAACCAATTGTAATTATCATGAAAACCGAAATGGGTCAAGGAGTTGACTTTATGATGGGCTCTCATGCTTGGCACGGAAAAGCGCCAAGTCAAGAGCAATTCGATCATGCGATGGCACAATTGCCGGAAACGGTTCTTGGCGATTATTAATCCCTCAATATGAAAAAAAGCGCTTTCATTATCCTCTTTTTATCGTTTTTTATTTGCGGTCAATCGCAAATCATCAATGGCTTTAAGGGAAAGAAAACAAGAATTTTATTCTTGTTAGATGGAAGTGGCAGCATGTTGGCCGAAATGGACAATAGCAATCGCTGGTCGGTTGCGGTTACATTAATGTCGAAAATTGTAGATACGCTCAGAACAGTTCCAAATGTAGAGGTTGGATTGAGGGTTTTTGGGCACAATAAGTTCAATGAACTTAGAGATTGCAACGATACAAAATTAGAGGTTCCATTTTCACCTTATAATCACAAACAATTTGTAGGAAGATTGAGGCAAATTAAACCTTTGGGATATACATCAATTACACAGTCGTTGTTGGCATCTGCCAAAGATTTCCCTGAAGATAAAAACTCAAGAAATATCATAATATTAATTACCGATGGTGTTGAAGAATGTGGTGGTGATCCATGTAAAGTGAGTGAGCAACTTCAAAAGAAAGGCATTGTATTAAAGCCATTTATCATTGGCCTCGGCACAGATAATGAGATATTTAGGAATGCATATAGTTGTGCAGGTAAATATTACAATGCTGAGAACTCTGTTGAATTTGAGAAAATCATTGGAGTCATTGTGAATCAAGCATTGAACAATACCACCGTGCAATTGAACATGCTCGATGCTCAGGGTTTACCTAGAGAAACAGATATGCCGATTTCATTGTACGACGCTGACAATGGAGCGATTTTAGATAATTTTATCCATACAATGAATGGCAAAGGAATTCCAGATACTTTGTACCTAGACCCTATGCAAAAATACAAGGTTGTTGCACACACATTGCCACCAGTTGTGTTGGAGAATTATGAAGTTACACCTGGAAGACACAATGTGATTCCATTGAACACTCCGCAAGGTAATTTATTGTTTAAAATGGGTGGAGTGAATGCATATAACCGATTGTTGGCGATTGTTAGAAAAAATGGGACTTTCGAAACAGTCAATGTTCAAGATTTTAATACATCGAAAAGATATATTACTGGGAGTTACGATATAGAAATACTTTGTACACCGAGAATTAAGTACAATGGTATAAGTGTAAAACAGAGTCAAACAACAACCATAGAAATTCCTGCACCTGGTTTGGTTCAGTTAAATATTATGAGGGATGTTACAGCCTCTGTGTTTCAAAAAATCGATGGTAAAATGGTGTGGGTGATGGACTTTAATTCATCGCAGCCTAAGCAATTGCATTCCATTCAACCGGGAGAATACATTGTAGTTCACCGTACAAAGAGTGAGACACGCACTTTATACACCAAGAAAAAAGAATTTAAAGTTCAATCAGGATTAAACACTCAACTATCTTTATAAAATGAGAAAATACGAAATATTAGGCAATAAGGACACACGCAGTGGATTTGGCGCTGGATTGTTAGAAGCTGGAAATGAAAATGAGAATGTAGTTGCGTTATGTGCAGATTTAACGGGCTCATTAATGATGGATGCTTTTAAAGACAAATACCCTGAAAGATTTTTTCAAGCGGGAATTGCTGAAGCAAACATGATGGGTGTTGCCGCAGGTTTGGCAATAGGAGGTAAAGTGCCTTTTACCGGAACCTTTGCAAATTTCTCTACAGGAAGGGTTTACGATCAAATTCGCCAAAGCATTGCTTACAGCAATACAAATGTTAAAATTTGTGCTTCACACGCTGGATTAACCCTTGGTGAAGATGGTGCAACACACCAAATATTAGAAGATATTGGATTGATGAAAATGCTTCCAGGCATGACCGTTATTAATCCTTGTGATTATAACCAAACGAAAGCTGCGACCATTGCAATTGCTAAAATGATAGGCCCAGTTTATTTGCGTTTTGGTAGACCAAAATGGCCTGTTTTTATCTCTGAAGACACTCCGTTTATCATTGGTAAGGCACTTATGATAAATGAAGGAACTGATGTAAGTATTTTTGCAACTGGACATTTGGTTTGGAAGGCAATTGAAGCGGGTGCAATTTTGGCAGAAAGAGGCATCAGTGCTGAAATTATTAATATTCACACCATTAAACCATTAGACGTAGATGCCGTGATTGCTTCTGCAAAGAAAACTGGCTGCGTGGTTACAGCTGAAGAGCATCAAATGAATGGTGGATTGGGCGACAGCATCGCTCAGTTACTCGCCCTTAAAATGCCAACTCCATTAGAAATGGTAGCCGTAAACGATAGCTTTGGTGAAAGTGGCACTCCCGAAGAATTGTTAGTGAAGTATCACCTCGACAGTCAAGATGTTGTGGAAGCTGCAATGCGTGCAATCGCAAGAAAGCGTTAACCCATTATAAACCTTATGCAATTTTATCAATGGCCTCAACAAGGGCCATTTTTTTTTGCGCGATATTTTTATTCTTTTACTGTTTTTCATGGTTACCTATTCGTGATTAAAATTTAAAACGTAACTTAAATTTACAGCATAAAAACGATGTACACGAACAAAAAAAATAGGGAAATCTTTGGTGATTGCTTTAAATGGGGTTGTTCAAAAGATTCGATTTAGCATGAAAAGTTCAACAAATCTAACAGAATTAAAATGGTTTTAAGTTCAATCTGTTGAACATTTGGCTTCATAATGTGTTGTATCTTTGCAAACCAAAGAATACATGAATACCAGAGAAATATTGCATCAATATTGTGAGTTAGAGCCTTTTAAAGAGTTGATTCATTTTGTGGAAGAAAATAATGAAACCATTTTTCTTCAGGGGCTGAGTGGTTCTGGTGGTGCATTAACCATTTCTGCTTTATATTTTAGTTGCCAAAAACCGATACTGATTGTGCTTCCTAATAAAGATGAAGCGCTTTATATGAAATCGGATTTAGAAAATCTTTTAATTGGAGAACCCATTTATTTTATTCCAGAAACTTTTCTAAAACCATTTCAATATCAAAGAGAAAATGCAATGGCTGTGCAGGAGCGTATTGAAACATTGAGTTCAATTCGTAAAAACAACAAACGAATTATTGTTACATATGGCCGTGCAGTTGCCGAATTTGTGATTGATAAAGTTCAACTTACACAAAATTCCTTTGAAATTGCAAAAGGGCAAAATGTAGATATCGATTTCTTACTTGAGTTTTTAGAATTAAATGAATTTGAAAGGGTTGATTTTGTTTTTGAACCTGGTCAATTTAGCTTGAGAGGCGGAATTGTTGATTTGTTTTCATTTGCGCACGAATTTCCATTTCGTATTGAACTAGATGGCGATATCATTGAAAGTATTCGTTCTTTTGATGTAAATAATCAACTTTCATTAAAAGAAATGGCTCATTTTTCTTTGGTTCCTAAAATAAAAGCAAGTGCTGAAATTAAAAAGGCATCAATCTTTGAATATCTTGAGCCCGAAACTCTTTTAGTTACTTTAGATTCTTTTTTACAATTCGAAGAACTTGCCAAGGGCTGGGAAACAGCCTTGCAAAATTACCAGTCGGCAATAGATTTAAATTCAACAAATGTACCTCCGCATCCAAAAGAAATATGGATGTCGCCAAAGGAATTTGTGAACCTACATGCGCAATATAAAAGAATTTTCTTGGGCGGAGATAAACCATTAGATAAATTTACAACCGTTGCTTTTAGGCAGGAGCCACAACCTATTTTCAAGAGAAATTTTGATATGCTAAAAACCTGGTTGGCTCAAAATCAAGAAAATAAATTTCAAACTTTGGTTTTTAGCGACAATAGCCGACAAATTGAACGGCTTCAAACAATCTTGAAAGACACCGTAATTGAACACGAATTTATTCCAATTTACGTTGGTCTTTCTGGTGGATTTGTAGATCACGATGCAAAACTAGCATTAGTTACCGAGCATCAGTTGTTTGATAAATATTATAGACCTCGTTCTCGTCAGCAATATTCTAGTTCAACCACACTTACATTAAGAGAATTAAAGAATTTAAAGCCAGGTGACTTTGTAACTCACATTGACCATGGCATTGGACGATTTGCTGGCCTTGAAAAAATGGAAATGAATGGTGTGAAGCAAGAGGTTGTTCGATTGGTATATAGAGATAACGATCTTTTGTATTTGTCGGTAAATAGCTTACATAAAATTAGCAAGTATTCAGGGAAAGATGGAACTGCACCATCAATGCATAAACTTGGAAGTGGGGCTTGGGAAAAGCAAAAACGCACTACTAAGAAAAAGGTCAAGGACATTGCCCGAGAATTAATTGCGCTCTATGCCAAAAGGAAAAAGGAAAAAGGATTTGCTTTTGCTCCGGATAATTATCTCCAAATAGAATTGGAGGCTTCATTCTTTTATGAAGACACACCAGATCAAGCAAAAGCAACTGAAGATGTGAAAAGAGACATGGAAAACGAACAACCTATGGACAGATTGGTTTGTGGAGATGTTGGTTTTGGCAAAACAGAAGTTGCAATGCGTGCAGCATTTAAAGCCGTTTGCGATAGTAAACAGGTTGCAATTCTGGTTCCAACTACCATTTTAGCTCAGCAGCATTATCGATCCTTCAAAAAAAGATTTGCTGGGTTTCCCATTGAAGTTGATTATTTAAATCGCTTTAAGTCAACAAAAGAGCAGAAAGAAACTTTAGAAAAGTTGAAAAATGGCAAGGTAGATGTAATTATTGGAACCCATAGAATTCTAGGAAAAGATATGGAATTTAAAGACTTAGGTTTAATGATTATTGATGAAGAGCAAAAGTTTGGAGTTGGAGCCAAGGAGAAATTAAAAGCAATAAAAGTAAATATTGATACACTCACATTGACAGCAACTCCCATTCCTAGAACTTTGCATTTTAGTTTAATGGGAGCTAGAGATTTGAGTGTGATGAATACGCCACCTCCAAATAGACAACCTGTTCATACAGAATTGGCAACTTTCAATAGAGAATTCATTGGCAAGGTTGTTTCCGATGAAATGAATAGGGGCGGTCAAGTGTTTATAGTTCACTCCCGGGTAAAAGACATTCATGAATTGGCGAATATCGTAAGTTCTGAAGTTCCAGGATCAAGGGTTTGCGTGGCTCATGGACAAATGGATGGCCACGAACTTGAAGATGTGATGGTCAGGTTTATTGAAGGCGAGTATGATGTTTTGGTGGCTACAACAATTATTGAAAGCGGTTTGGATATACCCAACGCAAACACAATTATTATTAACAATGCGCACATGTTTGGGTTGTCTGACTTACATCAAATGCGTGGAAGGGTAGGTCGTTCCAATATAAAAGCTTTCTGTTATTTATTATCTCCTCCGATTTCTACTTTACCAGAAGATTCGAGAAAAAGATTGAGAACTCTTGAAGAATTCAGTGAATTGGGTAGTGGATTTCAGGTTGCAATGCGTGATTTAGATATTCGCGGAGCCGGTAATTTATTAGGAGCCGAGCAAAGTGGTTTTATATCTGAAATGGGATTTGACATGTACCATAAAATATTAGACGAGGCTGTTCGAGAATTGAAGAATGAAGAGTTTAATGGAATTTTCGAACATTCTGATGATATTAAAAGCAGAGATTGTCAAATCGATACACATTATGAAATTCTCATTCCATCGACATATGTAACACAAACCGCTGAAAGATTGAGCTTATACAGTGAATTATCGAACATAGAATCAGAACTTCAATTGAGAAATTTTTCAGAACAACTGATTGATAGGTTTGGTAAATTACCAACCGAGGTGATTGCTTTAATTGATTCTGTTCGACTAAAATGG
>CAMBFD010000039.1 GCA_945865625.1 Chitinophaga pinensis
CCCTCTAATTCCAAGGTCTGAATTTATTCCAGAAGCATCTTTCAAATTGGCATCTATCACTTCAGTTCCAGGAACCGCTTGCATATCTGAAAACAGTATTGGTCTATAGGCTTGATTGATATTCCCATAAATTTCTAATCCGTTTGGAAGATGGTATTCAAGTCCAAATCCCCCAATGAAAAAACGCCTCATTTGAGCCGGTGCAATAATATTTATTTCTGTCCCATCGGCATTAAATCCAGTTCTACCTGATACTATTGAATGGATATTTTCGTATCTAACTCCAGGAATTAACAATAGTTTTTTTGAAACTCTAAAAACTTGTTCAAGAAAAATGCTGTAATTTTTTGTATCGAAATTGAATTCCCCTGGAAAAGCAGCATTTGTGGTGAAATCTTGATCGATTCCAGCACTTCCAATTCCTTTTTGGAATCTTTCTGTGAAACTCGCGAAATAGCGAATACCTGCAGTAAATGTTTGTTTTTGATTTGCAATGTAATAATTGAATAAATAACTCGCCTCAATGCCTCTGTTGTGATATTTGTCGATTGCCAATTCTCTTGGTGTAAATTGACGTGTTTTGGCAACGATTGTGTCAGGGATATCAATTGATTTGGTAAATCCAATGCTTTTGCGGTCTGCATCCATTCCAAAGGCCATGATTTGCAAACGTTGGTTGTTGTTTATATCCCAATTGAATTTAATATTTCCTATGAACCAAGGTGTAGAAAACCAATTTCTAGCGCGTAGGCTTTTTGTAATATCGCCCGACATATCGGCGTCGGTTAAACCACCAGGTTGTTGGCTTAACATATCGTATTGGGTGAAATCGAATGCGATGTCTGCGTTCTTTGAAATTTGATATCCCCCAGAAATATAGAGCGTTTGCGTATGAAATGCACTGTTTTTTCTAAATCCTTCTGCTGAACGTTTATCAAAAAATGCATAGTAAAAAAAGTTGTTTTTACGACCACTTACCGCAATGAAATTATTGTATAACCCAAAACTTCCAATGGTTTGTGAAGTTTGAATGGTCATAGGTTTCGTTTCAGATTTGCCATCGCGCATCACATAATTGATCATGCCTCCAAATTGAGGGCCAAATTGTAAAGCACCAGCACCCTTAATGATTTGAATGCGCTGGATAGCTTGCATGGGTGGATTGTAATAGGCTTCAGGGTAACCAAAAGGATCGGCGGAAATGTCGGCACCATTTTGACGAATGTTGAATTCCCAACTTCTGTTAGGGCTTAATCCGCGGGTAGAAATTCCTACTTGTATTCCGGATCCGTCGCTTTCCCAAATATGGATTCCTGGCACCTTTGCCAAAATTTGACGCATATTATTGCTGACCACAATTGTATTCAAATTGTCTAGAACAATCACCACATTTTTTTTGCCAGCATTGATTTTAGTGCCAATAATTTCTGGAGAGGGTAATACATCTCTTTTGTTTTGTTGACCAACTAAATTAATTTCTGGCAAATACTCAATATGATTTTTTATCGTATCAGATGTATCTTGACCTTTAGCCACTGCTGCAAACCCACAAATTCCGAAAATCAAAATTTCTTTAAGCATCTATTTAGATTGTTTCTAATTAAGGGCAAATCTAAATGTTATTTAGAACAATTACAAATAAATTAATATTTTCTTTCTTTCCAAATTGTTTTGGCGGGTAGAAAAAAGAAAATTGATGTAGAAACTGTGACCAGAAACATATAGAATTCATAGATTAAATGCTTGAAAATAGGCGGGGAATTTTGACCTAACAGTCGGTATATTTGATTGATTTGAATGCTTTGTAAAATGAATTTAAACGTCCAAAAGGTGAGTCCTATTTTAATATTGAAAACCAAAAGGAGAGGGGTTACGAAATAAAAAAGTCCATAAATACCAAAAAGAATCCACCAATACCAAGGCAATTCTTTTCCGCCACTGAGCCATCTTTTTCGTTGATGTAGCAATGGAATAAATCCATCAATTTTTTCTGTAAATGCTAGAACTTCCGGATTCATGACATTGTTCCACTTCCAACCTTTTTTACAGATTTCGGAGTACAATTTATAGTCTTCTGTAATTGAAAATTGAATTTTTCCGTATCCACCGGTTTCCCAATAAGCATCTTTTTTCATAATCATGTTATTGCCAACAGCAGTAGCTGGAATTCCAGAAAACGAAATCAGATTGAGTAATCCCATAAAATATGCCCAATCAATTTCTTGCAGCCATCCCCAAATACCATCACTTTTAACCATGGTTGTGCCACTTGCAACTCCCATATCATTTGAAAGACTTCCAAGTAATCCTAGAGCCCAATTGGGGTTTACAACAACATCGGCATCGGTAATTAAATAATACTCGCCAATGGCATGTTTGTCGAGCTGTGCCATAACCCTAGCCTTTGCTTTTAAACCGGAATTGTCATCTAAAATATCAACAAGCTGTATTTGTGGCTTTCTTTCATTATATTGAGATTGTTCAGAATTTTGTTCAATCACATCTAGAATTATTTGACGGGTGTTGTCGGTACTTTGGTCATTTCCAATGAGAATTTGAATTTTATCTTTAGGGTAATTCAAATCCAACAATGAAAGGATACAGTTTTCTATATTTTTTTCTTCATTTCGGCATGCAACCCAAATGCTAATTTGGGGGAATACAGATGGTTCTTCATTTTGTAGTGTTTTAAAATCATTGTAGACTTCATATCTAAACAAAGCTTGTAATTGCCAAATTTGTACAATTAAATAAAGAAAAATAATGGTATATAAAGTATATAATATCATTGAGGTAAGGTTTTGAATATAAATCCTCTTTGAATCATATTTTCTATGTAAATAGGTAAAATTTGAAGCAATTGGGCTTGCGCCTTTAAGCTATCGTGAAAGACAATAATACTCCCATTTCGTGTTTTCTTGGAGATATTTTTAATGCAATCCTCAATATGAATGTGCTTGTTATAATCGTAGCTTAGAATATCCCACATCACAATTTTGTATCCCAACTTGATCAAAGCAGAGCCTTGTTTTTTCGATATTCGGCCATATGGTGGTCGAAATAAATTTGTGTTATAAAATGGAGCAATGGATTCTTGCGCCAATGCAATATTGGTTAAATATTTTTCGGAGGGATAATTCCATCCTTTAATATGATTGTATGTGTGGTTGCCGATTGAATGTCCCTCAGAAACAATGCGTTCAACAATTGTAGGGTATTTTTGGATATTTTCTCCAACACAGAAAAATGTTGCTGGAACATTCTGATTGCTCAATATTTCCAAAACCTGTGGAGTTACAATGTCGTTAGGACCATCGTCAAATGTAAGATAAATGGCATTTTCAGATGGAGTCATGCGCCACAAGTAGCGGTAAAAATATCGTTGAATAAACGAAGAAACCTTGTAGTAGCGCATAATGAAAACAAAAATCATAGATTTTTTTGATGAAAGCATCATTTGAAGTCTTAAATTTGTAAAATATGTCTGAGAAAATCACATTGGTTGGTGGCGGATTAGCCGGGAGTTTAATGTCAATCTATTTAGCAAAAAAAGGGTATGATGTCCATTTGTACGAACGCCGTGGCGATATGCGCCAAGGCACATATATTGGTGGAAGAAGTATCAATTTGGCTTTATCTACCCGAGGAATCAATGCACTGAACAAAGTTGGTTTGGTGGATGATATTTTAGGAATTTCAATTCCTATGAAAGGCCGAATGATGCACAGCACTGTTGGTGATTTGGCTTATCAGGCATATGGAAGAGAAGATCAGGCAATTTATTCAGTATCTCGAGGAGAATTGAACATTCGATTGCTTCAATTGGCTGATCAATATGAAAATATTCATATGTATTTCGACCATAAATGCGCAAACATTGATTTGGAAACCAATGAAACCACGTTTATTAACGCAAATGGAGAAAAAGTAAAAGATCTAGCAGATGTAGTTTTATCTACCGACGGCGCATTTTCTGCTATTCGAGATGCAATGATACGTACTCCCCGTTACAACTTTTCTCAAACCTATGAAAATTACGGTTATAAAGAACTAGAAATCGTTCCCGATGCCAATGGTAATTTCCAAATGGATGTCAATTCGCTTCATATCTGGCCAAGAAGTAGTTTCATGATGATTGCACTTCCGAACCCTGGAGGAAATTTCACTTGCACTTTATTTATGCCATACGATGGTGAAGTAAGTTTGTCGAACCTTCAAACAAAGGAACAAGTTCAGCATTTTTTTGATACATATTTTGCAGATGCAGTTCCTATGATGCCAAATTTAGTTGATGATTTCTTTAACAATCCAACTGGACATTTGGCAACGATGCGTTGTTATCCATGGGTGAAAAACAATGTTGCTTTAATGGGCGACAGTGCTCATGCCATTGTGCCTTTTTATGGCCAAGGCATGAATTGCAGTTTCGAAGATTGCGTGGTTTTAGATGAATGTATTGAGAAATACTCAGGCAATTGGGCAAAGATTTTAGATGAATATCAAAAACTTCGCAAACCAAACGCCGACGCTATTGCAAATTTAGCGCTGCAAAATTTCATTGAAATGCGTGATTTAGTGGGGTCACCTGAATTTTTACACAAGAAGCACGTAGAGCATGATTTAATTAAACTTTATAGCGACGTTTATAAAAGCCAATATGAAAGAGTAACCTTTAGCAATGATGGATATTTAGACGCCTTAAATTGGGGCGCAAAAAATGATGCTTTGTTGGAGAAAATTATGTCAGAAAAACTTGAAAATAACATTACCGATCAAAACTTTATGAGAGATTTAATTTCTCAAATGAAGTAAGTTACTTTTTAGATTTCTTTTTTACTTGGATGATACTGTCGATATAATCGGGATTGTAATCTGTTTTATATTGTTTCTTTTGAGTGTATTTCTTTCCGGTTTTTTGATGGTACTCTTTGTTGGGTTTTAAAATTGTAATGTATGCCCAAACTGATATAGCGGTTATGACGGTAAAAAATAAAATGGCTACGACGAGTTTTTGTTTTTGTTGTTTTTCCATGGTCTTATAAAGGTGAAGGCATGTTTAGTTGTTTAGAAAGTTGCTCAATATCTAAGCAAACTGCATCAACCAAAGGAATCCCTTCTTCAATGCGTTTTTGCTTTAAATAATGCTCAATTTCACCAGGAATTAGAACAGGGTGGTTTTGATCTAACGGGATGGAATTTTTTAAGGTTTGAATCCATAAATCCATCTTGTTTTTCGATGTTTCCTTATCTTGAAACCCATCAATATCCCAGCAACCTAAGAAATGTCCAATTCCATTACCCGGTAAATTTGGTAGAGGATCTAAAAATGACACAAATGGAGGTACCCATGGGCCAAAGTTAGCCCCTGTTATTACTCCAGAAAAAATATCTACCCAAGCTCCCAATCCGTAACCTTTGTGAAATCCACCATCTTTGTGACTTCCTAAGGGCAACAACATTCCCCCATTTTTAAGGGCTCTGGCATCAGTTGTATTTTCACCTTCTTTGGTTATTGCCCAGCCATTTGGAATGGATTTATTCTCTCTTTCGGCAATTTCTAATTTGCCGTTCGCTGCAGCTGCAGTTGCCATATCCAATACAAATGGGGTTTCTTGATTTGTAGGTATAGCTACACACATTGGATTCGTACCAAGCATTCTTTGTTTTCCGTTTGCTGGCGTAACCAAAGGACTTGCATTTGTCATAGAGAAACCAATATAATCGTGCTCTAAAGCCAGCATAGAATGATAAGATGCTATTCCAAAATGGTTTGAATTTGAAATACCAACCCAACCGCTGCCAAAATCGTGGGTTGCTTCAATTGCAAGTTTCATGGCATAAGGTGCCGACAATAATCCAATACCAGAATCGGCATCTAAATGAATCATTGTTTTTTTGCGGTGACTTACAGTAAAATTGGGATTGGGATTAATTCGGTTTTTTTGGATCAATCTTACATACCCCGAAAGTCTGGCAACCCCGTGACTATCGATTCCTCTCAAATCGGCTTCAACTAAAACTTGTGCAGAAATTTTTGCATTTTCCGCGGTAAATCCACACTGAATAAAGACTTCAGAGATCCAATGTTGGAGTGCAGTTGCGTTGATGGTTGTCATTTTAATTCGATTTTAACCATTTTTGAAGGGCTCCTTGTTGACTCCAAAAATCTTTATTGATTAGTTTTTCTCCCAATAAAAACGTATATTCAACTTCTGGTAAACCTGAGAAATTGCCTTTTATTTCACGAATTAAACCACCTCTAGATATTGTGAGGGATATTTTAGAAGGTTTTCCGAGTTTGTTCCAAATTAGTTCTAAATCATTGTTAATTCGCACTCCGTTTAAAGCGATTAACTCATCATTTACATTCAAACCTAAAAGGTTAGAAGGGCCTGGAATTCTCACATATTTTACAATTGTTTTTCCATTTGAAAGTTCACAGTTGATTCCCCAGGAATTGCGGTTTAGGTCTAGTTTTTTCGATTGGATATCGAGGTTGTTAAAAATGCCTACATAATCAGGAGAAATTGTTGTGGTGAGCCAATTGTTAAAGTCAGCATTCAATTCAACACCAGCTACTTTATTGCAAACATTCAAAAAATCTTCATCGGTATAACCGATTCCATCTTTGGATTTTTTATTGTTTAGGTAGAAATCTTTATATAAAGTTTTAAAAACATCATCGAGTGATTTTTTTCCATTGGTTGATTTGCAAATTGTCATGTCTAGCAATGCCCCAATGATAAGTCCCTTCGAATAATAAGAATATGAATTATTTTTCGAATTTTCATTTGGCCTGTATTCTTTGATCCAAGCATCCCAACTCATTTCGTGTAAGGTTGCAATTTTGCTTCCCGCTCTATTTTCGTGGTTATTGATATAACCTGCAAGGGTATTTAAAAAATCTTGTTTAGAAATGTAACCTGCACGCATGAGCGCAAGTTCATCGAAGTATGAAGTGATGCCTTCGGCAATCCAAAGTGATTTGGTGTAGTTTTCATTGTTGTAATCAAAAGGGCCTAAAGCAACTGGTCTGATTCGTTTTACATTCCATAAATGAAAATACTCATGCGCAACAAGCCCAAGCAGCCCCTGATAAGATTGAGCATTGGTGTAATTAAAGCGTGTCATCATGAGAGTACTGCCGTTTTTGTGTTCTAATCCGCCGCCGCCAGCTTCTACATTTTGTATGATGAATGTATAATTTTTGCAAGGCATTTCTCCTATAATGTTCACCATTGTTTGGCAAATATTTTGCATGTCTATTTTTAGTTTGTCGATATTGGCATTGTGCATTCCAACCATTGCAACGCGGTGTATCACATTGTTTACGGTGAAATTAAATATTTCAAAATTTCCAAGTTGGATAGGTGAGTCCACCATTTCATCGAAATTTTCGAATGTGAGCAATGTTTCTAATGGAGCGCCCTTTAAGCGATCAGATGAAATGATATCTACATGGGAAATTATGTTATTCCAAGTGCCTGGAAGTTCAACCATACATCGAATGCCTGTCTTTTCTTTGCCTTCAATAAATGCACAAACTGAAGCTAAATTTAGTAACGCTTGATCTTCGTCGATGTATGAGGTTCTTACACTCATTTCATAGCAATATACATTGTATTGGAATTTTATTTTATCTCCTTTTTTAGCTAGGAAGGACCAAGTATTTTTATCTGATTTGTTTGCATTGACTGGTTTTCCATTGATTTCGATTGTTACAGTTTCAATGTTTTTAGCAAATTCTCTAACCAAATAGCTACCAGGGGTCCAAACGGGCATACTTATCTTGACCATTCCTTTTTCTTGGGATGTGTAATTGATGGACACATTTGCATAATGGTTTTTAGGATCAGGAATTCTGATAGAATAGTCAATTGTTTGGCCGGATAACTCTGTCATGATTGAAATTGAAAATAGAAATACAAGAAAGATTGTTTTTCGCATGAGTGCAAATTTCACTTATTTTAATGAATAATTGAAAATAAAGAAAATTACATTTTTTGATTATATTTGATTTTATGAAAACAAAAAGATTCTTTTTTATTTTTTCAATTGTCTTTTTTTCATTGATGGTCCCAATAATTTCATCTTGTAAAAAGGATGAGATTCCTCAAAACAATGATACTTTGCCAAAAGATACAATCGATAAAACAACTTACATAGAGAAGATGTTTGAATTATATGTTTTAAATTCTGCGAACGTAATTACTTTGGCGGTAGATAGCTCAGGCAATAATATCACCCAGCAATATTTAGATGAAACAATTTATCTGAGGAAAAATACATATTATGAAGGACCACTTGAAATTTTTGCTGGAGGCACTAAATACATTGGAACATGGAATTCAAATTCAGATTATTCCAATTTAACCTTTAAAATTGAAGGTAGACCAGAATTTGCTTTTTTTGATAGTCCTTGGAGATTTACATATAAGTCGCTAACCTTATTGAAGTTGGCGCCAGTTGTCAATCCTGGTCAAAAAACATTGCATTTAGAAAAAAAATAGTTTTCGTTAAACTTCTTCGTTTCTTTCACTGTCAACCGCTTTACGAAATGTTCTTCTTTTCGTTGGATTGAAATATTCCTCAGTTTCCAGGCCAAGTTACCTCGGGTGTCTCATGTTATCCCCGAAAAACACTCTTACAGAAATAGAAGCAATTGTAAATTTTTATCATTCACAATAATCGTTTTATCATTGTATCTTTGTGAATATGGAAGAGGTATTCATAAATAAAGTTGCAAATAGCGGAATTGAGACGATTAATTTAGAAGAGTATTTTCCTGTTGGCGAAAGGGTATTTATAGATGTTAAAGAATTGCTTTTCATGGGATTGGTTTTGAAGGAAAAAGATTTCAGAGACTGGATTAAGACGCATAACTGGGAGCAATACTCACAAAAATATGTTGCTATCTATTGTTCTTCAGATGCAATTGTTCCAACTTGGGCATTTATGCTCATCTCTACAAAATTATCAGGAATCGCAAATAAAGTTGTTTTTGGGGATTTAAATGCGCTAGAAGCTACACTTTGGGAATCAGCGCTAAATGAATTGAACATTGATCAATACAAAGATAAAAAAGTAGTGATTAAAGGTTGCGGAGATTTACCTGTTTCGGCAGCTGCATACACGAATATTTCGAGTAAACTCGTGCCAGTTGTTCAAAGTTTAATGTATGGAGAACCTTGTAGTACTGTACCTGTTTTTAAGAGAAAAACAAACTAGTCGATGTAGGTAACTTTGATTGTATTAGTGCGTTGTTTCTTGTGGATAGGCATACTTGCACAATTAATGACACAATCTCCCTCAATGGCAATTTTTTCTGCTTTCAAAATATCAATTATATCTTGGAAAGTTTCATCTGTACTCACAAATTTATCGTAATAAAATCCCCTCACACCCCAAACCAAATTCAATGTATTTAACAATTCTCTATTATCGGTGAAAATATAAATACTTGCTTCAGGTCTGTAGCTCGCCACTTTAAAACCAGTATAACCGCTTTTTGTCATTGCAATAATTGCTTTTGCTTTCAAGTGATCACTCATTCTAACAGCTGTAAAACAGATTTCATCGCTGGCAAAAGAAGGAGAGGATGCATCGGGTTTTACACCTTTGTAATAGGCTCTTCGGTCTGATTCAATGTCAGTTATAATAGAACTCATAATTTCAATGACCTTGCAAGGATACTTTCCAACTGAAGTTTCAGCCGATAACATAACTGCATCAGCACCGTCCAAAACGGCATTCGCAACATCGGTAATTTCAGCTCTCGTAGGCATACTATCTGTGATCATGCTTTCCATCATCTGGGTTGCAATAATTACAGGTTTTGCTGCTAGAATGCATTTTTCGACAATTGATTTTTGAATGAGAGGAACTTTATGCAAAGGCACTTCAACGCCTAAGTCGCCACGAGCAACCATAATGGCATCCGTCACCTTTATAATGCTATCAATATTTTCAACTGCTTCAGGCTTTTCAATTTTAGCAATCACTTTGGTATGTTTCCCTTTTGAAGCAATTATTTCCTTCAAAGCAATAATATCTTCTGCATTTCTTACAAAAGAAAGTGCCACCCAATCTACATTTTTCTCTAGCCCAAATTCTAAGTCAATGAGATCTTTTTCTGTTAAACATGGAATTGTTACTTTCGTATTTGGTAGGTTGAAACCTTTATTTGAAGTTAATATGCCACCTGCAACAACTTTGGCTAACAAGTGTTGCGCATCAATTATTTTTTCGATGACTAATTCCGATTTTCCATCGTTGAGTAAGATTCTTTCTCCTGGTTTTGCATCTAATGGTAATCTTTCGTAACTCACATAAAGTTTTTCGTATGTGCTTATACATTCTATGGTCGTTACTATAATGGATTCTCCATCAATTAATTGTATTTCTCCATCTACTTTTCCAATGCGTAATTTTGGTCCTTGAAGATCTTGCAACAATGCAACATGACCACCTATTTTCTGATTTATTTTCCTAACTCTATCAATAACTTCACTATGAATTTCGTGTGCTCCATGTGAGAAATTTAATCGGCAAACATCAACGCCGGCTCTAATAATTTTCTCAAGCATTTCTTCACTGCTTGTTGCAGGGCCAATTGTTGCAACAATTTTTGTTTTGTTAAAGTTTTCGTTATACATATTTTTTTTTCACAGATGACTCAGCCTGTAAATCCAATGAAATTTTTCAGATAATTCTTCAGGAAATACATAAGCCAATTGAATTTTTTCAATGGCTTTGAGTTGTTCCATCCATTGTTCAAAGTTAGGCATTAGTTCTTGATCTCCTATCAAAATCCAATAATCTGGCGTTGGTTTTCCTGAAAATAATTTCCCTACAGTGCCTGAATTTTGCAAAATCCACATGTTAGAAATCGTTTCTGAACCCTCAAAATAGTATTCTAGGTGCTGAGAAATTCTATTTTGAGACAAATTTATCTCAAAAGTTTTAGGTTCGCACACAAAATTTGTAGAAAAAGCTTCGTCAAGACACCAAGCCAGCAAATATGGGCTTATATTGCTGTGCACAGCTATGATTTTGAAGTCATTTACACTGGGCAAAATGGTCGATTTGTAACGTTTGATAGACAAAATTTTCGATACAAAAATAATTTTTTCTTCTCATATCAAATAAAAAATGTTTCTTTGTACCGCAAAACAACATTACACTATCATGTCAGAAATTGCAGAAAAAGTAAAAGCCATTATCGTAGATAAGTTAGGCGTAGATGAAGCGGACGTAGTCACAGACGCTAGTTTCACCAATGATTTAGGTGCAGACTCATTAGACACAGTAGAATTGATCATGGAATTCGAAAAAGAATTCGACATCAGTATTCCCGATGATCAAGCAGAAAAAATCCAAACAGTAGGGGAAGCTGTTCGTTACATCGAAGAAAACAAGAATTAATTTATGCAACTCCGGAGAGTTGTTGTAACTGGGCTGGGTGCTATTACACCCATCGGAAATACTCTTAATGAGTATTGGAATGCGCTAGTAGCAGGTACTAGTGGTGCTGGGCTAATTACTCATTTTGATACGAGTAAGTACAAAGTGAAGTTCGCTTGTGAGGTCAAAAATTTTGACCCCATGAACTTTATCGACAGGAAAGAAGCTCGTAAAATGGATCCGTTTGCTCAGTACGCAATTGTGGCTGCAGATGAAGCTATTTTAGATAGTGGAATTTTACAACAAACACATAACCTCGATCGTATTGGGGTTATCTGGGGCGCTGGAATTGGAGGGCTTTCCTCCTTCTTCAGTGAAATTGTAGATTATGCTAAGGGCGATGGCAATCCACGCTTTTCGCCCTTTTTCATTCCTAAGATGCTTATTGACATTGCCGCTGGTTACATTTCGATGAAACATAACCTGAGAGGTCCCAATTATGGTACCGTTTCAGCTTGTGCTTCTTCAACCCACGCTTTAATCGATGCATTTAACTTAATTCGACTTGGAAAGGCAGATGCCATTGTTGCTGGAGGCTCTGAAGCTTGTGTGAATGAACCATCTGTTGGTGGCTTCTCGAACATGAAAGCTTTATCTGAACGCAATGACGATATCTCAACAGCTTCAAGGCCATTTGACAAAGACAGAGATGGTTTTGTGATGGGAGAAGGTGCTGCTTGTCTAATCTTAGAAGATCTAGAGCATGCCAAAGCGCGCGGTGCAAAAATCTATGCCGAAATTGTTGGTGGTGGAATGACAGCCGATGCATATCACTTAACAGCTCCTCACCCTGAAGGTTTGGGTGCTAAAAATGTGATGTTTGCAGCGTTGTCAGATGCTGGATTAACTGCAGCCGACATTGATTACATCAATGTTCATGGCACAAGTACTCCTTTAGGTGACATCGCAGAAACCAAAGCCATTAAAGCTGTCTTCGGTGAACATGTTTATAACCTAAATATTAGCAGTACCAAAAGCCAAACAGGCCATTTGCTCGGTGGAGCTGGTGCTGTAGAATCTGTAGCAAGCGTTTTAGCAGTCTATAATGATATTGTTCCCCCAACTATCAATCATTTTACAGATGATCCAGAAATTGACCCAAAATTAAATCTTACATTTAACGTTGCTCAAAAACGTATAGTGAATGCTGCGCTAAGCAATACTTTTGGTTTTGGTGGTCATAATGCCTCTGTGATTTTCAAAAAATACAACGGATAATTTTTGGTTGATTGAAGAATCTTTTTAAAAGATCCCCACATCACATTAAAAATTTGAGAAGGAAAATCTATCTCATTACTGGGATAAATCCGTTTAGACTTTCCATCTATCGCGAGGCGCTTAGGCACAGTTCTGCAGCTGATGCTGCCCTTTCTGATAACCTTTTTGCTCCGCGTACCTTGGACAATGAAAGACTGGAATTTCTTGGCGATGCAATTCTCGATTCTGTAGTTGCCGAATTGCTCTTTAATCGATTTCCCTATAAAGACGAAGGTTTTTTAACTGAAATGCGCACGAGAATTGTAAATCGTGAACAAATGGGGATGCTTGCCCATCGACTAGGTTTAGTTGATGTGATGGAAATGAAACCCGAACTTCAAAAAAACTACACAGCGCTCAGAACCATTGGTGGAAATGCCCTTGAGGCACTTATTGGTGCCATTTATCTGGATAAAGGCTACAGTTCAGCTTCTAAATTTATTCATAAACGTTTGGTTGGGCAATATTTAGATATTGACAAATTAATGCTTACAACCGTAAGCTACAAAGCGGTTTTTATGAAATGGATTCAAAAGAACCAAAAGAAGCTTGATTGGAATAATGGGGTTGAAGGGAATGGTAAAAATGACAACCATGTTGTAACGATGGTTGTCGACGACGAGCAATGGTTCACCGAAATTAATAAAAGCCGCAAAAAAGCTGAAGAACTTTGTTGTGAAAAAGCTTGTAGAAAGTTAGAACTTGTCTAACTTATGTCTCTTCTGATTGATTGTCAATTTGTTCCTCCGTTCCCGTAGGCAAATAAATGACTTGATCTACTTGCTTCGCAAATGTGCACCACTCACATTTCCCGCAGCCTTCCATGAAGCTTAAATCATGCAGCTTTTCATTTGCTTTCAATATGATGGATTTCATATATTCAAAATCTTGGTTTGAAAAATAAATCTCAAACTCAGGAAAATGTCCCTCATGATTCATTTCCAATGATTCGATAACCCCATGTCTTGATTTCCAATTTTTATTTCCATGAGCCTCATTGATCATCATTGTGTATAAACCAATTTGAAACCAATAGGAAGGAGGGAAGTTGCCTTTGTCGATACTTTGCTGACTTGGTGCTTTAGATTTTTTCTCCGACTTGTCAATTTTACTTGTTTTATAATCGAATACTGAAATTTCATTTCCATCAAAAATCATTTTATCAACGTTTCCAGTGACAGAAATACCTTCAATTTTGGTGTTGATGCTAAATTCAGTTTCAATTTTTTGATATGATTTATATTGGTCAAGTTTTTGTTTCCAAAATCGAGGCAAAATCATTTTTCCTTGCTCCAATTTAAGTTCAAATTGTTTCTCAGTGAATCCAGCTCTTAATTTCATCATCTCGTATTCGAAATGTTTGGAAACTTGTTCCCCGGTCATCCATTGTTTTTTATTTACGCCATTGACAACAAACTCCCTTAAAGTTGCATGCATCGCGGTACCATATGCTCCGTATTGATTTGGTGCCGAAGGAACACGTAAAATTCTGTTAAAATAAAACTCAATGCCACATCTTAAAATTGTTTCAATCGAAGTTGGTGAAAAAATCAAATGTTCAATTTTACTTTTAAGCCAGTCTTTTTTGTCGATGTCTAAAATAGGCTTGGATGTATTTTCTAAATATTTTTGTTGTGCCCAAAGTAATTTTTCTGATGGAATAGATACCGGTTGGGTTGACAATTTTCGTTCTCCATTTACCTCTAAAACGAAAGTAGAAGGCAATATTTCAGAGGCTTTAGAACTGATTTTAAATTGACAATAGCTAATGTTTAATGTCTTTTTCGCTCTTGTCATTGCTACATAGAATAAACGCCTACGTTCTTCAAATGAATCTACAACCGACATTTCACTTTGAATCACTTTATTATTGCCTAAAATAAGCTTGCGCACTTGGAAAGGCAAGCCATTTCTGTCCTCATTTTCCCATTCATCGCCATTTGTCCGTATAATGAATACATGTTCAAATTCTAATCCTTTCGACCCATGCGCCGTTAATAATTGAACACCGATGCTATTCCCAATTCTTTTTTCAAGGAAAACAGGTATTGTATTTGCATCCATTTTATAGAACATATTCATCATTTCCCTCAAAGAAATAAAAGGAACTCTTGAATTTTGCTGATTTGCAAATTCCATGAAACTGTGAAGCACTTCCATGGTCCAACCGTTATCTTCTTTTTTCAAGGCGTGTGCCAAAAATCCACCCTCGCTATAAATTCGCTGAATAAGGTTGGGCACATTTTCTGATGTGGCTATTTTAATCCATTTATCAACGTTTTGCCATAGTTCTGAAATTGATTTAACCGCTTCTTCACCGTATATCTCGTTTGCATTTGGCATTTTTAAAATGCTCGCAAAATGTTCGCGCCAACTGTAAGATTTATTTTGATATTCGTTATTGCGTTTGATACGATAAATTTCAGTTGAAATTTGATTTAATGTAAACGTAGGTATCGTATATAAATCGCTCAGTAATATTCTATACAGGAGATATTCTCCTGAATTTGCCAAATTTGATTCTTGCGATAAATAATTCAGCCATTGCAACAATTGTTTTACAATGGGCTCTTGAAGAATATTGATGGCTCTATTCAATACAAAAGGAATGCCTTTTTCTTGAAATAAACTCACAATTGTATCGGCATGTTTGTGTTTGCTATATAAAATGGCAATATCACTCGGTGCAATACCCTTTGAAATCATGGTATGAATGCTTTCAACGGTACCAACCGATTCGTGAAATTCATTCAAGTAAAGATGAAATGAGGTTTCTACATGTTCGAAATTTTTGTTCTCCCCGCTGCTAATGAGGTCTTTACTAAGTCCTTCCATGGTATTCACCAAGCGACTTGTATTCTTTTCAATCAAACGGCAACTGTCATCCAGAATTGGCTGGCTACTTCTGTAGTTTTGAGTGAGTACAATGGTTTTAATATTCTCACTGTACTTTTCTTTGAATGTCAGCATATTACTCACTTTTGCCCCTTGAAAGGCATAGATGCTTTGGTCGTCGTCGCCAACCACAAAACAGTTAGGATTGTCTTCCCAATAATCGATGAGTGAATAGAGTATTTCGTTTTGAATTCCACTCGTATCTTGATATTCATCGACCAATACATAGTGGTATTTTTCTTGAACCAAGAGCTTTAGTTCTTCATCAGATTTCAATTTTTCATTTACCCAATAAAGCATGTCGGAGAATTCATAAACTCCTTTTTCAATTTTGAGGGACTTATACCTGTTGAATAATTTTGCCGCTTCAATGAGTTTGGTCCAAGCGTCGGCCAATTTTTTTCGATCTGTTTCTTTAATATCACCGGCCTGGAATTCCTTGAACTTTCGTTTGTAAATCAATTCAGGGAATTGGAGTTTGAAAATCTCATCTTCTTTTAAATAATTGATCCACAATTCAAAGCTGTCAGTGGTGTAGCCTTCAGATTCCATTAAACTCCAAATTTTAACGAGTTGCAAGCGCAATGAAGCAGCGTCGTCGGAATATGTTTTAATGGGTGAGTCTTCTTTAATTTCTTCAATGATCTGCTGAATAATATCAATTCTCTCCAAATCATCCAATACGCGCATTTCGCGTTTGCTGAATTTTTCTGGAAAGTCTTTAATGATTTTATTGCAAAGTCCATGAAACGTATGAATGTTTACTTTGAAAGCATCACTACCCATGAATTGGCTTAATCGCTGTTGCATTGCTGTGGCGCCAGATTCAGTGTACGTTAGGCATAAAATATTTTCTGGAACAGTGTCTGTATTCAGAATGTTCAAGATTCGTGTGGCTAAGATTTGGGTTTTCCCAGTTCCTGGTCCCGCAATGACCATTACCGGTCCATCAAGTTGTTCAACAGCTTGTTTTTGTTGATTGTTTAAACCATTAAATAGCGTTTCAAATGAATTCATACTCCAATAAATATAACGAAAAAAAATGAAAATTCAAAATTGTTGATGTTTTTAGCATTAAAGTTTGCCAAATCCAAAATCAACTTTCATCTTTGCTTTAGAATGCAAGATACCAAAAAACAATATACCACAGTGATTAAATCGTGTAAGTCTGTTTTCCTCCGTAAAAACGAAGATTATGGAACCTCTTGGCGTTTGTTTCGTCCAAGCAGTTTAACCGATCAAATATATATTAAAGCACAAAGAATTAGAAATATTGAAGATAGTGGTAAAAATGCAGTTGGAGATGACATCAAAGGCGAATTCATGGGCATTGTAAACTATTCTCTTATTGCATTGGTTCAACTTCAAATGTTGAAAGAGCATTTAGAAACAGACA
>CAMBFD010000040.1 GCA_945865625.1 Chitinophaga pinensis
TCAATATATTGAGGAAGTACCTGTAAAGAATTTAGTTCATTTTGAATAGCTTCAATTGCTACATTTTGAATAATATTTTGTTGATTATGGTTCAATATTGTGATTTTTGGTTCAAATTAACTAAAAAAATGTCACTTAGAGGTTGAAATTCCGATTTAAGCGTTAAATTATTATTATCAATTAAAAAAAAGGTTGTATCTTCACATCATCGGTTTTTAGGTAAATGGTCATCGTTGCCTTATACCAATAAACATAATAACACACACCTTAATAGAGATTGATAATATTGTATGGAAGGAGCTTTTCAGGACGCTAAAGATCCCAAAAGATGTTTAAAGGAATTTTTTGGATTTGACGGGTTTAAGGGTAATCAAGAATTAGTTATTCAAAGTATTTTAGCAGGTGAAGACTGCTTTGTGATCATGCCAACAGGCGCAGGTAAGTCGCTGTGCTATCAGTTGCCAGCATTGATGAAAGAAGGAACAGCTATTGTGATTTCGCCACTCATCGCTTTAATGAAAAACCAAGTTGACAATATTCGAGGATTTTCAAAGAGCAATGGCTTGGCTCACTTTTTAAATAGCTCTTTGAGTAAAACTGAACTCAATAGAGTTGTTACAGATATGTTAGCTGGCGACACAAAATTGCTTTATGTAGCTCCTGAAACCCTCAAAAAAGAGGATACTTTAGAGCTATTAAGTAAAGTCAAAATTTCTTTTGTGGCTGTAGATGAAGCGCATTGTATTTCTGAGTGGGGACATGATTTCAGACCAGAATACAGGAAGATACGTCAGATGGTTAAAACAATTGGGGACGTTCCAATTTTAGCATTAACAGCAACAGCAACACCAAAAGTTCAGTACGATATTCAGAAGAATCTTGGAATGTTGGATGCGAAACTTTTTAAAAGTTCTTTCAATAGAGGTAATTTATATTATCAGGTTAAACCAAAAGGCAGAAAAGATATTGTTCACAAAGAGATTTTGTCCTTCATAAAATTACACAATAATCAATCTGGTATTGTTTATTGTTTGTCGCGCAAAAAGGTTGAAGAAATTGCTGAAATGCTTAAAATGAACGGCATTAAAGCATTGCCATACCACGCTGGATTAGATGCAAAAGTTCGTGCGCAGCACCAAGATGCATTTTTAATGGAAGATTGCAACGTCATAGTGGCCACCATTGCTTTTGGAATGGGTATAGATAAGCCAGATGTGCGTTTTGTGATTCATTATGATGTTCCAAAGAGTCTTGAAGGATATTATCAAGAAACAGGAAGGGCCGGCAGAGATGGTATGACAGGCGATTGCTTGCTATATTACAATCCAAATGATGTTGAAAAGCTGGAGAAGTTTATGAAAGATAAACCCGTGGCGGAGCAAGAAATTGGAGGTTTGTTAATTGCTGAAACGGCTGCTTTTGCAGAAAGTTCGCAATGCAGACGTAAACTGTTGTTGCATTATTTTGGTGAAACTTACGATGAAAAAGATTGTAATAAAATGTGCGATAATTGCGCGCATCCCAAGCCAAAACAAGACATTGCAAAAGAACTAAAAGATGCATTAATGTGTTTCGATGTGCTGAAATCTGAATTTTCGATGAATCATATTGTTAACTTTATTGTTGGCAATAAATCAGATTCAGGTATTAAAAGCTATGCTCACGAAACGCATGCAATGTTCGCTATTGGTAAAGATAAAGATAAATTATTTTGGAAATCTTTGGTTCGCTTGGCTTTGGTGAATGGATATCTGAATAAAAATATTGAAAAATATGGTTTATTAAGCATTAATGATGCTGGTAAAAAATATATTGTTAAGCCAGTGGCTCATGAAATGTCGGTTGATGTTGAGTACGACAATGTTTCAGAAGATGACTTTGAGAGTTTTAAATTAGAAAGTGTTTGTGATGAAGTGCTTTTCTCAAATTTAAAGGATTTAAGAAGGAAGGTAGCAAAGGAAAAAGAATTGCCTCCTTATGTTATTTTCCAGGATCCTAGCTTGGAAGATATGGCCATCAAATTTCCAATTACCATCGATGAACTTGCAAATATCAATGGTGTTGGGAAAAATAAAGCACAAAAATTTGGGGCTCCATTTTTAGATTATATTGAAAAATATGTTCAAGAGAATGATATTGAACGACCAATGGACATTGTTCTAAAGGGGAATTCTGAAAAATCGGCAAAGAGAGTGAGCATTATTTTGAACATAGACAAAAAAGTTGACCTTCCGGATATTGCGAAACAGCTTGGAATTGGCTTCGAAGATTTGATCTATGAAATGGAGCAAATTATAAATTCTGGTACCAAAATAAATATTAAATTTTTCTTAGCTCAATTCTTAGATGAAGATTTTCAAGATGAAATCATTCAATACTTTAAAACAATTGAAGTTGAGGACATAGATGCTGCAATTAAGTATTTTGACGGTGAATTTACTTATGAAGAATTAAAGCTGATGCATTTGCAATTTGTATCAGATTTAGCTAATTAACATTTAGGGGAAACTTTTTTTATTTGGCTTACCTTCTTTGGTCTTATTTTTGCCTTTAGGTTAATACTTTAACTCTAAATAAGATAATTTGACACAATACGGTCTAACATTTGAAGAACTTTTCAGGAAATTTCGTCCTGGTTTAATTGCATTTGCAACATCCATTATTGGAAAAAGCAATGATGCAGAAGAGATTGTACATGACGTATTTATTGCAATTTGGAATCAAAACGATAACAGATTGGAAGCCACAGGAATTAAGAGTTACCTGTTTACTGCGGTTAAAAATAGATGTCTTAATTTTATTAAAAAAGCGAAATTAGATTATTCTGAGTTAACCGATGATGCGCCCGTTTTTGATGGCGCTGTGAATGCACATTCTAAGTTGGAAGCAAGAGAAGCTGAAACTAAAATACATACATTGATTGATATGTTGCCAACTAAATGCAAGCAAATTTTCTTAATGAGCCGTATTTACGAGCTTAGTTATAAAGAGATTGCTGAGGTATTAGATATTTCGCCCAAAACGGTTGAAAATCAAATTAGCATTGCCCTAAAGTTTCTAAAAGAGCACTACTCAAAGAACTGATTCGTATAGTTCTACGTACTGAGTCAAGATTTTTGCCAAATCGAATTCCTTTGCTTTCAGCAATGAATTTTTTCTAAAGTGTGTAAATCTGGATTCGTCAGAAAGGATATAAATGGCATCTGCTGCCATTTTTTCAACGTCGCCAACGTTTGATAAAAATCCGTTGACACCATCTTCAATTACTTCAGGCAAACCACCTGCATTTGAACTAATTACTGGAACTTCGCAGGCCATTGCCTCTAGTGCCGACAATCCGAAACTTTCGCGTTCTGAAGGCAGTAAAAACAAATCACAAACGCTTAATATTTCTTCTATGGCTTCTTGCTTTCCAAGGAAGGTTACTTTGTCGCAAACGTTTAATTCCCTGCAAACTTTTTCTATATGACTTCTTTCGGGGCCATCTCCAATGAGTAATAATTTGGCAGAAATAGACTTTTGAACAATTTCAAAAATCCGAATGACGTCATCAACCCTTTTTACTTTTCTAAAATTGGAAGTGTGTACCAAGATTTTCTCCTGATTCGGCGCGATTGCTTTTTTAAAATGTGCTCTTGGTTTTTTATTGAATCTTGTAAAATCAATGAAATTTGGAATTACATGAATTTCTCTACGGATATGAAAATGTTCTAATGTATCGGCCTTTAAACTATGCGAAACTGCAGTTACAGCATCTGAATTATTGATACTCCAACTAACTACAGGCTCATAAGATGCTTCTCTCCCAACAAGTGTAATGTCGGTACCGTGCAATGTGGTTACAACGGGGATATTGATGTTTTCTTCCTTTAATATTTGTTTCGCTAGTAAAGCTGCAGATGCATGCGGTATGGCATAATGCACGTGTAGAACCTCTAATTTAGCTGACTTTACAATGTCAACAATCTTTCCTGCCAAAGCAGTTTCGTAGGGTGCATATTCAAAAAGTGGATATTGAGGGATGATCACTTCATGAAAAAAGATGTTCTCCATAAAGAAATCTAATCTTGCAGGTTGATGGTAGCTAATAAAGTGGACTTCATGCCCTATTTTTGAAAGCGCTTTCCCTAATTCAGTAGCCAACACACCGCTTCCACCAAAGGTGGGATAAAGCACAATACCAATTCTCATATTTATATAACAAAGTTCCGTAAAAAATGGCTTAATTGCTAAAGAAATTATGAAAGAAATTGACGAGGAAATATTTAGTGATGCTTATTTCATGCGTAAGGCATTGGATTTAGCATGTCAAGCATTCGAAGAAGATGAAGTTCCAATTGGAGCTGTGGTTGTTTATGAAAATAAAATCATTGGCAAGGGTTACAATCAAACTGAAAAGTTGATGGATGTAACTGCGCACGCAGAAATGTTGGCTATTACCAGCGCAGCGCAATATATGAATAGTAAATTTTTAGAAGAATGCACATTATATGTTACAATTGAACCTTGTGTGATGTGTGGGGGCGCTTTAAAGTGGGCTAGATTTAATAAAGTTGTTTTTGGCGCTTCTGAACCTAAATTTGGTTATTCTATTGTTTCTGAAAGTATACTTTATCATAAAACGAATCTTGTAAAAGGTGTTTTAGCCGATGAGTGTGCAGCACTGATGAAGCAATTTTTTGCAGAAAAAAGAAAATAAATCACTTTGTTTTTGCGGAAAACGCAAAAAATTATGTTAAAAGGATCGTTCGTAAGCTCCTAAATCGGGAATGTTTTTTCGTTGCTTACCATTGATATCAATGATTACAGGCGGTGTGCTCACTTGGGCTTTCCCAATGGCATCCGACAAAGTATCTAAAGCATAATTGCCAAATGAAATATCAATAAACTTGGGCTTTTTGTTGATGAAGTTTAGGGTTGGGTCGAAAAATTTATCTGTGTTTGTAAACTTAATCAGATTGCTTTCGGCAGTTACATTGAATGCTGTATTCAAAACTTTATCGATATAAACTTCATCAAAATTTCCCCCATAAATAATAGAATTTAAAATTGAAGCAGAGAGGGGTTTGCTGTTGAGTAAAGCACCATTTTCATTTCTTTGGGTGTTGGTTAAGGCAAAATGTCCCTTCTGACGAGATGTAAAACCTGAATATTCAGCGAATGTACAATGGTTGAAGGTGTAATTTCCTCCCAAAAAAGCCAAGAAAGTATAAGATCCGGCATCTGCAAAAAGGGAATTTGTGGCTTTAATGCTAGAAGTAACCCCAATGATACAAGCTTGACCGCAATACTGAATTTTACATTGCTCCAACTCAACACAAGGGTTAGAACCGTTCCCGAGCGAATCTACCCGAATACCAATGATGGCATTTGTAATTTCGGCATATTTGAAATTTCCAGTTGCACCCGGAAAAAAGTAGATACCGCCCCATTGATTGGGCAATGTTTTAGTTGCAAAAACTGGCTTGTCGCCTTTAAAGCTAACTTTGTTGTTTTCAGAGCCAATAACTTTAAATTTACCTTGAATGAGAATCCCAGTAAATCGATTTGGCTGTGGGGCAGAGGTGTAAACTTGAACTCCCTCAGAAATATTGAAAGTTGTATTTTCTAGAACCAAAACATTTCCAATTATTACATATGGTTTTTTGGTATCTGTCCAAGTTGTATTGTCAGGAATGATGGAGTCTTTGTAATAATGAGCATCCCAGCCGTAGGCACCCAACATGACTTTAGATGTAGTTTGTCCTACTGTTGCCATTAGGCTATCTAAAACCAATGCAGGATTGATTTGATTGTTGGCTTCAAGGGCGCATTGAATGAAAATGAACACGCTGTCTTGCGGTCCAATTTCGAGGTTTTTAATTTCTTTACCAGCCACGCCATCGATGTTCATTTTGAAAGGCGATTTTAGACCACCACCAAGATTGAAATTTGCTTTAACCCATGCATTTTCCGTGTTTTTAATGCTAATAATTTTAGTCACCGAAATAGGGTAAGTAGACCCTGGTTGACGGGTGAAAATGGTGTCAAACAGAACGGTATCTTTTGAAAATTTTAGCAAAGTAGAACCGCTATAAATCGTTTCATCAATACAAGATTGGAAAATTGCCACCATGCAAATGAATAAAATTAGGGTACTATTTTTGAAACGTATTTTCATAAAGAGAAAGGGCAAATATCGTTATTTATACATATCCTCATTGTGTAAAATGCTTAAATAACTGTAATATCTTTCTTGAGGGATAATGTTTTGACTCACAGCAGTTAACACAGCGCATTCTGGCTCGTGTTCGTGTTTACAGTTATTAAACTTACATTGATTCATTACAAGTCTAAATTCAGGGAAATAATGTGCAATTTCTTCTTCTGGAATGTCTACAACGCCAAAATCTCTGATGCCTGGAGTGTCAATTATTTGTGTGTTGTTATTGAGCATAAACATTTCGGCAAAAGTTGTGGTGTGTCTTCCTTTTTCATGCGATTCAGAAATACGACCAACCCTTGCCCTAACATCGGGGAATAGGGTATTTAATATTGTAGATTTTCCTACGCCAGAATGTCCTGCGAGTAGAATTCTTTTCCCAGAAATAAATTCTAGCAGAGGTTGAAGTCCTTGGTTTTTTCTAGCCGAACCCACTAGAATGGTAACATCTGCGTCTTTATAAACCCTATTGAGTTCATCGGTAACCTTTTGTATTTCATCACCGAGCAAGTCTGTTTTGTTTAAGAATAAAACAGCTGGAACGTGCATTGATTGACAACAAAGTAAAAATCGATCAATAAATCCTAGAGAAGTTCTTGGTGCAAATAAGCTAGCCACTAAAATGGCTGCATCGAGATTGGTTGCAAGAATTTGTCGTTTTGAACTTAGTTTATTCGCTTTTCGAATAATCCAATTGTTCCTATGTTTTACTTCTGTAATTGAAGCTGTGTGTTCATAATTGGCATCGAGTTCAATATTAACCAAATCGCCAACAGCTACAGGGTTGCTTGTGTCTAAATCTTGAAGGCGCATTTTGCCTCTTGTTCTTGCCCTAACAATTTCGCCATTTTGGGTTTGAACAATGTACCAACTGCCTGTAGATTTAATGACTGTAGCTTCAATCATTCATTAAAAAATGCTTTCGCAAATTGTTTTAGTTTGAGAGCTTTTGCCCATTGTATAGAAATGCAAAACAGGAACATCGGCCTGCATCAATTCTTTGCATTGTTGGATGGCCCAATTTGTTCCAATTTCAGCAACCTGAGTATCATTTTGGCATTTTTCAACTTCATTTGTGAGAGATTCAGGTAAATCAATATTGAATATTTTTGGAAGTACTAAAAGTTGTTTTTTGGTTGACAAAGGTTTGATACCAGGAATAATAGGAACATTGATACCATTATCTCTACAACTTTGAACAAAATCGAAGTAATGTTTATTGTCGAAAAACATTTGGGTCACTATAAATTGAGCACCTGCTTCAACTTTACGCTTAAGATATTTCATATCGTTTTGCATATTTGGAGCATCTGCATGTTTTTCTGGATAACAAGCTGCACCAATGCAAAAGTCTGATTCGTGAACAATGGTTAATTCTTCATCGAGATAAATGCCTGAATTCATGTTTTTTATTTGATGAATTAGATCGAGAGCATTTTTATTTCCATTGATTTCTGGTTCAAAATATAGATCGCCTTTGCGGGCATCACCTCTTAATGCCAGAACGTTATCGATTCCTAAAAAGCTTAATTCAATGAGAGCGGTTTCTGTATCGTCTTTTGAAAATCCCCCACAAATTAGGTGAGGAACAGCATCAATTTTATAGTGGTTTTGGATTGCAGCGCAAATTGCAACTGTACCAGGGCGTTTTCTTGTGGAAATTCTATCATAAGAACCATCGGCGCGTTTTTTAAGCACGAAATCTTCTCTATGGTAGGTAACATCAATAAAAGCCGGATTGAACTCAATGAGAGGGTCAATTGCGTTATAAATACTTTGTATTCCAAGTCCTTTTAAAGGAGGTAAAATTTCGAAAGAAAACAATGTAGATTTTCTTTCTTTGATATGGTCTATAATTTTCATTAGAATTGAACCTCTTTTGTTAACGTTTCAGTCCCGCGAATGATTGTCACTGTTGTTTTTTCACCAGCAGAAAGTTTACTCAAAGCAACCATATAATCTTCAACTCCGGTAATGCTATTTGATCCAAGTTGGGTAATAATATCATTTTTTTGTAAACCAGCTTTAGAAGCAGGTTTGTTATCAGTAACTCCGTCAATTCTCATTCCTTTTCCGGAAAAAGAATAGTCAGGCATTACCCCCATGGTAATTTTAAACTTAGTTCTTCCCGGTGTGGCATCTTTTGTTTTGGAAAACGGAATTTTCTTGCATTTGCTACTCAATTTGATCATTTGTTTAATCACTTCAATGCTGTTATACATGCCTTGGTAGTTGATCTTGTATTCGTCGTCGTCTGGGGTATGGTAATCGCTATGTTGACCTGAAAAGAAATGTAAAACTGGAATATTTTCGAGGTAAAAACTTGCGTGGTCCGACGGCCCCATGCCACTCTCTGTGGTCGTAATTTTCAATTGATTCGTGTCATTTTTAACTTTTTCCAAAGATTTAACCCAAGCTGGAGAAGTTCCAATGCCATTTATTGAAAGAAGTTGCTTTGTAGAATCAATTCTGCCAAGCATATCGATATTGATTACAAAGTTAATTTTCTTTAGATCAATTTCCGGATTCTGAATGAAAAATTTGGACCCTAAAAGTCCTAATTCTTCGCCGCTAAAAGCCAAGAATAAGTAATTGTTTTTTCTGTATTTCCAACCTTTCAACTTTCTTGAAAGTTCAAGCAAGGTAGCCACGCCAGATGCATTGTCATCGGCACCATTATGAATGCCAGAAATTCCTTTAATTTTGCTATTGTCGTACTCGTTATTCCCAATATGATCGTGATGTGCACATATCACAACTGTTTTCTTTCGGAAATTATTTTTAAATCCAATTACATTATGTCCAACAGCCTTTGGCGCAAAAAGATAACTTTTAAGTGTTACACTCAGACCCACGGGAAATGAAGGTTTTGCCTTGAAGAAGAAAATTGGCATTTTAGAAGGTGTTACAGTTCTGGATAATTGACCGCTTGGATTTTCGTCATTTGGGTTTACTTTTAAGAATATTACGCCTACAGCTCCGTGTTTTTCTGCCTCTTTTACTTTTGTTGCAATGTCGGAATATTCTATTAAAGGCGAATTTGGATATTCATTTTGTGCAAAATACCCCAATCTTATAATAACAATTTTACCAGATACATTTAGACCAACATAGTCGTCTTTTTTCTCTTTTTCGCAGACTATACCATATCCAATATCTATCGTTTCAGCGGTTACAGAATCATTGTTGCTCGATAAAGAAAGAGGGTAATACTCTTCAAAAAGTTGAAATTCTTTAGTGGTTCCGTCGCTTGATTGGGGAATAATAGCCATTCTGCATTTGTTAGATGCAATTCTCATTTGAATGATGCTAAATTCTTGAAATCCTTCTTTACCCAATAATTTCAATTTGTTCTTTTTGAATTCTTTGCGAATGTATTCTGCGCTTGCAAGCTCACCTTGAGAACCAGTTTGGCGACCCGCCAATTGATCTGAAGCTAAGAAGGAAATATCAGCTTTTAAACGTGCTTTTGTTTCTGATACTTCATTATTTTGTGCGCCAATTGTCCCTACAAAAAATAAGGAAATTAGAGCAGTGGTTTTATAGGTATTAAAAAATTTCATAAAGGGTTTTTGCTAAAATGATTGTCGATAAAAATGCAAATATAACTCTTAGCCAGAAAACCGACACTTTAGGTGCTGTTTTCTGTCCAAAAGATGAGAAAAAAATGACCCCTAGTGCCATTGGAACAAAATATGGCCAAACTAGAAATCCAAATTGAGGAAATTGATGCCCATATTGAGTTAATTGAGGGACATTTGGCGCTGTTAGATATTGCAAAATTGGAATGATCGAAATCAGCGGAATAATGCTTAAACTGAGCGAAGTTGCTTCATGGATGGGTTTTTTCAATAACCATCTAAAGAGCGGAACCATAACGATGCCGCCACCGAGCCCACTAAGGGAGACAACAACTCCAGCAAACAAACCAACCGAAATTTGAATGAAAAATTCACGCTCAGGTTTTATTGGTGAATGATTCTCCTCCTTTTTTTTGCCAAAGATCATGTTGCCAATTGAAATGATGAGAAAAAAAAGAAAAACGATTTGAAAATTTTCTTTTTGATACCAGCTACCTTCTTGAATGAAATAACTCATTGTGGTAGCGGCTATTGCTCCTGGAATTCCAATGACAAGCGTGTTTTTGAAGCTATAAACGTTTAGTTTTATTTGTCTGTAAATACCGGAAATACCCGAAAGGAATACAAGTCCAAAGGAATTCGCCAGTGTAAATTTAACAATTTCATCGCTTTGAATTCCAGTTTGTTGAGTCAGTAATAAACTCAATAAAGGAATATAAATCATTCCTCCACCTACACCAAGCAATCCGGCAAGAAATCCACCCAAACAACCGCCAAAAAAGAGAAGTATGATGTTTGAAATCATTTTTTAAGAATCAGTTTAATTCTTTCAGGAGCGTTTAAGATTTCAATGCACTTTTTAATTTCAGAATCAATTTTTAAAGCATTTAAGAAATAGTCTTCATTTTTGAGATTTCTTTTATAAATGGCTAATTTTAATTGATTTGCAACAATATCAAAATTCGTTTTAATTCCAGATAAAAGAATATTGTTTAGTTTCTTTTCATCCAATACAAATAGTCCCATTTGCTGAACCCAAAAGCTATCGAGTCCTTGTTTTTTGAGCTGTAACTGCCAATTTTTTTGCATTTGTTTGGGGGCGTTAAGAGCAATGAATTTTTCAAAATCAGAAACAAATTCTTGATTTGAAAGATTCACATTTAAGCTCAAATTATTTTGAGTGTACAAATTCGCCCAATCAAAAATGAAATTTTCTTTATCGAACCATTGAATCATACTAGCACCTCCAAAGAGGGGGAAGAAAATATCAGGATCAACACCGCCAGCTTCAAAAACTGTTCTGCCATTTGCTGTTTTAAATGGTATTTTATCTTCGGTTTTTTTAATTGTTGCTTTGCCATTTTCATCTTTTTCGGCGTATTGAAGTTTCTGAATACATCTGCCGCTGGGAGTATGATATCTGGCAGTGGTAATTTTCATTTGAGTTCGGTACGGAAGGTTAGAATAGTTTTGAACCAGTCCTTTGCCAAAACTTGTTTGCCCAACAATTACAGCTCGATCGAGATCTTGCAAACTACCACTCACAACTTCAGAAGCAGAAGCAGAATTTTTGTTAACCAAAACCAATAGGGGTAAATCGGGCGCTATGGCAGCACCTGAGGTTAACCATTTTTTAGGTCCGTCTTCATTTTTGCCTTTTAGTGTTACTACAAGTTGATTGTTGCCCACAAAAAGTCTCACAATATCAACGGCCTCATTTAACAATCCGCCACCATTGTTTCTTAAGTCCAAAACCAGCCCTTTTAACTGGGTGGTAGCCATTAATTTTTTCAATTCGGTTTCGATTTCATCGGAACATTTTTGTCCAAATTCATCCAACTTAATATACCCAATGTTTTGAGTTAACATGCCAGCATAAGGTACATTCTTGCTTTTGACAGTAACTCTGGTTATTTTCTTATTTAAAGTTTGGTTTCCCCTAAGAATTGTGATTTCAATATTTGTATTTGGCGCACCTCTAAAGTATTGGAATACTTCATCTTGGTTTTTATTTTTGAGGGATATAGTTTCTTTATCTTTAAGGATTGATGTAACAATATCTCCAATTTTTACACCTGCTTTATCAAAGGCATATCCTTCAAAAACTTCTGAGACAACTGGATAATCATTGCGGTAAATTACTTGACAACCCACACCTCCATATTCGCCTTGTCGCTCAATGAGAGCTTCTTCAGCTTGATATTCACTAAAGAAAACGGTGTAAGGATCGAGATTGGAAAGCATTGAGCTAATGGCAGTTTTGACTAACTTTCCTGGGGGAACCTCATCTACGTATTTATCGCCAACTTCCTTATAAACAGCTGCAAATATTTCTAGATTTTTAGAAAATTCAAATAAATCGTTGACCATTCTTGCGCCTGAACTCAAGAAAAATGCAAGAATAGAGAGCATCAACCATTTTGGAATTTTAATTGTCATTGTTTCAAAGATAATATTTCAGATCTAATTAGAACGTTGAAAAAAGCAAAATGGTTTATTTCACATTGAATTTAGTTGAGTATGGCGTAATTTTGTATTATGGATATGAAGCATACATTTTCATTGCAAGAGAGGTTTGCAAGTTGGGTGATGGAATTGGTTATCAAGGCTGGAGTTTCAAAGGAATCGGCATTGGTTGTAAAATTACTCATTTTGCTCTCAACTCTAATATTGTTGATTGTAATTATCGATTGGATTTCCAGGAAGTTAATTTTAGCAATGGTGAAACAATACGCAAGTAAGCGTAATAATAAATTCATGGATATTTTGGTTGAAAAGAAAATATTCAAGCATTTAGGACATATAATTCCTGCAATTTTTGCAAAATATACAATGCCATTGGTGCTATTTGAATTTCAAAAATTCTTGCCATTTGCACAAGGTCTTTTCGAAATTATCATGGTTGTTGTGATTGTTTTATTCTTACAATCAGCTCTGAAGGTTATGAAGGTTATTTTATTGGAAATTGATAACTTAAAGGATAAACCTATTGCTTCATTTACCCAATTAATTGGTATGATTATTAATATTCTAGCACTTCTAGTGCTTATTTCAATCATATCTGGTAAACCTTTATGGGCTTTGTTCACCGCTGTTGGAGCAATGTCTGCTGTTCTTGCATTGGCCTTTAAAAATGTTTTGTTAGGATTTGCGGCATCGGTGCAAATTTCAACCAATGATTTGTTGAGAAATGGTGATTGGGTAGAATTCTCAAAATATGGAGCCGATGGTATTGTTACTGATATTAATTTATCTACCGTTAAAATAAAGAATTGGGATAATACAGATACCACAATTCCGACTATAGCATTCACCACTGAGTCTTTTAAAAATTGGAGAGGAATGGAGGAGTCGGGTGGACGTAGAATTAAAAGAGCAGTATTTATAAAAATTTCGAGTATCCGTTTTTGCACAGATAAAATGTTAGAGAAATACAAAAAAATTAATTTGATAAAATCTTACATTGAAGAAAAACAACCCGAAATTGATGCTTTTAATCAGAGTATGGGCTTTGATAAATCGATTAAAGGAAACGGCAGACATTTAACGAATTTAGGGCTCTTTAGAATTTATTTAAAGGCTTATATTGAATCAGTTAGTTCGGTTAATCGTGAAATGGAGCACCTTGTTAGGCAGTTGGCTCCAACTGATAAAGGATTGCCGATAGAAATTTATTGTTTCGCTAAAGAAAAGAAATGGGTCGGTTTTGAAGATACGCAAGCCGATATTTTTGATCACGTTTTTTCTGCTGTGAGGGACTTCGATTTGGAAATGTTTGAAAGTCCTAGTAGTGATTTTCACGGTGAATTAGAATCAGATTCCCTTATTTAATCATTTGTAATGGCTAAGAAATTGGTCATTTTTTTTGAATTTGAAATTAGTGTAAAAATTTCATTAAATTTGTTAATATTCAACTTACAATAATTATGATTCAAAATGGTTTAAAATTACTTTTTATGTGCATTTTTCTTGTTTTCAATGGATTAAGTGCTCAATTATCGGGTAATTATACAATTGGAGGTGCAACATCTGGCACCAATTTCGCAAGCTGGTCCGATTTTGTTTCTGCCTTCAACACGAATGGCGTTAGTGCAAACGTATCGATTAAAGTGATGTCTGATTTAACGACAAGTTCGTTAGTACAATTCAATCAACATTCAACCAATCCAACTACATCCTCCAAGAAAATTTTCATTGATGGCAATGGGAAAAAGATTGTTGGCAATTTGAACTATGAAGTATTGTCTTTTAACGGTGCCGATTATTTTGAAATTAAAAAGTTAAATGTTCTTAACTCTAGTAGTTCCAGTCTTGCTCAAGGAATTCGCTTTTACAATGGGGCAGATTACAATGTTGTAGATTCGTGTGTTGTTGAATTAACGAATCTTTCAAGTTCTCAGGTTCCTGAAGGTGCATATATTTCATTTGCATCGAATAACACCTCATTAAAAACGACAACCTCATCTCATAATGGTATTGGAAATACGATCAAAAATTGTATTCTTAGAACTTCATTAACCGGCTCACCCGGACCTGCATATGGTATTATTGATCAACAAGGCACATCTACTTATTCATCAACTGGTTCAAATAATTCTTTTGTTGGTAATAAAATTACAAACTTTTATTCGTTTGGAATTTTTGCAAAATATGTGAATGGTGAAGAGTTTTCAAACAATGAAATTTCGCGTGATAATGCAAATTCAAATTCTATTGTTGACACAACTTTAACTGGCATTTCTGTAAGAGAGGCATATGCTTCAACTAAGGCAGTTGTTGTAAATTCAAATATCATTAGAGATCTGCCTTTTAAATCTGCTACGGCAAGTTCAAGTAATTTGATTTCAACGTTTAATGGATGTAATTTTTACAATGTGTTTGGCACATCTAAATTAACCAACAGTGTTGATCAAAATAAAATTTTTGATGTATTATTTAATAGTTCTTGTAATGGTATTTCAGTTGAAAGTTGTGTTGCATTCACTTTGTCTAAGAATAAAATCTATAATTTAAATGGGAATTATGGTAATTCTACGGGTATATATTGTTATGCTGGTGCGGATCTTAATATCGTTGAGAATTCGATACGAAAATGTGATTTCGGAAGCGCCTCGAATGGCAGTGGTATTTTGATTTATACTATAAGCGTCCAAACAAAATATTTTAATCAGAATACCATGAATGACAATGTTTTAGATTCAAATATTTCAAATGCCGAAATGTATGGACTTGTGTCATTATATAGTGCTGATTGGGATATTAATCGAAACATGATTACTTCAAATAAAGGATTGGGATCTACTTCATTTTTTTGGGGTACATATTTCTATTTCCTTGGCAATTTAAATTTTAATTCAAATTTGATTGCGTTTAATGATGCCAATACTGAAAATTATTCAGAATTTAATTTGAATTACAATTCAGGTTATACATCAAATATGTTTCAGAATACAATTTATTTGAGGGAAAATAATTCTGGTCAAAATTCAATTGGTTTCTATAACGATGAAGATTCTTATATCTCTTTTGTTGGAAATATTGTTGATATGAAAGGAACATCAACTGCTTATCCCGTTTATATTTATACTACTTCTACTTTAAAAGAGGTTGACAATAATACATTTAATATTTCCGGTTTTAGTTCTGAATATTGGGCATTGGGTACAACATCTTTTGGAAATTTTAGTGGGTGGAAGTCAAGCTCAGATGTAGGTCCAGGAGAACGATTCTTAAATCCGGTTTTTAAGGATGTTGCAAAATATAATTTTCAATCGAATTGTTTTGAAAATCAGAATAATGTAAATTACAAAGTATCTAATTCTCAGGATATCAAAAAATCTTCAAGGAATTTAGTTAAAAATGATAGGGGTGCTTTTGAAAGCTTTATGGATTTACAACTGGTCAAATCTGATTTGAATTTTTCAAGTCAAGTTTGTTCTGGAAATGAAAGAACAATAAAGTTATTCATTAAGAATAATTTTATTGATACTGCCTATAATTTCAAAGTTGGATTCACGGTAAATGGGAAATTAATCACAGAAACAGTTACGCAAAAAATATTGCCAGGGGACACGGGTATTTATACATTCAAAACACCGCTTCAACTGGTAATCGCAGGGACCAATAAAATTCAACTTTTTTTAAGCATTCCTGATGATAAATCGTCAAATGATACTTTAAGTTACAGTGTTAATGTAATTGCTTCGCCTGGGGGAAATGGGTTTTCTGCAACTTCCAAAGTAACAACGCCTAATTCAGCAATTTATCAGAAGAATTTAACATATGATGTAACAATTTTAGGCGTTCCTGTTATGTATAATATGAATTCTCCTCGCGCCTATAATAATAGTCAATATGGAAGTTCGGGGACGAGTAAATGGAGTGCGAGTATTGCGGTTCGGACCACTGGAGGAAAGGTGGTTTCAGGTGGTAGTTTAGTGCCGCCCTCTGGTTCAAATGATTTAGAATTTAAATTCCAAACAAGCGACTCTACATTGGAGGATAGTACTTTGGTCATATCTTTAAAAGTTTCGGACTTAACAACCGGTTGTGATACCGTTTATAAAAGACAAGTTTATATATTCCCAAGCCCCAAATTGCTTTTAAATATTCCTACAAAAAATTGCGTTGGTGATACGTTGTTTGTTAAAAATAATTCGACCTATAAAAAAGGATATCTAGATAACTTTTGGAATTTTGGTACCGGTAACTCTGGAGATACTTCAAATTCGGTAGAGCCAATGTTCATATATTCAAA
>CAMBFD010000041.1 GCA_945865625.1 Chitinophaga pinensis
TGGTTTTTTTGTTTTTCCAAATCTTATTAATAAATTTCAAAACACCAACATAAAAATAAAAATGTGTATAACTTTTTAATATTAAAATATAAACAAAAATGAGATTTTCATCCAATAATCCCTTTAAAAATAAGGCATTACAAAATCCAACCTTATTTGTAAAACCCCACCCTTTCATGATTGAATTGTTCACTTTAGTTTCAACCTTTGGATAAAGTTGAGATACAATTCCGATTTTAGGAGAAAACTGATTAAGCGCGCTTGGACAAAAATTCCAGATTTTTCTATTTGGAGGGACAGACTTGACGTGTCGAAACACGCATACAAAATATCTTATCGCATTCCAGTTAAAATTCCTTTTATTTGCTTATTCAAATAAAAATATTCAAAATGAAAAAAATCACAATTATCCTCATATTTTTTGCAGTTTATATAAATTGCAACGCCCAATCTCTGAGTCCTGAAGAAAGCAAGTTATATAATTTAATCATGAATTATCGCAATGAATTAGGTTTGCCAAATATTCCCATTTCAAAATCTTTAACATTTGTTGCTCAATCTCATGTAAAAGATTTGCAATCGAACGAAATTACCAATGATCAATGCAATTTACATAGTTGGTCGAGTCATGGACCATGGTCGCAATGTTGCTATACGAGTGATCATGCTCAAGCAAATTGCATGTGGCAAAAACCAAAAGAAATGACAAGTTATAAAGGATATGGATATGAAATTGCATATGGATCTTATGGTTCAAACGCAACTGCGGCAAATGCAATTAACGGTTGGAAAAATAGCCAAGGACATAACCAAGTAATCCTTAATCAAGGAATTTGGTCTAGTAAAAAATGGAATTCAATTGGAATTGGAATGTCTCAAGGATATGCAGTGATATGGTTTGGCGAGGAATATGATTCCAATTAAATTGTAAAAATTTCAAATCAACACTATTTCCCAAATTGAATAAAAATACAAAATACATTCAGGGTCACTTTGGATTTTGGCAATAAACGCATTTAGAGAATTCATTTATTCAAAATCAACCGGGCGAATCCGAATTACACCAATTAAAATAGGCTCTATATTAAAAATTTCTTTGTTAAGAAACACGTTTGAATTATTTTGCACCTATGTTTCGAATCATTTGTGTTTTATTTTTCTTTCCAGCCTTTCTATTTTGCCAATCTAAAAAAGTACCAGATTATGAGAATCTCTTCAAATTTGAGAATTATGACCTCGATAAATATGGTTACATAATTACAACCCCAAAGAATTATTCTAGTAGCAGCAACTCTGTTCCACTTTTTATTTTCCTGCATGGAAGATCTTTATGGGGTAATAATTTAAATTCTGTCATGAATAAATATGGCGTTGTTTACGAACAAAAAAACGGCATGCAAATTCCGGGTGTTGTGCTTGCTCCTCAATGTCATAAGGATTCATCGTGGTCTTATTCCAAAATAGATTTTTTAATTGAATGGACAAAGCAAAATTACAGAATTGACAACGCGCGAATTTACATTCTTGGGATGAGTATGGGGGGATCGGGAACTTGGATTTGTGGTTCTCGCTTGAACCATAAAATAGCGGCCATGGCTCCAATGTGCGGCGGTAGTTATCTTGATTTGGGATGGACAAACCCATGTGCGTTGGTTAAAATGCCAATCTGGACATTTCACGGCAAAAAAGACAAAGATGTACCAGTTGAAGAAACATACACAACTGTAAATGCAATTAAGAACTGCGGCGGTGGAGACTCGTTAAAAGTTACTTACTACCCGAATGCAGGACATGAAATAGCTTTTGTATTTAGGGATCCTAAATTATACGAATGGTTATTGTCACACACAAAAACAGATTTTACCAATTATTGGCAAGAGGAACAGACGAGTCCAGAAACCAACCCTAATGACACTTACAACGATAATTCAAATCAATCCAACTTTGAACAATCGAAAGATGAAAATACAACCACACCGTATAGTCCGCCTCAAAATCCAGTTGTTGAGCCACCAAGTCCGCCAACATCAATTACACCACCTGATACTCCATCCAAGCCAAGTGAACCCGTCAAAAGCTCACCCAATGTCCCTCAAAAAGAACCTAGCCCACCTACTGCTCCGATATACCAACCTCCCGTTCAGAATACTCCTGTAAAAACGCAAAAAACGCCTACTCCTGAGGCAAGGCAATCAGTAACGCAAAAAGGGCCGACAAATCAACCGAAAGTCAAATCTGCAGTTGAAGCACCAAAAAAAATAACTAATACAAGTCCCTCAAAGCCTAAAAAGGAGGAAAAAATAAAACCAAAAAAGCCCAAAAAAGCTTATCTCAACGAAACAAAACTATCCGTTTTTGCAACAGCAAACACCACCATTAAAGGCGGTGTACAGCGAATTTCGGAATCATTTAGCATTCACACAGGTGCTGAAGTGGAAATTCCTTTTCATAAAACAAACCGATATTATTCTGGGTTTTACTCAAAAACAGGGCTATTTTTATACAATTTGAATTCTGCATTTAAAGAGCAAATTAATTTTGACGGCATTCAAAACCAGAACGGTTATGGCTTTATGCCTAGCCAAGAAATTGGATTTATACTCTTCAGAGGGTTGAAATTAGGTGCAGGAATTTGTTACACCAATCCCAATAAAGTTTTCACATATTCACCCTATTTTTCCGGTGCCGTTGGATTTAAAATGGACGAATACGAAATTGAGTTTGGTAGTTTGGCACAATCCAAAGACAAAAAATTGACCTTTTATCCAAGTTTTACGTTTAAAATCAGACCAATCAAATGAAAAAGTATCTATTTAGCTTCATCTTAATTGCGATTTTGGGGGATCTTCAAGGTCAGACACCAAGAAAGAATCCAGCAATCGGTTTTTCGGGAGGATTGGGGATTTCAATGATTGAAAATTACGAATTCAAAAATCCTTTTTCAAAAAATCAACTTGCATATTCATTCACAGGGCGGATAAAGATAAATCTGAATCAGCAATCATCAAATTTGAAATCTTGGATCTTTTATTCAAATTCTTTGATGTGGATTGATCACAGCGGATCACAAATATCGGGATGGGTTACACCAAACATCCCTCAAAACAAGTCTAATTTAATCACGCAGCACAAGCTGGGGTTTATTGTCAAAAAGTGGTTGCTTTTAGAAGCTGGCACTTACAACGAGTTGGGTGGAAGCATTTATGGATATAGTGCTGGTGGCGGTTTTATCATTCCAATTAAAAATCATTCAATTGAGCTGAAGGGCACCTACATGTTTGAGCCCAACTCTAAAAAATATCTATTCTTCCCGTCCATTCAGTTTAATATAGATCCGAAGCAGTGAGGGTTGGATGAACATACAAGTAAAATTAAAGCATCTAGATAAAAATGTTTTTATAAATAGTCGTTCTAATCAAAATAAGTAATTTTCCGGTTTACGGTATAAATTAGTCGTCCGATATCCAAACTATAGTTTATAATAAATGCTTGTCGTTTGATTCAAATTTCAAGGTTTGTCTAAATTGCATTTTTTCAATTCTCCTAGATTTTCTTGAAAAACATTCTTCGAACTATTATTTCTTGAATTACTCATCACTTGTTTAATCAAATCAAATTTATAAAACTTATGCCTAAAAAGTTCAGAATTCAACTTTGAATTACCGCAATAGTAATTTATTTTTTTTGCAAGAATTTCACTCCCTGTTATGAAAAAATCAGGATTAAAAGCAATCCAATCTTTGTTCAATGCATGCATTCGAGTATAAAGTAATTTTCCTGCAATATTGAAAAATAAAATTTGATTGTTTTCTGTGAGTATTACAAAATATTCATTATCTAATAAATTTAGATATTTAATATTCAAATAAACAGGCAACTGTATACTATCCATGTTATTTTTATCTAAATCCCATATTTTTATTTCTTTTGCGAATTCATCAAATAATACAATTTGATTTTTTTCGATGATAAAATCTAAAAAATTCAAACTGGAGTTTTCTTTAGATTGCAATAAATTGCCTGTTGCCAAATCATAAAGCCTTAATTCAGAGTAACGACTCCTTTTTTGATACAAAGATACAATTAGTATCGTGCCTTCGCGATTGAACTTTACCTTTGAAATCCTTACACGTTTATCTGTAATTGATTTTATTACCTTGCCATTTTTGTAATTCCAAATATTCAATTTTGAGGATGAATTAGAATATGCAGCTGCATATTTTAGGTTTGAACTAATGATAAAATCATCCAATCCTTCAATTTTGTCAATGTCGTTACTCAAGTACCTTGTATATTCCATTTTTCGCAGATCCCATATACCTATTTTGTGATCTGAAGATTCAGTTATTAATTCCTTATCTTTGTTAGTCAACATCAACCCAATTGTGAAGCTATCGGAACATTTTACATTAAAAACACGATTCCCTTTTTTAATATCATAACATTCTATTAAACCATCATCTCTGGTAAATATGATTTTGTTTTTATCGGAAGTAAATGAAAGCCAATTATATAAATTAGAATTGTTTTTTATCTTTAACAGCCGTTCAAAGGTATTCACATTTTTAATTTCAAATTGAGAATCAGTGGTACTTGTCACAAAGTATTTCTCATTTGAGAATAAAAATGATGCGGAATTTGTATCACGAAAAATTTTAGAATTTCCATTTTTATAATCCCAAAAATCTATTGTTTTGTCATCAAAAAAGGTAATTATATTTGAAGTTTCAACATTAGTTGATATATTCTTTATAGGGGCAACTATCCCATGAAAATCGAACTCTAAATTAGTTTTATGAATGAATTCATTATTCCAAGAACTTAGTATGTTTTTTGCTGACAATGAATTTATTTGCTTGGTGTTTTCATTAAAAAATGCAATATACCCTTTTATCTGTTGGTCACTTAATAGATTTCCACTCTCAACATCCCATAATTCAGCTATTCCACCTTGTGAAGTTGTAATGATTCGATTATTGTGTTCATCAAAATCCGCACATAATATGTTATATTTACTTATAATTCTCGTTTTAATTCGAAAAGAATCTAAACCAATGATTAATAAATTATTATTTGTAGTAATTGCATATAAAAATTTACCATTTTTACTAATTCCAGCATTCCAAAATTCATTCTGACCATCCTTTATCGAAACAATAATTTCACCATTCAAAATATTAACAACATCAATACAGCTATCACTTGAAATAAAAAATGCATTTTCGTCCCTCAAATAATTCACACAACCAAAAATGGATTTATTTACTTTATATGACTGAAGCGTTTTTCCAGTTTTACAATCCCATATGAACACTTTACCTCCTTCCGAGTATGATAAAACATTTGAATTTTCTTTACTAAACTCTGCACGCAGCACAATTTCGTTGTGTTCTTTAAAATCAAGCAACATATTGCCCGATTCAACATCCCAGATTTTAACGGTACCATCTTCCGAAGCAGTAAGAATAAACTTGCCATCGTGACTAAAATTCACACAAGTAAGTCGCCCTGAATGACCTTCCAATGAATTCAACAATTCACCACTCTGTGCATTCCATATTTTAGCAGTGTAGTCGCCAGACGCAGTTACAAATAAATTACCGAATGTATTTATTTTTACACTAACAATATCTGTTGCATGCCCTAAGGGCAAAACAACCCGAAGCTTCTGCTGTGAAAATGCAGAATTAAAAAAAAATAAAAACTGAAATAAAAAAACAATTGAAATTTTATTACCCCTCTTCATAAATATATTCATCAAAATCGGAATGTATTATTTAAACAAATATTGGATTGCCTCAATTTCTGTGGGATGCAAATATTTGATTGCTGCTGTAAAGGGAATTTTATATTTTGTGCGAATATATTTTGGTTCACTGGTCTTGCCAGGACTCAGACTCAGAACGGGGTTTTTATCGAAAATTTCAAAATAAATTTGGTTATTCCTTTTCTCAAAACCTAGAAAATCAAATTCACGCGGTTTTTCAATAACCAAAGTATCTTTATAATTATCTGGGTCGCCTGGGTCAAAATTATCAACACCTGGTTTTAAGACCAGGCTCGAAATCATTGTAGAACGAGGTATTTCAAATTCACCGAAGCTTACAGTTGTATCTCCACTAATGATTTCAAACATTTTATTTCGATAAAGGTCAAATAATTTATATTTGATGCTGGAGGAAATGTAATTGCCTAAATTTTCTCCCATCCTATTTTTTAGAGATGGTGTCGAATTATTCTTATTGTTTCCATTTAAAGTTAAAATAACACCTTCATAATTATCTCCATCATAAACACCATTGGGTTCACCTGTGGAATTATACCAACTGTACAATTGAAGGAATTTGATATCATCTACACTTAAAATTTTGTTCAAGTCTGTAAACTTTACATATCCAGCAACTAATTGATATTTCACAACAGAATCCCTAATATAATAGTCTTTATTAGTTGTTATTCCAACTGCAGAAATGGTCATCGTAATTTTACCAAGTTTGTCGATTTCACGTTTGTAAGCTAAAGATATATTTGGGGTAAAGTCATCTTCATGAAGATATTCGTAAAATAACAAATCGTTATAATTACTAATATCTTCTAAGTCAAAGTTACTTGGATCGACATCAGGTTTCAATTGCCTTGATTTTCTTTCACTCTTATTTCGAGAATTATACTCACTCATGCTGAATGTGTCATTATATTTAATTTTCAGAAGATCTTTTCTTTCTAAACTATCAGAAGCATAAGAAGCAATTTGATTTTTCACAATTGCTAAATGAATCTTCGCGGATATTTTCTTTAATTTTTCAGGGAAAAAATCAACGAATTCTGTAGGGTTTATATTTTGTGCTTTTGTACTGCAAATAACTAACAGCATTCCACAAAAAATAATGATTTTATTGTTAATAGCACTTTTCATAATTTACGTAATTTGTGCTAAAGTAATCATTAATTTTCAATTGTCAAAATTTTTGGCGCCCTATTTTGGTGAGTGATTGTATTCGTCAAATGAATGTGGAATTTAGTTTGCGAAATAAATTGGTATGATAAATGAATACTTTCAGGAGCCAATACAACACCGCTCCCCAATAAACAACATTAGAAACACTTAAACGAATAAATTAAAAATGTTGATTTACCCAAATTATTAATTATTATTGTAATCACAAAAATTAATTTAATCGCAATTATGAAACTAATCAATCGCTCACAATCTATTGTAAAAAAAGCATTTTTTCTTACAATCATTTTATTTTCTATCCTAAATTTAAAGGCACAAACCCAAAATTATGTTGGAACTTCTGACGAAGACAATATAAAAGCAAGCATAAGTTGGGGAAGTAATCAAAGTGTAAGCGGCAGCTATTTTTTCACTGCGAATCCATCGAGAGTTTATAAATTATCTGGCACCAATTATGTAGATGGGGAAATAGAAATCACTGAATCATTTAAGGGCAAACGCACTGGAAATGGAACGCTTACCAAATCAATGTCTAAAGGCAGAATTACTTGGAGTGGCTATATCACAAATGTCGATGGTTCTAAATCATACATATCTTTGACAAGGCCGAGGTAAAGTAAAAAACCATTCAATCGAACTCAAAGGCACCTATATATTTGAGCCCAACTCTAAAAAATATATATTCTTCCCAACAATTCAGTTTAATATAGATCCGAAGCAGTAAACACTGGTTTTACTGAAGATCCCAATATACATTTCCGAGTTTATCCATAAGCACACCTGTGCCAAAAAATTCGAAATACACCAATTCATTATCGACAAGTTGGAAATAATCAATTTCCAAATGAAGATCCTTCAATATTGATTCCTTAACATTTGGGGTAAATTTAACGAGCGACAAATTTGGCTCAATGCGATAATGAACCGAGCCATTTTGGGAAGTGTCAGATTTTCTTAATTCATATAAATTACCCAATTCTGAAGATTCACTTTCGGTGATAATCCAATGTCTATATTCTTCTGGTGGAAAGATTAGCATTCCGTTGTTATCATGAATTGAGAGAATTCGACCAATCGTATCCTTTAATAGAAATAAAACCCTACCGTCTTCAACTCCATTTTCTGGATTAAATTTAAAATTCAATTTTGAATGATTTTCAGGTTTAATTAACCAATTTCTATTTATGGTATTCCAAATACCTACTGCCCCATTTTCGTTTATTTCAACTTCAATTAAACCCAAAGTCCCTTTAAATTCTTCTTTGAAAAATTCACGATCGTAATAAGCACGATTTACAATATTTCCAATACTATCAATTTCACCTTTGGTGTTTATAAAATAGGTTTTATTCATTCCGTTACATAATACCCAAGTTTGATTGCTGTTGTTCATTTTTGCATCTCCAACAATTTCAAGATTTGATTTTAAACAAACTGTTTCAAAGTCTCCTTTGTATTTTCCACTATGGAGGACCTTATTCTTAAAAATAACCCAATAGATTTTATGCAAGTCATTATAAACAACATCAAACTTGTAAATGTCCCCATCTTTATTTCCATATTCAACATATTGACTGAAGGAATAAATATTGTATATACTGCTATCGTTTGATTTCACTTTGCGATGTAGCAATAATTTCAAACCTTCACAATTGTAATAATTCACATCTCCATTATCCTCAGCAACAAAGGCTCCTGAATGCGACAATCCTGAACTATATGATCTCAATCCATTGGTCACAAATTGATTTTTAGTGAAAATTATACTCTGATTCGACTTATCTTTAACGAGGAAAGCCAAACGACTTTCGTCTTCATATTCGAGTATTTCAACCATCGAATATGTCGTTTTATCACACACAGAATTCCCTTTAGAATCGAAGAGTTGAACTGAATCATTTGGAAAGGAAATCTGTGTATAATATGAATTGTAATTTTCAATGAAGGCATCTTTTGGCAATGGGTTATTGATGTTTAATTGATTGAGATTTCCATCGGCATAACGGTATAAAAATCCCTCAGAATCAAGAAAAATCGAAGAGGAATCTCTAATCCTGTAGCTCTTCCATTTATTGTTTACATACTTCTTATTTTTAAGATCATATAAATAATATTGATTTATATTCTCCATTCGGAAAAACAGAAAATCCTTTCCTACTGTATTTAAATGATCCATTTCGCCTTTGGGATATGAGGTTAATGTGAATTTATCTTTAAAATCGTCAGAAATAATTGTCATTTCTCCTTTTAGAGAATCCGAAATGATAAAAAAATCGGACTTTCTATGAATTTTATTTCCATTGACCTCAAAAAGGACCTTGTTGTTTTCAAATATTCGGAATTGATTGTTCATTTTTTGGAAAACCTGTACCTTTCCACGTCGATCATTGATGTAGGCAACATGCTTTAATTTGCCAATATCGAATAGAAAAAACAAACTATCATGTTCCGAATTTGAATACACGCATCCTATTTCGTCGTTAATTTCTGCTTCATCTTTTAAGGTTGCCTCCATTAATTTTTTGCCAAATAAATCAACAATTGTCAATAAATTCAATTCGCTATTTTTGGGAGATGGCACTTGTAAAACCAATTGCTCGGTGAGTTTGACATCTTTATTCGTTTCATCTAACCGCAACCCGAGTAAATTTGCAATGAAATTTACTTGTAATTGTGATTTCTCATTCTTTTCTTTAAAATTTTCTTGGCATTGATACAAAGTAGCGCCCATTAAATTTTTTAATTCAGTATTGATTTGTTTGCCATTCTTTTTGTGTGTAGTGTAATGAATATAAAAAGGAAAATCTTCATCAATTTTTGCGTCATCATAATTTTTGGGACTTATCAATTTCATGGTATAATTGTTTCCATTTTTATTGATACTAACCATCTCCTTTTTGTTTTTAGAAAAGAACTGTAACAAAGTAAAATTCTCTTTAAACTCGCCAAATAATTTTGAGAAAAACTCTGATTGATAAGAAATTTGATCTTTGAATTCTTGAATTTCAATTTCACCTCCAGCAATTTCATCCCATTTTATTTCAGAGATCCATTGGCCGTTAGCAGCAAACAAACCTTTTTTTTGATTCAAAACCACTTTAAACAAAGTTGTTTTATCTACCGATTGAATGTCGTTGTATTTTGGTTCTAAAATGACTTTTCCTGTTCTGTCCATAAGTCCAAATAACTGATCCTTTTGAATTCTAATAAAACCAGAATTTGAGACCTTTAATGGAAATTGAGAAGTGTAAACTACTTTACCATTTTGTTCAATTACAGAATATTGATTGTTGCTTTGAACTATAGCGAGCCCATTTAGGTTGAATAAACTTGCTTCTTCAAAAAAACCGTCAAAGGCTGGATTTTGATTCGAAGATTGGACATATTGAAATTTCGATTTAGCAGTTGATCCAGCCCTGGATGAATCGAGCATTTCTTGGGCGTTGATTAATTTTGGTATTAATTTGTTAGAATGATTGGACAATTGCCCAAACAACAACGTTGAAATGGGGAGTATGAGTCCCAATGCAAGTATTTTTTTCATGGTATTAAAACGCAATTTAAAGAATAATTCTTGTATGTTTATATTTTTATCGCGAAAACGAGAAATGTATCAATTTTAGTAAATGGTATATTTTCGAAAATGGAAAAATTTACACCGTCGATAAATATTGGGAAATAGGAAAACTTCATTTGCGTTCAATGTTGGAGGCTATTCACGCATAGAATTAACCTATACTTTTACGCGCTTTGGACGTCTATAAATTTTCAATCAAATTGATGATTGATTTGTTACAATTTTTAGTTTCTGTGGAACTTTAGAATCCTTAATTTACCTTTCACTTGCATTCTAAATGAATTTTTCTTTAAATTGCAGGTTATGAAACTCAAATTTTTCATCATTGCACTGTCTGCTCTTTCGTTTTTCTCAGCTTGTAACAGCGCTGACCAAGACACTGAAATTGTTGTAAATGATACATTTACATTTGAAGGACCGCTTTACGAGGGTTCTAATCCCTCTCAATTGGTGTTTCCAGTTGACTTGAAAAAGCTCCTTGGTGACAAATTCCATGAAGGAATGAAAGTAACTGATGCCACATTGTCATCGGCCACCATTTCTGCAATTGATTCTGGAAATCTATCTGGAATTACGTCTATGGTACTCAGCGTTGCATCAGACAATCCGGAGTTGAAAATGTTGTCTTTAGGGGTTGTTAACCCTGTAAAACCAAATTCAAACTCAGCTGAAATAAAGCCTTCTTCAGAAGCAAATGCTGGTAAATATTTCAGTGAAAAACAATACTATATTGTGTTAGATGTAGGATTGAACAAAGACATTGAAGAAAACTTCTCACTTAAAGGCGAAATAAAATTCAAACTAAAACATAACTAATTCAGACTATGAAAAAACTATTATTGATTGCAACGATTGCATTCTTCGGCACCATTTTAAGCTCTTTTGTTTATCAAGACAATGCGGGAGACAGACTCATTGGCGTTTGGGAGCCATCAAACGGCCGCGCTCGCGTAAAAGTTGAAAAAATCGGCGCGAAGTATTACGGTAAAATTGTTTGGTTAAAAGAAGCTATAGACCCTGTTACGAAGCAACCAAAAGTGGACAAAAACAATCCTGATCCAAACCTTCAGAACATTCCGCTAAAAGGCTTCAGAATGCTGAAAGACTTTATTTATGCTGGAAAAGACGAATGGAATGAAGGCACCATTTACGATCCATTAAATGGCAGTACTTACAGCTGTACCATCAAAATGACAGATAAAAACTCTCTTGAAATTCGCGGATATATTGGTGTTTCTGCGCTAGGAAGAACCGATATTTGGAAGCGTTTGGAAGTTAAGAAAAAATAATCAATGAACTATTTCAATTTGTATAAGCGAGCCTTGATTATGGCTTGCTTTTTCATTTCGTTTTTGGCTTCTGCAAATGCCCAAACTGATACTGCAACGACACCACAAAAAACCACCGAAGATGAAGACTTTTCAATGTATGATGAAGTTGGTTTCGTAGATCAAAGCGCCAAAAGGTATTGCTCTCCTAAAATTGAGGGACTTAGCCCGGCGAAACTCATTAGTCTTGGATTTGACTTTCAGGGTCCATATAAAATGACCCTCGATACGTTCAACAACAATATCAGCCAAGGATCTCCAGAAAATGGGACAACCGCATACACCAGCGGGGCACGTTTTTCATGCAACATACCGGTTGTTTCAAAAACCTCTTTGGTTTGGCAAATGGGTGCAAATTATTGGGAAAGTGGTTATAACATCACCAATCAAAACAATGCAACTTCTGGATATGTTGAAAACCCAATGCTTAAATCATTGCAAAACAACGGTCTTCGTACAATGGGTGTGAACACCACTTTATTTAAACCGTTGAACGATAAAAATTTCTTATTGTTTCAAGGATCAGCGGATATGAGTGGTGATTACGACTGGAATTTGATGCCTGCAAAGTTTTTGAAATACTCGGCTGCTCTCATTTACGGCAAACGTCCCTCAGAAAGAAAACAATGGGGAGTTGGATTATCACGCACTTATCGCGCAGGTGAACTCAATTACATTCCAATTCTTTTGTTTAATTATACCGATGCTGCCAACAAATGGGGTTCAGAAATTCTTTTCCCTGCCCGAGCTCACGTTAGAAGGACAATAAATTCGCGCAATATGATTTTTGCGGGATACGAATTGGAGGGACAATCTTACCGCTTATATCGTATGGAAAGCATACGTAACCAAGATCTTGAAATTCGACGTGCTGAAATTCGTTTACGCTTGGTCTATGAATTTTCTTTGAAGGATTTTCTTTGGATGTCTATTCAAGCTGGATATAGAATCAACTACAGGTACGATGTGGATCGATTGAACAATGGAGAAGAGATTTTCAGGGCATTTGGTTTGCTTTCAAAGGAACCTTACATTATGAAGAATACTTTAACAAATCCTTTCTATTTTAACATTAGTTTGAACCTTGTAAGTCCTTAATTTTTCAATAGATCATTCAGAAAGGCGGGACTAAAAACCCGCTTTTTTTTATGTCTACAACATCCGCTCTTTGTGCAAAAGCAAATAGATAACCCGTCTAAAGCACACTATAATTTTATTGCATTCAAAAAAAATTTTGGATACTCATTATCCAATACTTAAATTTGATTATCTAAGATAAATTCAAAAAAAAATGAAAACCTATTTCAAAGCTTTTATACTCCTTTCAATACTCCTGATTTCGACTAAAATCAATGCAAAACAAGTTGATTCATCATTTGCAAAAACGGTTGCTGTAAATTTCATAAAAACCATAGAATCAAATGAAAATGCAAGCATCGAAAATGCAAGCATTATGTATTTAGAGAGCTTTACATTACAGCAAAACAATGCCCTTGTTTCTTATCCCTCGTGTTACATCATCAATTGTGGCATTCCTGGATTTGTCATTGTTTCAGGAGACGATAATGTGACTCCAATTTTAGGTTATAGCAGTCAAGCCATATCAGATATTCATCATCTTCCGCCCAGTTTCATCAAGTGGTTGGAAACATATAAAAAGCAAATATCTTATATCGTTTATCATAAAATAGAAGGAACACAAGAAATTTTTGACCTCTGGAACAAATACACATACTCAAATGCAACATCAATCCAACGAAGAGCTGGATCTGTTGCCCCATTAATGAAAACTACTTGGAATCAATCACCATATTACAACGATCAATGTCCTTACGATTATACCCTAAATCAGCGTTCAATTACTGGTTGTGTTGCAACAGCGATGGCACAAGTCATGAAGTTCTGGAATTACCCTACCACCGGTAGCGGCACTTACGCATACAATCATAGCAATTACGGTACATTATCAGCTAACTTTGGCTCTGCAACTTACGATTGGAGTTCAATGCCCAACAATTTGAGTTCAGCGAATTCTTCCGTGGCCAAAATCATGAGCCATGCGGGAATTTCAGTCAATATGGATTACAGTCCAACAGGAAGCTCTGCTTATGTCATTAGCGCGAAAAGCCAATATACGAATTGTGCTGAATATGCATTAAAAACGTATTTTGATTATGCATCCTCAATTTCGGGAAAGGAAAAAGTCAATTATACCGATGCAAATTGGATTGATTTATTGAAGACAGATTTAGACGCTGGAAGGCCAATCATCTATGCCGGTTTCGGGAATGGCGGAGGACATTGTTTTGTGTGCGATGGATATAACGCAAGTGACTATTTCCACTTTAATTGGGGTTGGGGTGGATATGCCGATGGTTATTTTATGGTTAGCGCGTTGAATCCTCAAACTAGTTCTTACACATCAAACCAACAAGCCCTTATTGGAATCGCACCGCCAGTTGGTGAAACCACATACACTTTAGACATTACAAAAAGTGTAACTGTAAGCAGTTCGCCGATTTCTTATGGTAGCTCATTTACCATTTCTGCAAATATTAAAAATACAGGAGCTTCAACATTTAAAGGAACATTTTGTGCCGCAGCTTTTGATGCAAACAATAATTTCATTGATTTTGTTGATTCACTCGTTGAGAGCAATGGTTTACCAGCAGGTTACTCATATACAAATAACCTAACCTTTTCAAATTTTGGCTCTGTAAAATTAATCCCTGGCACTTACACCATTTATCTCTTTTACAAACCCCAGGGTGGCGACTGGAAACAGTTATATGCAAGTGGTTTTTTTACCACCGAAAAGGCCACGTTAAAAGTCATTCATTACAACACAATTGAATTGTATTCTTCAATGACTTCGTCTTCATTGGATCTAACACAAGGCAGCCCAGCCTCTGTGAATCTAAATGTTCAAAATAAGGGATCATACGCATTTAAGGGATTTTATAAATTGTCATTATATGATTTAAGTGGAAATTTCATTGAGACGATCAATACAATTGAAGAAAAAAACGGGTTGTCGGTAAATTTTGTTTACCAAACCCCGTTTTTAACATTTAATAGTTCGTCCATTTCAGCTGAACCGGGCACTTATTTGATGGCATTGATGTTTGCAGATGTGAATGATACAGTCTATAGTTTGGTTGGCTCAAAAAACTATACCAACCCAGTTTATATTAATGTAATTGCAGCTCCATATTTGCCAGATAAATATGAAAAAAACGACAATGCCTCAATTGCATACTCGCTCCCCATTACATTTTCAAACAATTCAGCTACAACAACTACAATTGGCTCAAATATTCATGTAGAAGAGGATTTAGATTTCTATAAAATTGCCCTAAACCCTGGATATACATACTCAATCACCCCAAGACTTCATGATTTTTACAATAGTGGGAATGGTGATATTTTCTCAATAGATGCCATGTTTACATATTCTTTAGACAATGGAAACACCTGGTCAGAATCATTTGATGACGAAATTACTGCACCAATCACTGCCAATGCAGGTAGCATATTGTTTAAGGTTCTCCCCTATTTCATCGGCAATATTGGCGAATATCAATTCGATATCGCCATTGATAGAACTCAAAACGTTAACGTTAAAAACACATTTCAAAATACAATCAAAGTGTACCCTAATCCTAGTTCGGATGGGATATTCTTCATCAAAGAAAATAGCAATATCAAGAGTATTTCAAGGGTATTTGATTGTTTAGGGCGCGACATAAAATTCAATGCCATACAAACAAATGGGGATTTTAAAATAGACGTTGAAAATGCCTTGCCTGGTATATATTTTATGGAACTAACTTTACAAGATTCGTCGAAAAAATCTGTAACCATTGAAATCATCTAATGCGTTTTTTTCTATTCATTTTATTGACATCTTGCGGGAGTTATCAGTACACCAACTCATCGCATTCAATCGTGGTATACAAAACAAAGAAAAACTACGATAGAAATGTACCGGTGATACTCAATACTGAAAAAACCATGGTTGTGAGTTATCCGGATCCGGCGGACATAAAAGCTGCCAGACCTTATCCAATTCATTTAAAATCTAAATATCTGTTGGATCAAAGGGGCATTAATGGCAACGTGGCTTTTTTAAAATTGACCTATCGTCAATATTCGAAATTGAAGATTGCACCTGATCCTAACTTTATTTTGTCAAATTTGATTTTGGATAAAGACCCAATTCTTGAATTTCACATCATAGAAAAGTATCCACCCAATTCAGATATCAAGCGATTATTGAATGAGCGAATTGTAGATGGTGTTTTGAAATGATATTGTTAGCGGGTTAATTCCTTAACTCTCCTTTTTTCTTTTTTCCAATTCTACCTTTATTTCATCTGGAAAATACACGCCGTTTCCTTCCATATCGGCAATGTTAGATGAAACTTTTTCATAGAGTGCTTTTCTTTCAATAGGATCCATTTTATCCAAAGATTTTTTATTTGAGAAATATTTCTGAACGAATTGATTAAAATTGATATCAGCATTTCCTTTTTTTGCCAAGGTGTATTCTTGAAACAAAATTGGACCCAAGGCAAAAACAATGAAGAACAATGAAATTATGATTGATAAGATAATGATATCCATATTTATTTTGTTTTGCT
>CAMBFD010000042.1 GCA_945865625.1 Chitinophaga pinensis
AAGGTCGTTTGGTTAATTTGGGTTGTGCAATGGGTCACCCTAGTTTTGTAATGTCAAATAGCTTTACCAACCAAACTTTGGCTCAATTGGAATTGTGGAACAACGGAAGCAATTACGAAAACAAAGTTTATGTGTTGCCTAAACACTTAGATGAAAAAGTTGCCCGTTTGCACCTGGCTCATATTGGTGTTCAATTGACTGAACTTTCAAAAGAGCAAGCCGATTATATTGGCGTAAAAGTTGAAGGTCCTTTCAAAATGGATCAATACAGATATTAATTTATATATTCATACAATAAAAAAAGGCCGCAATTGCGGCCTTTTTTTATTGTAAAATATTATAATTCAATGGGTTTTGAATGTTGAAATATTTCCCTCTCAGTTGTTTTTGAGTCAGAGGGTAAGCAAAATCAGCGCCTTTAAAAGAAGAAATCGGCAATGATTTTTGTAGCGCTAATTTATTGGCTGAATCTGTGAATGTAAACGTACAGATTTTGTTTGGTCCATTTTTCCACGAGCTTCTAACGAGTGATTCGTAAGAAATCGCCCAATTTACCCTGTATTTTTCCGCTGGGAATGTTTGCTGCGTTGTGATGAATTTTCCTATGCCCACTTCCTCAATCTTTTTGTCTAAGGCTTTGATGCGATTCCTGTAAAATTCGCCTTCGTTAATTCTCAAAATACTTCCTTGTACGCAAATTAAAAATATTCCAACTTGTACCCATTTCAATTGAAAGTCATCTCGTTGTAGTATCAAATATGCCGTTAAACTCATCAATAGCATTGGCGAAAAACTCTTTTGCATCATCAAATAACTGTCGCCTTGTCGATATACAAAAACGATGAAAAGAGATGATAAAAGTATAATTATAAAAGCGGTTATCTTTTTGAAGAACGGTTGCTTGGTCATGAAAATGAGTCCTGCAAACAATAAAAAGGGCAGTAGCCAGCTTTTTAGCGAAGACACAAAGTAATCGAATCCCCATGATTGAATGAAACTTGAAAATTCAGATGGATTCACTTTGTTGATTATGCCTTGTTCGTACTCGCTATTTTTGAAAATGGCAATTTTTAGAAAAACAATGAAACAGAAGATAATACCATTGATACCTAATGTTTTATTATTACAATTTTTCAATGTGAAAATGGCAAAAAGGCAAATCACAGCTGGTAAAATCCCGGGATGTGCAAAAAAGGCCAAAATCAACGTAATAAAAGCGAATTTATGGTTCTGAATCAATTGATGCGCAAACAATAACAGTAAGAACAAAGCTGGTATTATTTCTGAAATCCCTAAAAAGAAAAAGTCTGGACCTGTGCCTAGCAATATCAAGGCTGGAGACCATGCCCAAATCTTGTTGTTAGCTTTTTTGAGCAGATAAATGGTGAGAATAAATCCCCAAAGTGCATTTCCGATTGAAATGCCCCAAACAACATAAGAAATAGGCAGTGATAAAGCGGAAAAAATATAACCAAGCCAAAGTACAAAGGGCACGATATAACGGCCATGCTCAATGGTGTTTTGTAAGTTTAAAACTTTGAATAATGCATAGGCACTGTCTTGATATAATACCCGTTCCCAGCAAAAGATCGATGTTAAACCAAGAATCAAGAACCATGTCCCCCACAAAAACCAATGAGATGAAAGACGGTCTAGTTTCACGGTCAAAATTAAATTATGCCAAATCTTCTTCGGCAACAGCTATAACTCCAATCTCAGCTAAATCATTTTTTTCAACCATAAGATTGTCGATAATGAACTCTTGGCGTTCAGGGGTATTTTTACCCATATAATAATTCAATAGTTTTTCAATGCTCGCCTCTTCTTTGAGAATTACTGGTTCTAAACGGATGTCTGGACCAATAAATTGTCCAAATTCATTCGGTGAAATTTCACCCAATCCTTTAAATCGCGTAATTTCAGGACGAACTCCCAATTTAGCAATCGCATTCACTCTTTCTTTATCGCTGAAACAATAAATGGTTTCTTTTTTGTTTCTCACACGGAATAAGGGTGTTTGAAGGATATATAAATGCCCATTTCTCACCAAATCTGGGAAAAATTGGAGGAAGAATGTCATCATGAGTAAACGAATGTGCATGCCATCGACATCGGCATCTGTAGCCAATACAATTTTATTGTAGCGCAGATTTTCCAGCGACTCTTCAATATCTAAAGCATGTTGCAAAAGGTTGAATTCTTCATTTTCGTAAACAACTTTTTTCTTTAGTCCGTAGCAATTCAAAGGCTTTCCTCTTAAACTAAATACAGCTTGAAGGTCTGGATTTCTGCTTTTTGTGATACTTCCACTTGCAGAATCTCCCTCAGTGATAAATAAGGTAGATTCGTATCTTTCTTCTCGTTTTTCGTTTGTAAAATGGACTCTGCAATCTCTTAACTTTTTATTGTGAAGATTTGCTCGTTTAGCCCTCTCTTTGGCAAGTTTTTGAATCCCGGCCATGTCTTTTCTTTCTCTTTCATTTTGAAGGATTTTCTTTGCAAGAGCATCGGCGGTCTGAGGATTTTTATGGAGGTAATCGTCAACTTGTTTCTTGATAAACTCAAGAACTGCAGCTTTTAATGAAACACCATCTGGGCTCATTTCAGTGCTACCAAGTTTTGTTTTTGTTTGACTTTCAAAAACAGGTTCCATCACGCGCACGCTAATTGCGGCGGTAATAGAACTCCGAATATCGGCGGCATCAAATTCTTTTTTGTAAAAATCACGAATGGTTTTTACGAAAGCATCTCTAAATGCGGCTAAATGTGTTCCACCTTGGGTTGTGTATTGACCGTTTACAAAAGAGTAATACTCTTCACCATAGGCGTCGGTGTGCGTGAAGGCAAGTTCCATGTCTTCAGTTTTAACATGAACAACTGGATATAGGGCACTTTCTGTAGGTACTTTAGTTTCTAGAAGGTCTAAAAGACCTCTTCTTGCAGCAAAAGAATCGCCATTAAAATTAATGGTCAACGCACTATTTAGGTACGTGTAATTTTTAACTTGATCGCGAATGTATTCTTGGATGTAACGGTAATTTTTAAAAACGGTGGCATCTGGTTCAAAAACAATATACGTTCCATTGGTTTCATTGGTGTCAGATTCGGGGCTATCCAAGATTAATTCACCGCATTTGAACTCAGCTTTTTTTGTTCTTCCATCTCTAAAACTATGTACCACGAAATATGAACTTAAAGCGTTTACAGCTTTTGTTCCAACCCCGTTTAACCCTACTGATTTTTGGAAAGCTTTACTATCGTACTTGCCACCTGTATTGATTTTAGATACGCAATCGATTACTTTACCCAAAGGAATACCGCGGCCAAAGTCTCTAATTTGAACACGTTTATCATCAATATTGATTTCGATTTTTTTACCATTACCCATGACGTGTTCATCGATACTGTTGTCTACAATTTCCTTAATTAAGACATAAATACCATCGTCAACGGAGGTTCCATCACCCAATTTGCCAATATACATACCGGGACGAAGGCGAATATGTTCCTTCCAATCAAGACTTCTAATTTCGTCTTCGGTATATTGTGGTTTTTGAATTTCTTCGTTGCTCATTATGCAATAATAAATTTACTTATTCAAAAGCTAAACTTAAGTTTTTCACAAATTGGCGAAATGTAGAGAAAGCCTTAATTTTGTGGAATGAAAATTATCAGATTTACTGCGGTTTTATTGTTTGTGGCTACGTTTACAATCTTTGGATGCAAATCGAAAATTGATGAAGCAATTGAAAATATTGCACCGTATGAAAAATATTTTATGGGGGATGTCATGAAAGTTGATAGTTTGCCTATTGGGTTTGAAAAGAAATTGGCTGATTTTGTAAAGGAATTTAAGCAATATTCAAAATCATCAAAATATATTTATGCTGCCGCTTACCTTGCCGAGAAAAGAGGTAAAATTAGAGAAGCTGCAGATTATGCTGCTTTATATGTTGATGATTATGCCTCAGAAAAAAGCCATAGAATGGAAAGTGCTATGGTTGCTGCTCATTATTATGAAACAATGGGAAAATATGAATTAGCACTCAAATATTACGATTTAATTTCCAAAGAATACTCCAAAAATCCAGTAGGTGAACAAGCAAAATTTACATCTGAAATGATTCGCAAAGGAGCAATTACACCTGAACAGCAATTGGAATATATGCAGTTCAAAATTGCTGCCGATAGTTCAAAAAATTAGTAGGGCGAAATATATTTTCCGTCGGTCTTTTTCTTCTTTTTCTTAAAATCACCACGTTTCCAAGCTTCTAAAAATTGCATCCAAGCAACAGGGCTCAAGTAATTTTGAGGCGGAGCTTGCTTGTAATAGTATAGTTGGCTTGCCCTAGTTTGTGCCAATAATGATTGAGATGAAGTTGCATCGGCTGGGCGCATTTTTAGTTCTTCTTTGAGTGCTTCAGTTTCAAGGTTTTTGCGCGCTCTTTCATAGGCATCATCTGGAATGTCTCTCGTTACAAATTCGTGGTTGAATAATGTTTTCAGTGGCAAGGCACGAATAAAAATTGCCGGAATGTGAATGGTGTCTTGCGTCATTAACTTAATGACGTTGTATCTATTTCCAGATAACGTGTCTGGCACAATATGCCAAGATCCAACTTTTTCAACTAAAGAAAAGAAAATGGTATCTCCTTTTTTTACTACCACATCAAAATGACCTGCGTAATCGGTATATCCAATTAATCCTCGTTTATTGCTTTTGATGTTTACATATGGTATTGCGCGTAAACTATCGGATGTTAAGACCATCCCTGTAAATAAAATATAAGGGTTTTTTTCTTTACCAGGTTGCGCTTGAACGCGATTGAAATTCAATAAAAATGAAAATATAAAGAAAATCAAAATGAGCTTTTTCAATGCATATTGGAATAAGTTGTTCAATATTTCAAATGTAGTAAATAATTGACTTAAGCCATGATCCAACCGAGGATTATGGCAAATAAAACGATGAATGGTGTTGGTATTTTCTTGGTTAACAACAGTGCAACAGTAATTAAGCAAACGAAAATCTCGGTTAATAGTTGCATTTTGTTCGAGTAATTGGATAATTTAAGGATGAAATTTTGATTGATAATTAAACATGCTGTAAGTATAAATCCTACAGAAATAGCAAAAATTCCGTTAATTGACCTCCTTAAATACACAGAGCTATTTAATTTTTCCCATATGGGATATGCAAATAAAACCAACAGTGTACCTGGCATAAATACAGCAATAAGGCCAATTAAACTCCCCAGTAATTGTCCCCCAAAACCACTGCCATCATTTTTCATTGCAATGGAATTTGTGTAAACCGCCAAGTTGAAATTTGGTCCTGGAGCAGCTTGAATTAAACCCAAGCCAGTATTGAGTTCTTCCAAAGACATTCGCTTTTTATGGTCCACATATTGTTCTACAGTCATTGCCGCTAGCACATTTCCTCCTCCAAATGACAGCGCTCCCATTCGATATGTGTTTTCAAATAAGATGACTGGTTTTAGAAGTTTAGATTCAGTTTTGTATTTGGTTAAAAGCAAACCAGTGAATCCAACTATAAAAAATATAGCGAAAAATATAGTTAGATTTTTCCATTTGATAGATTTGGTGAAGGATGGTTTTTGTGGTTTTTCATCTCTTACAAGCCATGCGCTTGCGGCTGCGCTTAAAATGACGCCGAGTGGAAACACCCATGGACTTCTCACAAGGTAACCACCAATTCCTCCAACTAAAAATATGGCAATATTTAATGGGGTTATCTTCATCCATTTGAACATTGAAATAACGGCGTAGATTAAAAATCCTGCCACACAAGCTTCAATGTTTTGAAGTTGTTTAGATTCCAAAAATTTTGGCGACATTGCAAGAATTGCCATTATAATTGCTCCGGGTAATGCCCATAGTAATAAGGTAAAAAATGCGAGAATAGGTCCACCTAACTTGAATCCAATTGTGGTAATTGTTTGAGTGGTGCTCGGGCCAGGGAGAATGCTACAAAATGCATTGATTTCAATGAGTTCATCGTGGCTAATAAACTTTTGTTTGTCGACCAAACGTTTTTTGAAGTATGGCAGGTGCATCTGTGGTCCACCAAAAGAGGTAAGTCCAAGCCAAAAAACCGATCTAAGAAACCGAAAGTGTCTCGCTTTTTGTATTTTTGCACTACGATTCATCAGATGAGATACAAAAAACGACAATTTACTTTAATTTTCACCCTATCTACTGCATTATTTTCAGTATTTTTTTTAGCTTGCAACAACCAAAATGCAATCAATGAGAAAAGGGAAATTAGTGTGCAAAAGATAGATAGTCTTTGGATGGGACTTCAAGAAACAAAAGGCTTATTTGGGTATAAGATGGATGAGTTTATTGTTCGTAAAACTCAAATGCAAGCGAATTTGACGAAATTGAAATTTGTGGACGGTCAAAAAATAAACGAAGAGAACATTGCAAATGTTCAGCAATACAATGCTATGTTTCGTATTTATCGCGGTATTGGTCAGCAGTATAAAGACGCTGTTTTAGGGGCCGAGGCCATCTTTTATGAAATTAAAGGATTGGAAACAGAAGTGAAAAAAGGAAGTTATGACAAACAAATTGCAAATTTTGTAAAAGAATATCAATCAATTAAAAATCAATTGATAGAGAATCATAAAGGGGCGCTTGACGTTACAAACCAATTAAAAGCAATTGAACCTGCTTACCAAAGAATTTCACCACTTGTTGATGAATTGGTAGAGTCTGTTCAAGGCAATTGATTTGAAATTGCACTGTTTGGATACAGGTAAATAAATTCCGCTTTCTTCTTTTCTAAATTTTGTTGCCAATTTGAAATTTGAATAGGATCAGTTGTTTTCAATTTATGATTCATTAATTGGTTCAAGGCACTTGCCTTATCCATAAATTCCTTAAATGTTTCATCTCCGTATACTTCAATTAAGCGTTTGAAAATATATTCAATTGCCAATTCATTTGGATGGGCTAAATCTGGTTGAAAGTAACGGTGATCTCTCAATTCTTCGTTGAAAATTTCATAGCTAGGGAAGTAATGGCACTGTGAATTTTGTGAAATAAACGATTGCAATGCTACAATTAGATGAGATTTACTCAATACGTTTTCAGAGATCCCATCCCTCAAGTGTCTGACAGGGCTAATTGTAAATACGATGTTACACTGGGTGCTAATTGCCCTAATGCTTTTGTGTATTTGATTTAAGTTTTCAACGATATGCTCAATTGGCAAGATGATTTTTTCAAATTGATTTTGAGGGATTTTTTGGCAATTTCCAACCAATTCATTCGACTCTAAATGTTTGTAAACCCAGGCACTTCCCAGAGTGATAAAAACAGTATTGCTTTTGTCTAAATAATCATGGGCAGCTCTAAGATTCTGTTTGATTTTTATCTCTAAGGTATCTTTATTTGAGTGTTGAAACGATGTGTCGAAGAGCAATGCGTGTTCGCTATTCTCGTAATGAATCAATGTTGGTAATGTTTGATTTTGGATGTGTTGGAATGTTTGAGCTAAAGCGTCGGGTGAGAATATTGTGCCAAATGGGTTGGATAAAGTTTCAATAAAATGATCATTGAATCTTTCTGAAATATTTGTTGAAAAGCAAGATCCCATGAAAAAAAGGTTTTCAGGGTTCGTCCAAATTGTATTTTCTTGAATTGGGAATTGGGTGTAAAGCTGATTCTTGAAATCTTGACTATTTTTCATGAACTACAAACCAACGAAAAATGTTTCATTTTTGCGTAACTTTGTTCACAAGATGAATGAAATTAATAAAAAAGAAAATTTGCATGTTGTATTTTGGCTGATAAAGGATTTCGCTTGGATTTCTGGATATAAAATCTTGGGGGCTGGCTTGGCTTTGCCAACTATTTTATTGGCGGCTTATTTAACTGTAATTACCAAAAATATAAGGTCAAGCTTTTATCATAATTTGGCTATTTTATTTTGGATTTCGGGCAATAGCGTCTGGATGATTGGTGAATTTTATTTTGAAGACCAAAAGCGAATCTGGGCGTTGCCATTTTTCTTCGCTGGCTTAGTCATTATCTTGTATTATTATATTTCTGAGAGATATTTGGCTTATCAAAAGAAGAAAGCCCTGAATTAAACAAGGCTTCCTTCTACAACCAAACTAAACCAAATAACTGAACAAGTTATTTATTATATACACAAGAGAAGAATTCTTCCCATTGTTTCTCTGTTAGGGTATTCTGAAATTCGGTGAGTAAACAACGGTAATTTGTTGAACTCGTAATTAGAATCTTTTGTTCTACATACATAGAACGAAGTATTGTCAAAAACGTATCCTCAATATCTGTCATTATTTGGTCATATTGAATTTTAGAAATTATCTTTTGATCAAGTCTTTGATTTTGTTTTTTAATGAATGTCTGTGTGCTGTCATTCACAATGGTTAAAATCAGCTGTGAATGCTCAATATTTCCAGCTTGTTGACGGGCAAACGATTCAACCACTAATTGGATTTTGTTGTATTGGTCATTTGAAAGTTCATTCCATTTAATTTTTGATAGGATACTATTTCTTGCAATGATATCTTCATTGGTGTTGTTATCCGTATTTTGAAAAAATGCATTATTTGTATTGATTAAATAATTGTTTGGTAATCCGAATTGATGATAGCTAATTGTTTTTGTTTTAGCATCAAACTTGGGTTGAATTGTATTGCATTCAGATTCCGATTTTGCAACTAAATTGCTAATTTGTTGGTCGCGAATAATTAGAGTACTGTCGGTTTTATTGCATGCCCCAAGCATCATGATCGAAAAGAAAAATAAGGGAATAAAGATTTTGATTTTCATAATGTTGGGTATTTGATACTGAATACAACAGAAGTTGAAGTATCCCCCAAAAAAATATTTTGCATTTTTCGCAAAAATTGAACTTTAAAAGAATGACTTTGGGTTGTACCTTTGCATCTTATGATGGAAACCGAAGTTTACGTACCAACCAATAAGGTACGTGTGGTAACTGCTGCGAGTTTATTTGATGGTCACGATGCTGCCATCAATGTAATGAGAAGAATTATCCAAGCAACTGGTTGCGAAGTGATTCACTTGGGTCACGATCGCAGTGTGCAAGAAGTTGTTGAAACAGCTATTCAAGAAGATGCCAATGCAATTGCCATGACGAGCTATCAGGGCGGACATATTGAGTACTTAAAGTACATGTTCGATTTATTGAAAGAGCGTGGTGCAAGTCATATTAAAATATTTGCCGGTGGTGGCGGTGTAATTCTCCCTCAAGAAATTAAGGAGTTAATGGATTACGGAATTACCAAAATTTATAGTCCTGACGATGGGCGTGCCATGGGACTGCAAGGGATGATCAATGATTTGGTTCGCCAAAGCGATTTTCCAACTGGGCATAAATTGAATGGTGAATTTAAGAATCTACAAATTCGTTCTAAATTAGACATTGCAAGGTTAATTACGGCAGCCGAAAATTATCCTGAATTGCATGCAACAACATTGAATGAAATTAGAGAACGCTCTGTAGATATTGCTGTTCCAGTTTTGGGAATTACTGGCACCGGTGGTGCGGGTAAAAGTAGTTTGGTGGATGAAGTTGTGCGTAGATTTTTATTGGATTTTGAAGATAAAAACTTAGCCATTATTTCAATTGACCCATCAAAGCGTAAAACTGGTGGTGCATTGCTTGGCGATAGAATTAGAATGAATAGCATTAATCACGACCGTGTTTATATGCGTTCAATGGCAACCCGTCAAGCCAATTTGGCTATGAGTTCTCATGTTGATGATGCTGTGGCAATTTTAAAAGTTGCTGGTTACGATTTAATCATTGTTGAAACCAGTGGAATTGGTCAAAGTGATACCCAAATTACTGAACATTGCGATGTTTCCATGTATGTAATGACACCAGAATACGGCGCTGCTACACAGTTGGAAAAAATTGATATGCTTGATTTTGCGGATGTTGTTGCCTTGAATAAATTTGATAAAAGGGGTGCTTTAGATGCCCTGAGAGATATTCGTAAACAGTTCCAAAGAAATCATAAATTATTTGATTTAGAAGTTGATTCAATGCCTGTTTTCGGAACAATTGCAAGTCAATTTAACGATCCGGGAATGAATAGCCTTTACAAGTGTTTGATGGATACCGTAGCTTCTAAAACGGGTATGGATTTAAAAAGCAGTTGGACCGCTTCAAATGAATTGAGTGAGAAAATTTTTGTAATACCTCCTTCTAGAAATCGTTATTTGAGTGAAATATCTGAAAACAACAGAAATTATGATTCAAAAGCGAGGTCTCAGCGCAAAATCGCTCAAAGAATGTATGGAATTAAAGAAACCATCGATACCATTCAAGAGTCATCGGCAATGGATGCTCATTTAAATGGTAAAGAAACATTTGTTGAAAGTTTGCAAAAGATGTATCAAGATCTTGAGGGACAATTGGAGCCTTCCAACAGAAAACTCATTGAGAATTGGGAAGAGAAAGCGCAGCAATACAAAAACGAACATTATATTTTTAAAGTTAGGGATAAGGAAATCAAGATTCAAACGCATTCTGAAAGTTTGAGTCATTCTCAAATTCCTAAGGTTGCAACTCCGAGTTATAAAGGGTGGGGCGATTTATTATACTGGCAATTACAAGAAAATGTACCCGGTGAATTTCCTTATACCTCAGGTATTTATCCGTTCAAACGTGAAGGTGAAGATCCAACCAGAATGTTTGCAGGAGAAGGTGGGCCTGAAAGAACAAATCGACGTTTTCACTATGTGAGTAAAGCGATGCCTGCCAAGCGTTTGAGTACAGCATTTGACTCAGTTACGTTATACGGTAGAAATCCTGAAGTACGTCCTGATATTTATGGAAAAGTTGGAAATTCTGGTGTGAGTATTTGTTGTTTAGATGATGCTAAAAAGCTTTATAGCGGTTTTAATTTGGCTGATCCTAAAACATCGGTATCAATGACAATCAATGGTCCTGCACCAATGTTATTGGGTTTCTTTATGAACGCGGCTATTGATCAACAATGTGAATTGTACATCAAGCAAAATGGTCTAGAAAATGAAATTAACGATAAAATTGATGCCATTTTTGCTGCTAAAAAATTACCTAGACCAAGATATCAGGGTGAATTGCCAGAGGGAAATGATGGCTTAGGATTGATGCTTCTTGGTGTGACTGGTGATCAAGTTTTGTCTAAAGAAACGTATGAAGAAATCAAAATTTGGACACTCTCTCAGGTTCGTGGAACTGTTCAAGCCGATATTTTAAAGGAAGATCAAGCTCAAAATACATGTATTTTTAGTACAGAATTTGCACTCCGATTGATGGGTGATGTACAAGAGTATTTTATTCTAAACAAAATAAGAAATTTTTATTCTGTAAGCATAAGTGGTTATCATATCGCTGAAGCGGGTGCAAACCCAATAACCCAGTTGGCATTTACCTTGGCAAATGGTTTTACCTATGTAGAATACTATTTGAGCAGAGGAATGAACATCGACGATTTTGCGCCTAACTTGAGTTTCTTCTTCAGCAATGGGGTTGATCCTGAATATGCGGTCATTGGTAGAGTGGCTCGCCGATTATGGTCAAAAGCAATGAAGTTGAAATACGGAGGAAATGCCCGTTCTCAAATGTTGAAATATCACATTCAAACAAGTGGACGTAGCTTACATGCTCAAGAAATTGACTTTAATGATATTCGTACCACTTTGCAGGCATTGTATGCAATTCATGATAATTGTAATTCTTTACATACGAATGCCTATGATGAAGCTATCACCACTCCAACTGAAGAGAGTGTGCGTAGAGCAATGGCAATTCAATTGATTATCAATAAAGAACTTGGATTGGCGAAGAATGAAAATCCTACCCAAGGTGCATTTATCATTGAAGAATTAACCGATTTGGTTGAAGAGGCTGTATTGACTGAATTTGATAGAATTACAGAGCGTGGGGGTGTTTTAGGTGCAATGGAAACCATGTATCAGCGTGGCAAAATTCAAGAAGAAAGCTTGTATTATGAAACGTTGAAGCATACTGGTGAATATCCAATTGTTGGGGTGAATACTTTCTTGAATAGTAAAGGTTCTCCAACGTTGGTTCCTGGTGAAGTGATTAGAAGCACAGAAGAAGAGAAGCAATTCCAAATTCAAACCATTGAAATATTGCATAAACTTCACGAAAGCAATTCAACCGATATGTTGTCACAATTGCAAAAATCTGCGGTTGAAAATCATAACTTGTTTGCTGAATTAATGGAAATTTGTAAAATTTGCTCTTTAGGTCAAATTACTGAATCGCTATTTAATGTAGGCGGTCAATATCGAAGAAACATGTAACCAAATGGTTCTATCAATTAAAAAGCGTCATGAAATTTCATGACGCTTTTTTTTAGTTGTCTTTGATAATTATTTCGATGATATTTGAATCAACTATATTGTTCTATGAGGTCGTTTTGTATTTTATTCTTTTTGATATGTTCGGTTTTTTCAAGCAATTTTCTATCTTGTCAAACTTTGCAAGAGTTGGCCTATGAGAAAGGTAAATTGGCTGTTGAATTAACAGACAAGGGAGACTTTGTTAAAAGTCTTGAACTGCTAGAACAAGCCCAAAGTTTAGACCCTGAAAATTATCGGTTTCCCTATGAAATAGCTTATGTTTATTACCTTCAGAAGGATTATAAAAAAGTCATAAAATTAGTTTCTAAATTATTCACATATAAAGGTATTGGGGATGAGGTTTTTGTGTTGTGGGGGAATAGTTATGACAATCTAAAAAAGCAAAAGAAGGCTTTAGAAGTTTATGCTAAAGGACTTATGAAATTTCCATATTCTGGTAAATTGTATACTGAAATTGGTATTTCGTATTTGCGTTCCAATGAATTGCGAAAATCAATAGAGTCTTTTGAAAAGGGCATTGAGTTAAATCCTTCTTATCCTTCAAATTATTACTGGGCTACCAAGATTTTTTCAAATTCTATAAACCCAGGTTGGGCTTTCATTTATGGTGAAATTTTCATGAATTTAGAACCGGGTTCATCAAGAACGGTTGAAGTGAGTCAAATGATAAATCAGATTTTTGCAAACCATGTTCGAATAGTGAATGACTCTATGGTTTCTGTTAATTTATTTGATAAAAGCAGCGCCTTGGACGAAATGATTCGGAATTATTCATCAGATTCTACCATTCAGCGATTATCATTTCCGTTGATTCTTCAATTGATTGCAATGAATGCTGCGCATGGTGAAACAAAGATTAATGAAAAATCAATCATGCGCATGCGAACAAAAATTGCGAAAGATTATTTCAAGAAAAATTACGATAAAAAATTCCCGAATGTGCTTTTAAATTTTCAGAAAAAGGTTATGGATGCAGGATTTTGGGATGAATACAATACCTTCATAATTTTACAATCAAACAAAGAAAAGTTTGAATTGTGGTTAGAACAAAACAAGTCTCGTTGGGAAGAATTTGTAGATTGGTTTAATCAAAATTCCTTAAAGTTGAATCTTGGCTACCGATTTTATCGGAATCAATATTTAGGACTCCAAAACAAATGAGGTCATAGTAAGAGATCACATGATGGCTCTGTCGTTAAACCAATTTTGAGTAAGTTCGTTTTTTCATGCAGCAATTTACAATTGTAATTGTAAAACGTCATTTGAAATATACAAAAAGAGGCTGGGTTATTCTTTAATCACTTTAAATGTTTGTTTTTTATTGTTATCTACACGCAAAAAATACATGCCTGTTGGCAGTGCTGAAATATCAAGTTGATTTGTGTTTTTCTGTTCTAAAAGCAATTTTCCTAAAAGGTCAGTTAATACAATGTTTGTATTTTCAGATAAGTATATGTTACCCGTTGTTGGGTTAGGGAAAACCTGAGGTGACTTACTTTGAGCAATTGTATTAATTACTGTTCCGCTGCAGCTTTCACTAAAAGATGCTATAGTATCTACATTATTATCCCAATTAGCGTTACTCCATGAAGCATCATCTACTTCTATGCATTTTAGGTTTGGGTTATTTCTAGCTTCGAAACTCATTTGCCGGTTCTTGCCATTTTTAACATTTAAATTGGTTAATGAATTAAAACCACAAGACAAACTAGTAAGTGCAGAACAAGCCGATACATTTAAACTTGTTAATTGATTACTAGAACAATTCAAAGTAGTAAGTGCTGTACAATCCGAAACATTTAAATTGGTAATTGAATTTCCATAACAATACAAAGTAGTAAGTGCAGAACAACCCGATGCATTTAGACTTGTTAATGAAAGACTATAATTACAATCCAAATAAGTAAGTGCATTACAACCCGAAACATTCAAATTGGTAATTGAATTTTCATAACAATACAAAGTAGTAAGTGCAGTACAACCCGATACCTTCAAACCTGCTAATTGAAAATTTTGAGAGCAATCCAAATAAGTAAGTGCAGTACAACCCGAAACATTCAAATAGGCAAATGAATTTCCAGAACAATACAAAGTAGTAAGGGCAGTATTAGCCCTTACATTTAAACTTGTTAATTGATTACTAAAACATTTCAAAGTAGTAAGTGCAGAACAAGCCGATACATTTAAACTTGTTAATTGATTACTAGAACAATCCAAAGTAGTAAGTGCTGTGCAAGCCGATACATTTAAACTTGTTAATTGATTACTAGAACAATCCAAAGTAGTAAGTGCCTTACAACCAGATACATTTAAACTCGCTAATGAACCCCACTGAGTCGAGCAATTCAAAGAGGTGAGTGCAGTACCCGATATATTTAAACTTGTTAATGGATTGCCGCCAAAATCCAAAGAGGTGAGTGCAGTACAACCCGATGTATTTAAACTTGTTAATTTATTACTAAAACATTTCAAAGAAGTAAGTGCATTACAACCCAATATATCTAAACTTATTAATTGATTATATGAACAATCAAAACTAGTAAGTGAAGTACAAGCTGATACATTTAAACTTGTAATAAAATTCCAAGAACAATCCAAAGCAGTAAGTGCTGTAAACGCTCCAATGCCAGTTAAATCGCTGATACTAATATTTGAAATATTTATTGCTCCAACATAAGCAGCTGCTTCAGAAACTTGTATGGCTGTATCCCTATTGGTATTGATACTTGCAT
>CAMBFD010000043.1 GCA_945865625.1 Chitinophaga pinensis
GAGTAAGAGCGATAAAATTGAACCTCCAGCAACCGAACTGATAAAAATGATTAACGTGAGCCAGGGGCCTAAAACGTCTTCAATGATGGGACCAAAAAAGTACAATCCCAACAAATTCATGCCTAAATGAATGAACCCCGCGTGAACCAATCCCACAGAAAAAATCCGGTAATATTCATGGTTTTTGCGAATTCTTTCGCTGCTATAAATGAGTTTATTGGTGAGATTTTCATTCCCCATGTTTCCAAAAAACACAAGTATAAGCAATGCAATGATGCCGTAAGTGGCAGGGAATTCAATGTGTATTTGGTTCATTTTTAGAGGATTGTTTTAGTACAAAATGGCTTTGCCACTGCCGAGTTCTTTCACAGTGAACTTGTTGAATGTAAATGGCTTGTAATAAACATTTCCAGAATTGTAAATGAAAACTTCAAGTACTTTTTCTGGCGAAATATAAATGTCTTGTTTGGTGAAATGACGGATGTAGGCATCGTCGCATTTGAGTTTCGAAGCGTCAATCCATGATCCTTGCTCGCAACTCCAGGAGAAGATCGTTCCACGTCCCTCAAAAAAAATAGGAGCCAAATTGTTGCTTCCACCGTATAAATTTCCGCAGTCGACCTTTATTTTGGCAGGTTTCACCGAATGCATATTGATGGTCAACTGATTGGTAAAAATGGTATCGATACAATTCAATTCGCAAGCACCTTGAACATCTAAGTGATTTAAATTGTGTACGTTAATGGTTATTTTAGGCCGAACATTCAGGTCCCTTGTCCAGTTATACGCGTTCAAATCTTTGATGGTTAATAGACCGTTTTCGATGCTTGTCGATATTTTGGCATTCAAGTTTTCGAAATAGTCAATGTCTATGGTTTCCGGCAAATTGGTATCGTTTTTCAATTGCACCAAGAATTTTTCGCCCACCGAAATTTGTGTAAAGTGGTCTAAAATGCGTTCAATTTTTCTTGGGGACCCCGCCTCTTTGTAAAAATCATCGATGTTTGAACACCCGGCGAAAAGTGCAAAACAAAAGAGCGATATTATGGACAGTGCCCGAAACATGTTGATGCAAAGTTGATGAAAGAATTTTACTTTTGTTGTATTCGCATGAAAAAGTTATTGCTGATTTTAGGATTTTGGACAGTTGCGGCATTTGGCCAAGAGAACTCTAATCGTTTTAAGGACGTAGGGGTAAGCGATGGAGAGTTGCCGCCAATGGCACTTGCCAACAGATATATGGTTCAAGGTCAATATAAATCGGCAGAGAATATTTACCGCGATGAGCTCAACCGAAATGATGTTCCTGCTGTGCGTCAACAATTGTGCAATGCCCTCATTATGCAAAACCAATATTACGAAGCCGACACCATGCTCAGGGGTTTGGTGCTTTTAGACTCAAATGCGGAAGGTAATTATTGGTTTTTGGCAATCAGTGCCGATAGGCAAGAGAAATCTGATGTTGCTTTGATGCTTTACAAAAAGTACATCCGCAAGGCACAGGAAAGAATTCAAAATAGTCATTCTGTGGAAACTGAAAACCCGAAGGCTTGGTTGAAAATGGGTTCAATTTTTAGGAGAAAAATGCACAGCAAAGGCATCAATGATGCTGAATGGGTTGAAATGGTTTACGACTATGAAGTTTATTTGAGAATGAATCCCACCGATCAATTTGCCTTTAATTTACAGGAATTTGTAGATCAAGTGCGTTTGAGAAGGCCAGATCCTATGGGTGGAGTATTGGTTTGGGATGAGAAGTAGTAACTTTGCAATGAAATGATGACTGGCAATAAGAGTAAAATCATCAACGATCCGTTACATGGATTTTTGGCTTTACCAAGTGCAATTATATACGATGTAATTCAACATCCTTATTTCCAACGTTTGCGAAGAATTAGGCAGTTGGGAATGAGTGAATGGGTGTACCCTGGTGCAACGCACACGCGGTTTCACCATGCTTTGGGTGCTTTGAATTTGACCATTCAGGCGGTTGAAACCCTTCAAAGAAAAGGGGTTCATATTACAGATGAAGAGAAGGAAGGTGTTTCGTTGGCAATTTTATTGCACGACATCGGACACGGACCTTATAGCCACACGTTGGAACATACGCTCATCCAAGAGGTTCACCACGAGGCAATATCCCTCCAAATCATGGAGCGAATGAACCTTGAATTCAATGGTAAACTAACGGTTGCAATTGAAATTTTTAAAGGAACGTATACCAAAAAACCATTTTTGGGTCAACTCATATCAGGACAATTGGATATGGATAGACTTGATTATCTTTTGAGGGACAGTTTTTATACTGGTGTAAGCGAAGGCATTGTGGGTGCCGACAGGATTATTCACATGCTGAATGTGAAGGATGGCAATTTGGTGGTTGAGGAAAAAGGGATTTACAGTGTAGAGAAATTTTTGGTTGCCCGCAGGTTGATGTACTGGCAGGTTTACCTTCATAAAACGGTGATTGCTGCCGATGCCATGTTGGTTTCTATCTTGCAACGCGCAAGGCAATTGGCCAAGCAGGGATCAACTTTGGGGACATATCATCCGTTGATGCATTTTTTGTTTAAAGACATTCATGCTTCTAATTTTGACGATGAGGCATTGGATTTATTTTTAGCATTGGACGATATTGATATTTTGTCGAGCGTGAAACAATGGCAGTTTCACGAAGATAAAATTTTGAGTATATTGTGTAATCGTTTGTTAAAGAGGCAGTTGCCTAAGATAAAAATTGGTTTGGAGCCAATTGGTACAGACATGTTGAATTTGGTAAGACAGCAGGCGGCAAGCATGTTTGACATTTCAGAAGAATCGGCTGAAGAATTTTTCATCAAGCGTGGAATATTGGAAAATCACGCTTACAAAACTGAGGGCGGAGGAATTAGAATTTTGAGAAAAGACGGAAGAATACAAGATGTTGCAGAGGCGTCAGACAATTATAATTTGGCGGCATTGAAAGAAACGGTAACAAAGTATTTCATGATTTATTGGGAAAAGTAATGTTTAGAAAACCGAATACTCAAACCGATAAGGTTACGGCTAAAAAACAGCTTGGTCAACATTTTTTAACAGACAAGGGCATTGCTCAACGCATTGGTGAGTTGATGGTTGATGATTTAGAAGGGGTGATGGAAATTGGCCCTGGAATGGGTGTGATGACGCAGAGTTTATATGCGAAATGGGCGTCGAAATTAACGGTAGTAGAAATTGACAAAGAATCAGTAGAATATTTGGGCAGGCAGGAATGGGCTTTGGATTTAAATATTTTAGAGGGAGATTTTTTAGCGATTCCATATAGTGAATGGCCAACCGGGAATAAAATTGGCATTGTAGGAAATTATCCTTACAACATTTCTACGCAGATTGTATTTAGAATGTTGGAGGGCGATCAGAAGATTTATCAATTTGCTGGGATGTTTCAAAAGGAAGTTGCAAGGCGATATTGTGCTGAACATGGCAACAAGGAATATGGCATCACCAGTGTTTTACTTCAGGCCTATTACAATTGTAAATATGAATTCACGGTCAATGAGGGATCATTTAATCCACCCCCAAAGGTGAAAAGCGGGGTCATGAATTGTATTTTGAGGGATGATTTACCGGAATGTAGTTACAAGAATTTAAAAATGATTGTGAAGCATGCATTTTCTCAACGGAGAAAAACGTTGAACAATGCATTAAAGTCATTAACCAGTTCGAACATTAATTTTGAGATTCCAAAACAATGGCAAGGAATGAGGGCAGAGCAGTTAAGTGTTGAAGAATTTAAGGAGTTGGCAATTTTTTTTGAAAATTCAACTCATTGATTTATTGTTATTTGTTCGTTGCTTAAACAGATTTTGTGGTAATTTATAAGTAATTTTTAAAAAAACATATAAAAATTCCTGAAAGTAATGGCAGTTATCAGTAAATTTGCGCGACGAAAAACCCTAATTCGGTTTAGAAAAATGAAGCTTAATCTATTTGGAGTTAAAAGTAACTCATTGTTTAAGAAAACGTTATCTGTTTTCTCTATGATGTTAACGCCATTGTTTTTAATGGCAGCAGAAGGTGTTGTTGCACCTCCTACAGAGTTTAATCCTATGGCATGGGACTGGTCAAGCATTTTGACATTGGTTTTGGCCGTATTAATTGTTTTGGTAATTGCCCGTGCTTTTGACATTGGGTCATTAACAGAAAAATTAACAGGTAAGACCATTGTGAGTTGGAACAATGTGAATGCTTGGGCTGCTATGATCTTCTTAATTTTGGGATTGATAGGAGTTTGGTATGAAATGAAGTACCATGGAAAATATCTTTTGTTAGGCGATTCTGCATCAGAACACGGCATAACATTAGATTCAATGTTCTATTGGACATTTGGATTTACATTTTTCGTTTTTATTGTTACAGAGATTTTATTGTTTTATTTCATGTTTAAATACAAATATGATAAGAACCGTAAGGCATTATACTATTTTCACAACAACAAATTAGAAATTATTTGGACAATTGTTCCTGCGATAGTTTTAACATTTTTAGTGTTAAGAGGTTTTGGAACATGGACAAAAATTACAACAAATATTGATAAGAACAGCGAAGAAATTGAGGTTTTTGCTTATCAGTTTGGTTGGAAAGCGAGATATTCTGGCGACGACAAACAATTAGGCGCTTCAAACTTCAACTTTATTTCTGGTTCTAATCCATTAGGAATTGCGGAAGAGAATGCTGTCAATATTTTGGTAGATGAGTTGAAAGTAGAAATTGGCAAATTGGAAGTTCAAAAAGCTGCAATTGAAGATTCTTCTAAAATTTGGAAAATGCAATATGATCGTTTTGTAAGTACTGGAACAGACAGAACATATCCAGATGAGTTCAAAATTTTAAAAACGAAATATAATGATTTGTTAAGTGGTTCGTATGAGCGTCAGTTAGAAAAAGACATTAAACGTAAGAACACTGCGATCAAGAGAATTGCATCTTACAAAAAAGACAAAGAAACTTTTAATGGTTCAGCAAAAGACGATAAGGTAACTACAGAAATTGTGATCATTAAAAACAAGCCTTACATTTTTAAATTTAGAGCAAGAGATGTGATTCATTCAGCTTACATGCCTGATTTCAGAGTTCAAATGAACTGTGTGCCAGGTATGCCAACAAGTTTTGCCTTTACGCCAATTAAAACAACGGCTGAAGCGAGAATATTGAAAAACAATCCTGAGTTTGATTACTATTTATTTTGTAATAAAATTTGTGGGGCAGCACATTATAACATGAAAATTAAAGTGACTGTAGTTTCAAATGAAGATGAGTACAAAACATGGTTGGCAACACAAACACCGTTTGTAGCGCCTCCAGCAGCAGCTGAGCCAGTAGAAGCACCAAAGGGTGATTCTATGACAGCTGTTAAAACCGGAACAGTCGTAAAAAATTAAAAAAATCTATTTAGAAAGAATATGAGCACAGCAGCTTTACACACAGAGCACGATGCACATGGCCACCATAAGGAGAGCTTCATTAGTAAGTATGTCTTCTCTATGGACCACAAAATGATTTCAAGACAATTCTTGATTACAGGGATTATCATGGGTATCATTGGCATGGGGATGTCGTTATTATTCCGCTTGCAATTGGCTTGGCCAGATGAGCAATTTGGAATTTTAGAAACCTTATTGGGAAAATGGGGTAAAGATGGTAAGCTAGATCCTAACTTCTATATGGGATTGGTGACCATTCACGGTACAATCATGGTATTCTATGTATTAACAGCAGGATTAAGTGGTACTTTTAGTAACTTATTAATTCCATTGCAGTTGGGAGCAAGAGACATGGCATCGCCATTCATGAATATGTTGAGCTATTGGTTCTTCTTTATGTCTTCTGTGGTGTTAATGACGTCAGTGTTTATTGAAACAGGTCCAGCATCTGCTGGATGGACAGTTTATCCTCCATTGTCTGCCTTAGATAAGGCTATGCCTGGTTCAGGTTTGGGTATGACATTGTGGTTGGTTGCAATTGCTTTGTTCATTGTTTCATCATTGTTGGGTGGTATTAACTACATTTCAACAGTGTTGAATATGAGAACAAAAGGAATGAGCATGAACCGTATGCCTTTAACCATTTGGGCGTTCTTCTTCACTGCAATTTTAGGTGTATTATCGTTCCCAGTATTGTTAGGAGCAGCATTGTTTTTAATTTTCGACAGAAGTTTTGGTACAAGTTTCTATTTGAGCGATATTTATTTAGAGGGAGTTGGCGCATTAGAAAACATTGGTGGTAGCCCAGTTTTGTATCAGCATTTATTCTGGTTCTTAGGTCACCCTGAGGTTTATATCATTTTGATGCCTGCTTTAGGTATTACGTCTGAAGTAATTTCAACAAACGCTCGTAAACCAATCTTTGGTTACACCGCCATGGTCATTTCATTGATGGGTATCTCTGTATTGTCGTTCATCGTTTGGGGTCACCATATGTTTATCACTGGTATGAATCCATTTATTGGATCTGTATTTATGATTTTAACCCTAATTATTGCTGTACCATCAGCGGTAAAAGCATTCAACTACTTAACAACCTTGTGGAAAGGAAACTTACGTTTCACACCGGCAATGTTGTTTTCAATAGGATTGGTATCTTTCTTTATTTCAGGAGGATTAACGGGTATTTATTTAGGCAATGCGGCTATGGATATCCAACTGCACGATAGTTATTTTGTTGTGGCGCATTTCCATTTGGTAATGGGTTCGGCAGCAATTTTTGGAATGTTCGCGGGTATTTACCATTGGTTCCCTAAAATGTTTGGAAGAATGATGAACAATACATTAGGGTATTTCCACTTTTGGTTCACATTTATCTCTGCGTATTTGGTATTTTTCCCAATGCACTTCATGGGATTGGCAGGTGTTCCACGCCGTTACTACCAATTTACTTTATTAAAAGAATTTGAAGTATGGGCAGATGTGAATGTAATGATTACCATTGCAGCAATGTTAGGTGGTATTGCTCAATTGTTCTTTCTTTTCAATTTCTTCTACAGTATTTTTAAGGGTAAAAGAGCAGAGCAAAATCCTTGGCAGTCTAACACTTTAGAGTGGAGTACTCCTGTAGAACATTTGCATGGTAACTGGCCTGGTGAAATACCAGCTGTATACCGCGGACCTTATGAATATTCTCGTCCAGATAGAGAAGAAGATTTCTTCCCTCAATATATCCCTGATGAGAAAGCCCCAGAAACAGCCGCACAAGAAGGTGTTATAGAACCAGTTGAAACCAAAACTGAAGAAGTTGAAAGCAGTGTATTCTTCGCAGCAATCAAACGTGCGTTAGGATTGAGTTAATAATGAGTGAAATAGATTCTCTTCGAATCATGAATATATACAGACGAATAGGTTTAATTACCTGTTCGTCTGTTTTTTTATTGTTTCTACTTGGGGGGTTAGTGAGGGCCACCGGCAGTGGAATGGGTTGTCCCGATTGGCCAAAATGTTTTGGTTTGTTAGCGCCTCCAACTTGCGAATGTGAATTGCCTCACAATTATCAGGAAATATTTAAAGCGAAGCGAGAGAAAAAAGTTGCCAAATTTCTAAAAACACTCCGTGCTTTTGGATTGAATGAAAAGGCGGATCTAATAGCGACCGATAAAAATTTGTATCTTCAGCATAAATTTGATCCATTAAAAGCCTGGATTGAATATATCAATCGCTTGTTTGGCGTTTTATCTGGATTGTTGGCTGTGTTAATATTGGGATGTTCTTTTCTTTATAAGTCATTAAAGCCAACGAGATTATGGGCTGTTTTGGGATTTGTAATGTTGATTTTGAATGCTTGGCTAGGGAGTATTGTGGTCACCACTAATTTATTGCCGGGTATTGTTTCTTTGCATTTTTTACTGGCGTTTCTGTGTTTGTTTGCATTCATTTTATCTATACAAAAAGTAGCTCCTATTTTGTACTTGCACAATCAAGACTCTCATTTTAATTGGAGACTTTTGTTTTCACTTATTTTTGTGGTGGTTTTATTGGGCACTTGGTCTAGGGAACAAGTCGATATTTTAAAGAATACAAATATTTTATTTTTAGATGGAAATGCATTGGGAATGTTAAATTTCCCTAAAATGGGAATTGCCTTTGTAATTCATAGATACGTTCCTATACTTATTTTAATTTGGGCAGTTTACCAATATTATAAATTGAAATCATTCCATTGGGGTTTTGTTGCAGTGCTTTCATTGATGCAAATTTCTTTGGGTGTAATTCATATTGTTTATGTTGTTCCTGCTTGGACACAGATAGGACATGTGGTCATAGGTAGTGCACTCCTTACTTATAGTTTTCTCGTTACAATATCCTACAAAAAAGAAATAATATGAAATCGGTGATTAAGAATTATGCGGATTTAGTTAAGTTCCGACTGTCGAGCACGGTTGTAGCAACTTCTGCATTTGGATATATTTTGGCGTTGAAATATACGTATGGTGAGTTATGGACAGACAATTTTAATTGGACACTCTTTTTGGGGGTGTTATTTGGAGGGATGCTGATTGTTTTTGCTTCTAATGGATTGAATCAAATTATTGAAAAAGACAATGATGCAAAAATGGATCGCACTGCCAATCGTCCAATTGTAGAAGAGAGAATTTCGGTTCGGGATGGTCGAGTATTTTGTTGGGTCACAGGTTTTTTGGGTTTGTTTATTTTAATAGCATGTAAGGCTAGTTTTCTTGCTGTTTTATTAGGCGCAATGAGCTTAGTGATTTATGTTTTTATATACACACCAATGAAACAGGTGAGTTCTTTGTCGGTGATGGTTGGCGCTATTCCAGGTGCATTGCCACCATTGATTGGGTATTCAGCAGTGATACCAAGACTTGAAGAATTGGGTATTATTTTATTTTTAATTCAATTTTTTTGGCAATTCCCTCATTTTTGGGCAATTGCTTGGTTGCTTCACGACGATTATCAAAAAGCTGGTTATTGGTTGTTACCGTCGTTGGGAGGAAGAGATAAAAAAAGCGCTTATCAGATTATGATATATACAGTTATACTCATTATGGTGAGTATGATGCCAATGATTTATGCGTTAGCATCAATAAAGGTTTTGGTCGTAGTTTTACCTATGGGACTGTATTTTTTATATAAAGCATATCGATTATTTAAGAGTTTAGAAATAAATGATGCAAGAAAATTACTTTATGCATCGTTTTTATACACTCCTGTTGTATTTTTGTCGTACATTTTGTTTTAATGAAGAATCAATTTCCTAAAGATCAAGCACCAGCGATTGCGCCTTCAAAGTTAAATTTGTGGTTGTTCATGTTGGCTAGCTCTATGTTATTTGCTGCTGTTATCAGTGCATTTATTGTGCATAGACCAGATGCAGAGCAGAAATCGGCTTGGACAGTCTTTGATTTACCAGTTTACTTTTTTTATTCTTTAATCATAGTCATTCTGAGCTCATTAACCATACAATATGCCTACAATATGGCAAAAAAAGATGAATTATCTTCAAACCGTTGGCTCATAGGAACCACATGGATTTTAGGTATTTTATTTTGTTTATCACAATTTTTAGGTTGGAGACAGTTGGTTTCATTAGATTTAACGTTTGTTAATTCTAGACCTGAAGATATTTCTGCATCTTACGTTTATGTAATTACAGCCCTCCACGTGGTACACGTTTTAGGTGGAATTGTATTATTATCAATTAGTTGGGTGCAAGCTATGAAATTTAATGTTCACAAAAAGAGTCTCACTCTAATGTCAATTACCAATACTTATTGGCATTTTGTAGGATTATTGTGGATTTTGTTATATTTATTCCTTTATTTCGCAAAGTAAATTTACCCAATGTCAAATCATTCAGAAGCAGCTTTCGAGAAGCAACCCATGTGGGCGGGAGGCAGATCGCCTTTTAACATTAGTTATGGAAAATTAATGATGTGGATATTCCTTTTATCGGATGCATTCACATTTTCTAGTTTACTTGTACAATACGGTGCACAACGTTTTTCTAACGTTCAAACCGCTGTAACAACTAAATGGCCCGACCCGGCATCAATTTTTAATCACTTCCCTTTAATGCACGGTTTTCATTTACCGTTGTTGTTTGTGAGTGTGATGACATTCATTTTGATTTTGAGTTCAGTGACTATGGTTTTGGCTGTAGAAGCAGGGCACAGAAACAGCAAAAAAGAAGTTCAGCGATACATGTTCTATACCATCATTGGTGGTGTGGCGTTCTTAAGCTGTCAGGCTTGGGAGTGGGTTACTTTCATTCATGAGGGAGCTCGCTTGGATGGAAATACATTTGGTATCACCAAGGAAGGTTACGATCACTTGCACAGTGTAAGTTTTGGAAGTCATTTCGAATGGGATAAAGCGGTCGACAGAACCAACGGCCCAGTTCCCTTTGCAGCTTTATTCTTTATTGTAACAGGTTTTCATGGTTTCCACGTATTTAGTGGAGTTGTGATTAACGTGATTATTTATATCATGACTGCAAGAGGCGTATTTGAACGTCGTGGTCATTATGAAATGATTGAAAAAGCTGGACTATATTGGCATTTTGTTGATTTGGTTTGGGTTTTTGTATTTACTTTCTTTTATCTAATCTAATCTTGTAAAAAATATACATATGGAATTTCATTCAACCCCAGGAGAATATGATGCAATCAATTATGTTCCCCATACAGAAAGTCATGGAACTAAAGAACTATGGAAAACATTTTGGTTATTGTTGGGCATCACAATTTTAGATTTCGTAATCTATTTCGTGATGGGTCAATCAGGAATAAGAAATGTTATTTTCATTCTCTTTGGATTGGTAAAAGCATATTATATCGTGGGTGCATTTATGCACATGAAGAACGAAAAAGTCAATCTTGCAATGATTATTATCGTACCTACAGTATTTATTTTTGGTTTAATTTGGGTGATGTTGTATGAAGGTGGTGCTATTACCGACTTACATACGCATGATGTGAATAAAGTTCAAACAGAAGTTCATAAATAATTATGAGCCTTTCAAATAATCGCAAGTTTAAAGTGGCCGCTGTTGCGGCCATTGTTGTTTTACCAATCTTTGCGGTTTGGTTTTGGAGTAAGGCCAAGTGGGTACACAAAGAATTGCCCTATTTAGGCCATACTGTTTTGAATGCCAATGGCACCAAAGAATATCATGAGGTTGGCAATGTTGTTTTGTATAACCAGCATGGAAAAAAGATAAGTTTATCAGATTTTGATTCAAGTATTTTAATTGTCAATATATTTTTCGCCAATTGCCCGCAGATTTGTCCTACAATGAATAAACAGATTCAATCTGTTGCTGAGGGATATCAACGCGAAAACAAAATTCAGTTTCTAACTGTTTCTATAGATCCAGAGTCTGATTCAATTCCTGTTATTTCAGAATACGCAAAATCCTATCAGGCCGATATCTATAAAAGAACATTTGCTACCGGTAGTAAAAAAGAAATATATGATTGGGTTTTGAATGATTTGTTACTTGCAACTGAACAACGTGGATCAGATTTTATTCACGATGACAAAGTGGTGATTATTGATAAACAGCATCATATACGTGGAATTTTGCCTACAGTTGGCAAAACGAACACAGAGAAATTTAGAATGATTCAACGCATTAAAGACGATATTGAAAATTTAAAATATGAATACAGACAAAAAGAATTGGATAAGTGATAAAGCCTTCTTTTGGCTTGTCTTAGGGGTTTCTTTGGTCATTCCTGCAGTTGTTGTTTTGCTACAGGTAATTCCAGCTGAATTGCGTCCATCGGCCGCATTTGCAAGACATTTACCTAAATTAAATGCAATCATCAATTCATTGGTGAGTGTTTGTTTGTTTTTGGGATACCGAGCAATTCGTTATCAAAAGAATAAAGCGTTGCACCAGAAATTGATGTTTTCGGCGTTTTTATTGTCGGCTATGTTTTTAATAAGTTATGTAACTTATCATTTAACACTGCCCCCTGTGAAATATTGCAATGATGGAATTTTAAAGTATATATACTTCTTACTTCTGGTAACACATATTGTTTTGGCTGCAGTCATTTTACCGATGGTATTGTATACAATTTATTATAGTACTTCAGGAAAATTCGAGAAGCATAAGAAATTGGCCCGATGGACATATCCATTGTGGTTGTATGTATCGGTAACTGGTGTTGTTGTTTATTTAATGTTAGCTCCATGTCTAGGTTTATTAAGAAATTAGCTGTTATTGCCTTTATATTGTTCAGCGCTTTGCCAATGGTTGCTCAATGCCCAATGTGTAAGGCTGCACTCACGAGTAATCGTGATCATAAACACAAAAATGACAAATCATTTGGTGATGGCATTAACAAAGGAATTTTATTTTTATTATCTGCGCCTTATATATTGTTAGGTACTGCTGGTTTTGTTTATTACAAAACTCAAAAGAAGAGGCGAATGGTGAATGGCAAATAAAAAAAGGGAGGGGGTTTGGTCTTTTCTAAATTCTCGTTGCCCTCGTTGTGGAAAAGGAAAAGTATTTTCTGGTTCTATGTTTAATCTGCGAACATTTGCCAATACTTTGGATGAATGTCCTAACTGTAAATTGAGTTATGAACCTGAAACAGGATTTTTCTTTGGTGCAATGTATTGGAGTTATGCTCTTATTGTGGGAAGTATCATTATTGGGAGTATTACAATGAGCTTATTGGGATTGTTCGATTATGCGGTGTATGCAATTCCCTTATTTATCATTTTCTTATTGCCTTTGCTTTTCAGGCATAGTCGCTTGTTAATGTTATATATTGTTTATCCATTAATGTATCATGATCTATTTTATGGAACCAAGCGCGACGAGAATAATTTGGAAGAAGAGGTCGAGAATGATGAAGAAATTGAAGAGGTAAAATAATAAAAAGAATTGATAACATAAAAAAAGCCTCTAAACAGAGGCTTTTTTTATGTTATCAATTAGAGGGCTGATGCAATTATTCTGCAGCTGCTTCTTCTGGTTGAATGTCGACAACAGATTCACCGGCATTGTTTTTAGCAATAACTTTTGCTTCAATTTCGGCAAGTAATTCTGGATTGTCTTCCAATAGATCTTTAACTGTATCTCTACCTTGTCCAAGTTTCGTTCCGTCGAAGCTAAACCAGCTACCACTTTTTTGCACGATAGCGGCATCAACGGCAATGTCAAGAACTTCACCAACGCGGCTAATTCCTTTGCCATACATGATATCAAATTCAACAACTCTAAATGGAGGTGCAACTTTGTTTTTTGCCACCTTTACTTTGGTACGGTTACCAATAATTTGATCGCCATCTTTAATTTGGGCATTTCTACGGATATCTAAACGAATAGATGCATAGAATTTAAGTGCATTTCCACCCGTCGTTGTTTCTGGGTTTCCAAACATTACACCAATTTTTTCACGCAATTGGTTAATGAAAATTGCCACACAACCTGTTTTATTAATTGTACCTGTTAATTTTCTCAATGCTTGACTCATTAAACGGGCATGTAAGCCCATTTTACTATCTCCCATTTCGCCTTCAATTTCAGCTCGAGGCACAAGTGCAGCAACTGAGTCAATCACCAATACATCAATTGCGCCAGAGCGAATTAGGTTATCTGCAATTTCAAGCGCTTGCTCTCCGTCGTCGGGTTGAGAAATTAAAAGGCTACCAGTATCAATACCTAATTTTTCGGCATAAAATTTATCAAAAGCATGTTCAGCATCTATAAATGCACAGATACCTCCTTTTTTTTGTGCCTCCGCAATTGTGTGAAGTGCAATGGTTGTTTTACCAGAACTTTCGGGGCCATAAATTTCAATAATTCTTCCGCGCGGGAAGCCTCCAACACCTAAAGCGATATCTAAACCAAATGAACCAGTAGAAATTACATCTACTGCCACTGATTTATTGTCGTCCATTTTCATTACGATACCTTTACCGTAAGATTTTTCAAGCCTTTCTATAGTTTGCTGAAGGGCTTTTAGTTTTTCTTTTTGTTCACTCATACTTGTAATTTTTAAAAATATTAAACGATTAATAATACTAGAAAGTTTTCAAAAATACGATTTTGAAAATATATTTACCAAAGTTATGTTAAAAAATTTATCAACACAAGAAAAGCCACTGATGAATATGGTGGGCACATCAAAGGTACAAGAGAAGCTACTTTTGCAGGGAAGACGGGCACTTTCGGAGATTGAATTGATAGCATTGATCTTAAATAGTAGTGCAAAATGCAAATTATCTTTGGAAACAGCAACCAAAATTCTGAATTATTGCGAAAATAATTTACAGGAACTTGCAAGGTTGTCAATTGAAGAACTTTCAATGATCGATGGAATTTCAGTTTCTCAGGCAATGAGTTTATCAGCGGTATTTGAACTTGCCAATCGGAAGAACAATATTTCCATTCGAAAGTATAAAATTAAACAATCGAAAGATGCATTTGAATTGTTTTTTTCTCAGTTTGAGGATTTAGACCACGAACATTTTTACGTGGCATTTCTGAATCGTGCGAATTTTGTGATGCGATGTGAATTGTTAAGTGTGGGAGGATTGTCGGGCACTGTTGTAGACGTTAGAATGATAATGAATCGTGCCATATTGTTAAAATCAAGTGCCATAATTTTGGCGCACAATCATCCCTCAGGAAATTTAAACCCAAGCGAGCAAGACCGCGATATTACTAAAAAAGTGAAGGAGGCATGTAAGATTTTTGATATTTTGTTGATGGATCACTTGATCATTGCTAATCAGTTGTATTTGAGTTTTGCGGATGAGGGATATTTGTGAAGAAAAAAATGTGCATTTTAGGTTCACTTCTTTCACAAAATATAAAGTTTAATATTGTAAATTCGCATCCAAGATATGAGTCAGTTTGATGCACGCTACAGTATGCCTTTTGCAGAAAGGCATATTGGCACTAGAAAAGAAGATTTAGCCGCTATGTTGTCGGTCATTGGCGTTAACAGTTTAGACGAGTTAATCGACAAAATTGTGCCATCAAATATCCGTTTAAAGCAGCCATTGCAAACAGGTGCACCG
>CAMBFD010000044.1 GCA_945865625.1 Chitinophaga pinensis
CATCACGAGAAGCAAATTCCACGTCTTCTTCGCCCCAATCAAGCTCTAGTTCACTCAACGACGTAAAATGAAGTAATCTATCGCGAAGCGATAAAATATCATCGGAAACCCACCCCTAAGCTGTTTTAAAGCCTGATCGTGAGCAAAGCGATGTTCGGCCGCAATGATATCGGCAACGGCTTCGGCTTGCGCCAAATCAAGTTTACCATTTAAAAATGCACGTTGGGTAAATTCACCGGGCTCTGCAACACGGCAACCTTGCAAAAGCAAAGCCGTAATTAAACGATTCACAATGTAATCGGAACCGTGCACAGAAATCTCCACTGTATCTTCGCCTGTATAACTTTTGGTGCCTTTAAAAAGGAGCACTAAAGCCTCATCGATCATACCCTCTGCATCAAAAAATTGTCGGAGATACGCAGTATGCGAATTCTTGAGGGATATTTTATTCTTCAATAACCCGTCTACCATTGTCAATGCGGCAGGACCAGAAACACGAACCACCGCAATGGCACCTTTGCCTGCTGGGGTGGCACGAGCAACAATGGTATCGAAAGAATGCATGTGGCAAAATTAAGCATAAACCAAAGATAATTTAATGTTTAAAGTTTAATGTTTAGGGATCTTGGATTCTTCCACTAATCATTCTAATCCATCTAATCATTCTAATCATAAAAAAGTTCCGGATTTCTCTGGGACTTTTTTATTTAATGTTTAATGTTTAGGGATCTTGGTTTCTTCCACTAATCATTCTAATCCATCTAATCATTCTAATCATAAAAAAGTCCCGGATTTCTCCGGGACTTTTTTATTTAGTTTTCTCTTATCAAGTTAACAGAACCATTCACATGGTTGATTTTATCTTTTCCTTTGAATCTATATTCTAATTGATAGAAATAAGTTCCTGAAGGGCAATCGGCGCCATCGTTGTTGACTTTACCATTCCAGTGGACTTTTGAATCTTCAGAGAAGAACACTCTTTCACCCCAACGGTTAAAGATACGGATTTCGAATAGATCTTGTCCTTGAATTGGAACTCTAAATCTATCATTTTTACCATCTCCACTACCAGTAGTATTCGGTGTGAATACGTTCGCTAAGTAAACAAACAAGTCAACAACAACCTCTTTACAGATGGTGTCTTCACAACCTGTTGAATTCTTAACAATTAAGCAAGCCCAATACCTACCTGAACTATCATAAGACCATTTTACATTCTTGTCGTTCGATTTTATGTTTTCAATGAATAGATTAGGCAATGAATTTACGATGTCATTTTGGTGACCAAAGCCCCATCTCCATTCTACACCATTCACATCTTTACGAGTAAATACGAAATCTGGCTTGCCTGAAGAGTCAATATCGAAGTCTGCAATCACAGAATCAACGGTAAAGAACATATCAGCCATAACTGTAGGACAGTAAGGACGTGGACGAGAAGATTTATATTCAACCAAATGTGTTACACGGTAAACACCTGGATCTGTGAAGATTTTAGAGATAGTTTTATTACCGGTGGTTAAAGTATCGACTACAACTTTACCTAGTTTACGGCTATAGTGAACGAATCTCCATTTATAGGTTGCAAACGTTGTATCTGAATTATCAACAAATGTATTGCTATCACCAGGACAAATACTAGGCTTTAACACTTTACCTCTAACAGAGTCGCGAGGCAATACAGTTATAATATAGGCTTGTTGCGATGGAGTATCAGGATACACAGCTGGGCAATAACGGTTGATGTTTGGAGGAATGATCAATTTATCGTATTGCTCTAGTCTCACGTGGTAAACACCAGGCTTTTTGTATGTATGCCAAACTGAATCAACAAAGTAATCTGAGGCCCAAGGCTTACCATTTGGTGCTTTATAGTACCAAGTTGAATCTGGACCACTGTACAATTCATTATCACCAAAGAACCATGTCCATACCGATTCTCTTGAAGCAGAGTCAGACATATTTGTAAATTGAATTGAATCACCTTCACAAATTGTTACATTACGTCCGGCTTTAGTAGTGTATTCAAATCTTGGACGAGGTCCAGGAATTTTCACCCAACGGCTAAATGTATCAGAACATCCGCGTTGTGTAAACAATTCATATTTAATTTGGAACCAACCATTACGGGTATATTTATGCGCAATACGGTTTGGCAAACCTGGTTCTGATTGAACCTTACGTTTGAATTGGTTGATAACACCATCTCCCCAATCGATTGTCCACTGTTTTACGAAGTCACAAGAAATAGGTTGTGGTCCATTACAATTTTTAATGGCCCAATTACAAGGATCAAACAATTTAGACTTATCGAAGAATTCAATGATTGTATTACAAGCTGGAGTTGAATCTTTCAAACTAAACTCAACATCCAAACGAGAAATAAATACACGTTTTGCAATTGTATCCATACAACCAGTAGAGTCACCCGCTACCAAACGGAAAGTGAAAACCCCTGAGTCGTTTTGATAGTAGATTCCACCACCACCCAATTGTTTCCAAGGGTTTAAATATGTACCAGCACCTACGGCACCATAAGGAGCACCTCCAAAAGGAGTAGATGAACCATCATCTTTTTTATTCCAATCCCAACGTGTAAAACGTTCTACGTTCGTATCACCTGCAGCTAAACGTGTTTGGCGATTAGGGTCTCTCCAATAATCATAGCCTGCTGGATTTCCACTTGGTCCACCAGTTTTATCTGGATTCCATTGGAATTTAGGATCGTAAGTTCCTATATTCTGCGGATCAGTTGAGAAATAACGGAAATCAGGTGAAGCCACAAGCGAGTTACCTGCATCTTGACAAACGAGGGTATCACTTATTCTCAAATCCATTGCAAATCCAACAACAATTGGCATTGCCAAAAAGTTATTACATTTACCATTAGACGATGTCATGTCCACACTGATGAAATGATAACCCGACCATCTTGGATTGAATTTATAACCTTTAATCTTTTTCGATTTCTTAGCAGCTTTGTCCCAATAAGAAACTGAATCTAAAGGCTGTATTGTAGTATCTCTATAATGTAAGATAGTTGTATTATTTGGATCTGGAATATTATAAAATCTAATAAATTTACCAAAACCAGTGGTATCGATACAACCATAAGCCCCTGAACCAGGGTTGCCAATCACACCTTTGTTATTCCAAATCATTTTTGCAATTTGAGTATCGGCCAATGCAAATGGATCAAATCCACGCGCTTCTAATTTTGTTTTAATATTTTCCCAAACAGCAGAAACGTCAGCACCTACGGTGTATTTACGAATTTCAGCTGTGAAAATAGTATCAGGACCTTTTGTTGTTTTAGCAACACCATCAGTCCATTCGTTGCTACAAGGTACTTGACGAGGATTTTCAACGCCCCTTGTTTGAACCATATAGTTATACAAATATTTCGGATTTTTACCTGGTACTTTCTTTTGAGCTAAGAAATAATCTTCTTGAATGTATTGTCTCCATCCTAATGAAAAATAAGGTGAAGCATTACCGGTAAATAACTGCCAACGAATTGACTTTAGATCTTTAATTCTTGTTTTGTTCGTTGGTATAGGACGAACAACAACATCATTGTATTTACAGATTTTATAATCACCCAATTTGTTCTTTGTTGGTGTCAACATTTCAAAACTCGGGTCAATCATTGGGAAACAAGCAAAATTGTTATAGTACTGAGTATCTGCGCACAAAGGACGTTTGGCACTGTTACCACCTGGAGGGGCAACACCATTACCAACTATGATACCAACCGTAATACAAGAGGTTGAATCGTTACAAACATCTGTTGCATTGTACGTTTGTGAAAATCTATTTGGAGGATTTCCTGCTAATTGATAACCTGTATTCCAGAAAGGTAATGGTGGATTCAAAGGTCTACCACCTGGTGCTAATCCATTTAATGCTGTCCAGTTGCCAGGTGCATTGCCACAGAAAGTATCGAAGTTAATCTTTACCTCTGTAAAAGTACAACCAGGCTTAAGATCACTCAAAATAAAGGTCACACCATAAGAAGGGTTATCAGAACCTAAACATTCAATCGCATCTTTCAACATACCACTTCCTACACCACCAGCATTTGCATGAAGCATTGACAATTGTTTAATTGCTTCACTTTCACACTTCATTGGGTGACAAGTATCTTTATGCGTCAATTTTACATTGTTACATGCTGGAATTTTAGCATAATACAACTCACGGAAACGTTTGTAGTTAATGAAATAATCGAATCCCATTTTCAAAGGTGCCAACGGCTTTCTTTTGAATGAGTCGAGAATTTTTGGTCTTTCACCTTTTGCCAAACGAATTTTCAACAAATTCATCGGCAATGTATCTTTCTTCAAATAAACAGTGAACTGGAAAGTAACACTGTCAGATTTGCTTTTAATTTTAATGATATTCTTAGGTTTCAAAGAAATTGTTTGAGGACCTACTTTCAACACACCACCAACATATACTGAATCACCAGCGTTTAATTTCATGTCAACGTAGTCTTCAATATATCTTTCACTGATTCCTCTCAAACCTTTATCCCTCAAAGAAATTGTAGTTTTATTTCCAACATATTGAGACAATTGTTGGGTAATTATGTCACCCATTGAATTAGGAACAGTAATCAAAGAATCTTGAATGATATAGAAAATACTATCTGGATAAACGTTGGTTCTCTTACACAATCCATTGCTATCAATGAAGATTGCATCTTCCATAGGAGCATTTTTGAAATCCGACAACATAATTAAATCCCAAGATCTGTAATAATGATTCGGAACAGAATCTCTTGAGAATGCACAGTTTACATTGATGTTTTTGCGCGCTTTGGTATCTGTAGTACATTTTGGAGCATAATTATCTCCGAAATCCCACAGTCTAGTTGCACAAACTCTTTCACGCTTTAATGCGTCGAATGTTCCACCTGGAGCTTCAGTGCCTTGGTATTTGGATTTAATTCCATGCGTATTCATAGCATCACGCAATGGCTTTTGCCAAATTTGCTTAGGCAATTTCTTTGTCAATGGATCATTCCACTGGAAATTATGTCCTAATGCAGTTGTACCCGCTTTATAGAATGTACTATCATCATCTGTAAAATTCCTATCGTTGTGATAGAAAGTCGATAAGTTCTTTCTAAAATGAACCGTATCCATCACATCCTTCGGACACTGGAACGTTTCATAATCGGCAACCCGCTGGAAGGCTGATTCAATTGCCGAAGAAGGACCTAAAATGATAATTGTATCAAATGCAGTTTTATCACCGCAAATGGGATGTTTGTAAGTTAATTTTATTAAGAAAGGACCTAAGCCAGTGAATGCATGTTCCGGAGACCATGTTTTGTTGTTCGTATTTTGTTGCCCTGAATTTGGATCACCAAAGTTCCACAACAAACCAGTTGCTCCTGATGGAACCTCATCTACAGAAAATTTAATATTTGGTGAAGAGATACAAGTTGAGTCTTTATCAGCTAAAATTCTTGCAATTGCTTTAAATACAGTTGCAGTTGCAGACATTTTAAATGAATCTTCACAACCATCAACAGTTTTGATAATCATTTTACTATTATAAACACCTTGTTTACGGAACCATTTAGTAATGTTTGGACCCCAAGATGTATCTGTAGTACCATCACCCCAATACCAGGTGATCGATTTTACAAATTTTTGAGAAATTGAACTAATATTTTTAATAATCGCTTGTACAGAATCGCATTGTACAGGTTTATTACTCGTAAACATGGCACCAATTTTCTCTCTCACTTTTACAGCTCCAACTAACAAAGTGGTGTCTTGACAACCATTTTCATCCGTAGATTCGATAAATAAGTTAAATGAACCACCACGTTGATCTTTAATTGAAAAACAAAATCTGTTTGGCATTGTTGTTGGTGGTATGGTATATTCAAACAACTGACCATCAGAAATTACATATTTAATGTTTGCCATTTTGGCACCATTCGCATTGTCTGTACTATCATTGAAACAGAACAAGTTTTTCTCAAAACACTGCTCTTTAAGATTGATCAATTTGATTTTAATTTTTGGCTTATCTTTTATTGTTAGATTCAAAGTTGCTGTACATTTCGTACCATTGATGGTGGTGATGTAAGTAATTTTTGCAGCGCCTGCCTTTGGAAAAGCATAATTGATAATACGCTGACCTGTGCTCGTATTTTTAGCACCTGAAGCGTCTTCAAATGTCCAATCATGTGTTGTTCCAGATGCAGAACCTGTGAACGTAATGGCAGCACCCACACAAAGGGAGCCATCCCAGGTAATTGTGCACTGTGCATTCAGCGAATTAACGCCTAAAAACAACGTGCTTATCACAATTGCCCAACTTTTAAAATATAAGGAAAATCCTTTCATAAGTTTATTTTTCGTACGTAAAAGTTCAAAAATAGGTTTTTTTGTCGATTTACCAAATTTATCAGTAAAATCTGACCCATTTTTTAATGTATCATTCAGATTGTTTTGTGTAGAGTATTTCATCTTTTAATTTCCTTTTCTAATTAAGTTTATTCGCTTTGTAATCACATTTTCCTCTTCACCAGAGTATTTCAATTTAATTATAACTTCGTAAATTCCATTCGCACAAGGCTCTAATCCACAATTTCCCTTCCAATTTTCGTCCTTGTTTTCACTGTAGAATACCTTGTTTTTCCGCAAATCAAATATGTACATTTTGTAAGATATTGGTTCGGCAACAGTCACAAAATATTCATCATTTTTGCCATCTCCATTCGGAGTAAACACTGTTGGAATCAATTCCTCTTGCTTTTGAATGGTTGGAATAACCTCAATCTTCGTTTGTGCACTATCGTTACAACCATTTTCACCAACAGCTGTAACCTTCACATTGAACATTTTTCTATTGCGCACTTTATAAATATGATTTACCGCAGTAGCATTTGAATCTGCATTCAATGACACAATGGTTTTATCTCCAAAATAAACCAATCTATTTTTCAACCCATTCAAACCCCTTATTTCAAATTTCACCGCTTCTTCTGAGGTTGTAGTGAATTCAACCTTTGAAATTTCTAATTGATGTTTACAACCAAAACTCGCAATTTCTGAAAGCAAATTAGATTTCTCTGATACTGAATTATCCAAATTATTCACTGTTACATGATTCAAATTTGGCATTTTAGGTTCATCAAAACCTACATAATCGTAATTGTAATCATCTCTTAGCTCCGAAGAGTATTCAGGAGCAATAACTTGCTTAATTATAGGAACGTGTTTGTCGAATTTTTTTTCATTCTCTGTTTGATCTGAAGAACTAAGCGTTTCGGTTTGTTTTTTATCAGTTTGATTGAAAGATTCAACTGACTTATTTTCAGACAAGACTCTTTGAGCATCGTTCTTATCAACAGGTATATTTAAAGCAATAAACCCGACTAAAGTAACACTAGAAACCACTATTGAAGCTTTTGAAATTACGCCAAGTTTTGAAAACCAATTTCCCGAAGTATTTGGGTTTATTGATGGATTTCCTTGCGGTAGCTTATTTGATATATTAGACCAAGCAGAACCCGGTGGAACATCAGTGGCATTGCCCAATGTTTCACGGAAAATTTTATTGATATCGAAATTCTGCTCCATTATTTAACAATTTGACTTTGAAGCCATTTTCTAGCTTTAAACATTTGAGATTTACTCGTATTTTCCGTTATGTTGAGCAATGAGGCAATTTCCGCATGAGAATATCCCTCAATTGCAAATAAGTTAAATACAGTTCTATAGCCTACTGGAAGTTTCGACAATAACTGCATTAAGTTTTTTACATTTATATCTGAAATAATATTGCTTTCAGAAGGCAAATTTGAATGTACATCACTTAAACTCTCATGAAACTTAGCCTTGCTTTTTTTAAGTGCATCCAAACATTGATTCACGCAAACACGTTTCAACCACCCTTCTAAGGATCCTTCAAATCTAAACTCGTTTAGTTTTTGAAAAATTTTTATCATAGCTTCTTGAAACATATCTTTTGCTGAATCTTCATCACCTGCATACCGTTTACAAATTGCAAATAAAATCGGCGAAAACCTTTGATAAAACTGATACTGTGCAGCTTTGTCGCCCTGTATACAGGCCGCTACAATGATCGATTCTTCTGTTGTTTCCTTTGATGTCATTTGCCCTTCTCATGGCTCAGATTTATTCCAAGATGCCATTCAGCATCGAAAAGTTGCCTAAGCTTAAATTATTTTTTCAAGTTTCTTGCAACTACAAAAGATAAGTCGGTCAAAACCATTTTCGCATTTGCATTTCTCTCAATATTCGAGATGGCATCTTCAATGCCTAAAATCACTTTTTCGAGTTGGGATATTGGAATATCTAAACTGCTAAATTTCTGAATAAAATCTTGCTCTTGAGCAGACCATGAACCCGCTTGCTGACTATATCCAAAAACCATAATGCCACGAAGTATTTCGAGTCCATATAAAAAGAAACTTTTCAATGTCTCACGCCCAATTCCCGACATTTCATCAGCCCATTTCACTGCATCCCCCATTTTTCTTGTGTAACAAATACTCATCCAATTACGCCACTGTTGAAAGTAAGGATTTTCCGTTTCTTGGGTCAATGCTTTTGCGAGATTTAAATCACCGTGCGACATAAGTGCAAATCGGGAACAATTCACCTCATCTACTTCAAACTCACGCATTAAATATGAGGAAATATCTTCTGTTTTTATTGGAGGGACACGTACCGGCTGGGTTCTAGAAATAATGGTATTCAAGATTCGATCCGACTTCTCTCCTACCAGCAAGAACAAGGTATTCTGAGGTGGTTCTTCGATGATTTTCAAAAGAACGTTGCCTTCTTGGCCCATGTATTCGGGAAGCCATAGCACCAAAACTTTAAATTCTGATTCAAAGGGCTTTAAAGAGAGTCCGCGTATAATTGAACGAAGCTCACGAATGGGAATATTGCCTTGTTTATTTTCAGCTTCCATATGCTGCATCCATCCCTCAAAATTCATGTAAGGATTGATTGTCAAAGCACGACGCCATTCCTTCATGTAATCGCTGGCCAAATCATCTTTCACTTTGGTTGGGTAAGGAAAACTAAAATGCAAATCTGGATGCGTATATGTTTCGTACTTTCTGCAAGAAGAGCACTCACCGCAACTATCGCTTTCGAGCCTATTTAAGCACGACACATATTGAGCGTATGCCAAAGCCATGGGCAATGTCCCACTTCCTGATTTCCCTAAAAACAATTGAGCATGCGGTATTCTACCTGCATTCACACCATCCATTAATTGCTTTTTGAGAGACGTTTGTCCTACAACTTTATGAAACCTCATCAATAACTAATTTTATGTTTGCGCAAACGATTAACATAGAGAATAAAGCAGGATAAAATAACCAAAACCGAAGCAAAGCACCAGAGAAATAGTTCACTAATATCATCGATTGACAAATTGATTTTTTTTCTTTTAAAATAGAAGAAAAGGAATGCCATAAGAACACCGAGCATAATAAAAAAGCCATAACTAAATACAACAAAATTACCTATATGGAACAACTCAGGATACATGAATACAAATGTAGACGAATTGAAGAAAAAATGGTTAAATGAAAGCTTTTATTTTGGCTGCAATCTGGGCCAATTCATCTTGTGAAGGCTGAAGTTTTGGGCGAGTAAAATTCAAATCGTCGGCTGAATTTATTGGCACTAAATGAATATGCGTATGAGGAACTTCCAACCCAATTACAGCGGTTCCAATACGTTTACAGGGAATGGCAGCTTGAATTGCTTTGGCAACAGGCATAGTAAATGCCCAAAGTGCTTTGATTTGATCTTCAGACATGTCGAAAATGTAATCCATTTCTACTTTTGGCAAACAAAGTACATGTCCCATCACTAAAGGAGAAATATCTAAAAAGGCAATATGCGCATCATCTTCATGAATTTTGTGGCAAGGAATTTCACCAGCAATAATTTTGGAGAAGATTGTAGACATAATAAAATTAAACGAAAATATCCAAAATTTCCAATTTAACGACACCTGCAGGCACTTGAATTTCTATCACTTCGCCAACTGCATGACCTAACAAACCTGCGCCAATAGCGCTTTTTACAGAAATTTTATTCTCTTTCAAATTGGCTTCTTTTTCAGATACCAACATATAAACAGCCTCTTTTCCAACGTTGTGATTTTTAACTTTCACTTTGCAAAGAATACTCACCCTACTGGTGTCGAGTTGAGTGGCGTCAATAACACGTGCATTGGCCAACAAACTATCCATTTGAGCAATTCGATCTTCTAGGTGACCTTGTTCTTCCTTAGCAGCATCATATTCAGCATTCTCACTTAAATCGCCTTTGTCTCTCGCTTCTGCAATTGCCTGAATAATTTTAGGACGCTCAATATGCTTTAATTGATGTAGTTCTTCCTTAATTACGTCTAAACCCTCTTGGGTGAAATATTGAATATTGCTCATTTTTGTTTGTTTTAAAAGCTAATTGACTAAAAAAAATGTTGCATCAATGCGAACATTGATGCAACATTTATACAAATATAATAAATTTTTAATTGTTATTTCGATGCACCTAAACCAATTCTAATTCCAAAAGAATGTATTCCACCAAAAGGATTTGTAAAACGGTAACTATAATCTAATGAAACAACACTTTCGTTATCCTCGTCACCATCTATATGCCAATCGTAGCTAATACCAGCAAAAGGACCAGTTAAGGCAGAAGTTCTGGTTTCTTCCTCAAATATTCCTTCCTGATAAGTATAACCGCCACGAAGCATCAACATATTTTTATAAGCATACTCAGCCGAAAATGTAGTTTGGTTGGCACTAAATGCGTTGTTTGTAAATCCAAAACCAAGTGTCAAACGATTGTCGTATTGTTTTGGATCATTATCCAATTTCAGGTCATAAGACGCTGCAATATTTAACATTGCAGGCATTTTAATTGAGGTTGTTTTTACTTCCATGGTTTTATCATAACTACCATTTTGAATAAGCGCTTTAAAACTTAAGCCATCGCCAGAGAAATCCATATCCGGACCAATATTCTTGATCGAGATACCAAATTTAAAGTCGTTCTTTTTAAGTTTACTTGCGCCAGGACTCAAAGTAGTGGCATATTGAACACCCGCGTCTAGGACCATGCCGGTAGCTGAAGCATCTGGAATGCCTTCAGTGACCATTCTTGCAGTGATCCCCGCTGAAATGGTTCTGCTAAAACTTTTCGAATACGACAAAGCAATATTTGTCATATTTACTCTATAAGTTCCAATTCCACCATATGGATTTGTTTCTGTAGTAATTTCAATTGGATCTATACCAAATTGCATAATTTGAACGCCGATTGTTCCAGCATCATCATCTTCACCAAGTTTTTGAGCAAACCCAACATTGTTAATGCCAATACCAGATCCAACCAACCATTCAGTGCGGCTGAATATCAATTCGGTGCGGTTAATCATGCGATCTAACCCCGCTACATTCATAAACATAGCTTCAACGCCCATTACAGATCCACCATTAGACCAACCCATTCCTGAACTACGACTCCAACCGTTGATGGTTAATTGCGCAGCACCAGCTTGACCTTGTCTTTCTGGGTTACCAGCAAAAGCCTTATTGCTTAGACCACCCAATATCAGAGAGAGTCCTAATGCGTAAATGTGATTTAATTTTAACTTCATCTTTTAAATTATTAATAGGTATCCAAATCTACAGCATGCATAATACCATACCATCTTACAATTTTCTCGCCTAAATCTTTGGCTTTTACATGTATCAAATACAATCCACTTGAAATTGGAACATTACTGTTGTTTTTCAAATCCCATTGGTAATATGTATCAGTATCATCTTTTTTGATTTTACGAATTAAATTACCCGCCATATCAAAAATTGTGATTGTACAAGTTGGTGGCAAATTGGTAATTTTAACTCTAGAATCAACAGGGCTATTTTCATACTCGCTATAACCTCTGTATGGATTAGGAACTACATTCACCATATCCAAAGATTTTTTTCCAGCGGCTTCTGTTAATTTAGGAGCAATATTAGCAGCATCAAATTCATAACGTGGCAAAGTATATAAAGGTTTACCGGCACCATCCAATGCTTTACTTGCATAAGTGGTATAGGCTTTCTTTACACGTACTTTAATTTTAACATCTGTTGGAGGAACACCGTTAACCATTTTGTAACCACCTGCTAAATATGTTGGAATCACCCAATTGACTTGCGATAACATTCTAGTCTTTTCACTCGTACTCGGCGAACCGCCTGCAGCCGTGGCTTCAAAACCAGTTCTAAATCTTGTAAAATCACCATCTCCTTCACCTAAGTATCTAGATCCTTGTACGTTACGAGCAATACCATGTCTACCTGTTCCAAAAATATAGATGAAATGCTTTCCACCAATTGCTGGGTAGTTTCCATTGTCATTAAATACATTATCGGTTGGATTCCAGATCATGTCTCTGCCATTTTCACCGGCCAAGTAACTATCTTCTCCAAAAGCGATTGCCAAACGTTCACCCGTTTCCAAGTTTATTGCATAGCCAGGAAACCAACCTAATCCTTTATTTCCAGCTATATCCAAACCTTCTTTATCTTTAGAAGTACCCCAACGCATGTTAAATTTAGCCATTTGACCTTCTGTACTATTCTTCACCTCATCGTCTGCCATTTCTATCACTGGGCAACGTGTCCATTTGCTTTTATCTTTGGTAATCACCAATTCAAAACTATTTAACTCTGCCATAGGATTTTGCAACCATGTTGCATTACCCGACCATGCAAATCCATAAGAATTAGCTCCCGTAGTGGCACTATACTTTTCACGTGCAGTTAAACCATAAGGTGCAATTCTACCATTCCAAATACGCTCATACGCCTGTCCTGGATCAACTGGCGTAGCACCATCTGACAAGAAAAAGTCGTGTGAATATCCATCAAAAGGTGTGGCGCCACGACCTGCATTACCCGCTCTAATCCAGTTTGTCCAAGGATTTGCGGCAGGAGCAGCATCGTTATCAACCACGGCTGTTAACCATTGTTTGCCATTATCTTCCCACTCAACAGACCAATCAATCAATCCATTCGAAGGATCAGCAACACCATTTTCACCAGGGTTAAAGGTTTGCGTAATTTCAATACTCAACCCCCAATCTGCCAAAGTTTCTTTGGTTCTATTATTGGAACCTTTTTTACCCTGAACTGATTCAAAACGATATGCCAATGTAGTATCTGAGAAAATGGTATCGTTACCCAATGGATCGTGTTTTACCATAATCCACTGTGTATTCTTCGTAATTGAATCACGTAAACCAACAGTGTTTGAAGGTTTATTTTCTTTCATGTACAATTCGAATTTGGCATTTGGAACTTTCAAAGGATCAACTACTTTAATATTTACCGGACCTGCACCACCAATATACGTTGGGGTATTGTCAAACCCACTTTTCAAAATTGTATCAATTGTTTCTTTCGTAAATTCTAAAGCATTTCCACCATTTCCTCTACCAGCAATTCGATTCAAACTTGGACCACTACCGTATCCAGAATTTAATTCAGTTCCAAAATTTTCCGGAATTGGATCATGAGGGACAGTGGCGTAAACTTTAATATTTCTGCGACCTGCCAAGAATTGGTTTGGATCAATTTGTAAAGAGTCATCAGACAATATCGCATAACTCATGACCAAATAATAGTATTTCTTGAAGTCAATTAAACGGGTATTAGAACTAGTAGAAAACAAATCATTCTTAATGCTATACGTATGTTGTACACCTTTATCTGATCCATCAACTTTTTCTACTGGAATCAACTGAGCCAATTTTGGATCGAATACACGGTTAATGATTTGACCTCTATTGTTTTTAATGTCACATTGGAACAACAAACGAGCTTTGTCTACATTTTCTAAATCTCCGGTATTTACAGTTGCATCTTTTAATTGATACACCAAATATCCTTCGAATTTGTATGTTTTTATTTTGTTGTTCGCATCCTTATATATCTCTTTGTAATTTTCAACTTTGCTAGAATTTGTGTTCAAAAACTTCATCACCAATTCTTGATTCAATTCCTGAATTTCAATATCTGGTGCATTTGGACCATCCAAAATTTTGAAATTATTGTTAAACAATGTTTGAGCCTTATCTGATGCCAATTGTAATAAACGCAATGAACCTGTTCCCAAGCATGGAGCACCTGCTCCACCACTTGTGGTTCTCGCCCAAACAACACCAACTGTTATACGTTGAACTTGACCTGGACGCAACAAGAAAGGACCTGTAGATTGTATAAATCGACGATCTCCAGGGCGGTTACCAGCAGATTTTTCATCCCAACATTCGCCTGCAAAACCAGGATCGGTACTACCAGGAAACATATAATTACAAACCCTAGAGCCTCCAAAACCATTTCCACCCCAAGTTACATTTTGTCCACCTGCCCATTTTCCCATCAGAAAGTTGTAATAAGAATTGGCATTTCTTGGGTTACCAGTTACAGGATCAGAAGTATTGTTGTAATACATAAAGTGACTCAATCCCATTTGAGCACCTGCAGTATCTGTTGGACCTTCAAAATAATCGACACCAATGGTTGGAGGATTTAAACCGTATCCTAAAACACCTTCATCATCGTCGTCACCATTGTAGCAATATCCCAAACCACGACCAACATCACAACCTACATAGTCATCGGCATAGTTACCTAAATCGGCATCTACCCATTGTCCCATATAACAATCATTTAAGGTTGTAAAACCACGGTTGATGATTTTTGTAGTGTAGAATGTCATATTGTTCACTTC
>CAMBFD010000045.1 GCA_945865625.1 Chitinophaga pinensis
TTCAATTTATAAAAATGGAATCTTACAAACTTCAGCTTTTAACAATTTGCCTCTAACTTCAATGTAGATTTCACTTCCTGCTGCAGCATGAGCAGATGCTACATATCCCAATCCAATTGCTTTGTTTAACGATGGACTCATGGTTCCGCTCGTAACTTCACCAATGACTGTGCCATCTGCTGTGCAGATAGGGTAATGCTGACGCGGAATGCCTCTGTCTACCAATGTGAATCCAACCAATTTCTTTGTTGGTTTGTTTTCTTTGATCGCCAAATGATGCTCGCTCATGGTAAATGGATGATTGAACTTTGTAATCCAACCCAAACCAGCCTCAATCGGAGAAGTGGTGTCGTTGATGTCGTGGCCGTATAAGCAAAATCCTTTTTCCAATCTGAGGGTGTCTCTTGCTCCCAAACCAACAGGAATAATGCCAAATTCAGCACCCGCATCAAATACAGCATCCCACAATTTTTGTGCATCGCCGTTTTGACAGTAAAGCTCAAATCCGCCCGCACCAGTGTATCCAGTATTCGAAATGATGATATCCAATCCAGCCAATTGTCCCTCTACAAAATGATAATAAGGAATGTCAGAAAGGTTTACCTCTGTTAACTTTTGAAGCGCTTTGATTGCATTTGGACCCTGAATTGCCAACAATGAAAAATCATCGCTCACATTTTTTACAGCTGCGCCAAATTTTTCGTTGTTTTTATTGATCCAAGCCAAATCTTTATCAATGTTTGAAGCGTTGATCACCAACAAAAACATTTCTTGGTTGTATCTGTAAACCAATAAATCGTCTACAATACCACCTTGGTCGTTCGGCATGCAAGAATATTGAATTCTACCATCGTACAAGCTGCTCACATCATTTGAAGTAATGTATTCAACCAAATTGTAAGCGTTAGGACCCGTAATGTAAACTTCTCCCATGTGGCTAACATCAAAAACACCCATGCTGTTTCTCACAGCCAAATGTTCTTGAATTAAATTGGTATATAAAACAGGCATGTTGTAACCTGCAAACGGAACCATTTTTGCGCCTAAAGACTCATGAAGAGCGGTAAGGGCAGTAGATTTTAGTGACATTGCGTCTGACATATTACAAAGGTAAGAAAAAGTTTAGACTTTCATGATGTGCACTTGTAATCGTAACAGTTGCTTATTTTACAAAAAATGGAAATTCTATTTCAACATCGGTTTCTCCAACATTACATTGACCATTTTTAATGCCAGGCTGATGTTTCAATGAAGTTTTTACGCTTCCAAAGTCACGACTTCGAGCGTTCCAAAGGGTGTTTAGTCCCAACTCCAATCCATTTACATCTTTATCTGTTCTCGCAATGGTTAATGTTGTTGGGGGTATTGTCATTGTTTGTACCGTGTAGCAAATGAGATGGTCTTTCCCTTCAGTTTGAATTTCTTCAGTAATCTCATGGAAGCCTGTGGCGTCGTGATTTGTATAGAATTTTAGGGATCCCGTGTAACTTTTTCCTTGAATTAAATGCAATGAATCTGGCGTGATGGGATTGTTTCCGCCAATTCCATCTTTATCGCTCCAAATTGCTGTCATGGTGTCCTTTGTTAAGCTGTCAACCGAAATGAGTTGCAGTTCAACTTTGGTGATGAGTTCACCTTCATCTGTGTGTTGGTGGTTGTCGTCGTGTTTTTCGCAGCTTTGAAAAGCCATTGAGCCGATGAGTAATGCCATAGCGAGCATTGTGTTTTTTGATTGTGTTTTCATGATATTTTTAATCGATGTGTTCTTTGTGATGGTGAATTTGATAACTGAATTTCAGTCCTATATTTCTTCCAGACATGGGTGTAAAGTACCTGAATCTATCGAGGTAATCGCGGTAGTTTGTGTTGGTTAAATTGTCGACATTCATTGAAATTTTGAAGGATTTAGATTTGCCAAACTTTGGAAATTCAAGTTGAATGCCAAAAAGGTTAAAATCTTCCGGAGGCCCAACAATGTCTGTGTTTGCAGTGTAAAATGCTTGTTTGAATTGGTATTTATGACTCAAATTCAATTTCCATTGATTCATTGAAATTGAAAGTTGATTGGCCACAAATGAACACGGAATTAATGGCGGGTAACTGCCTGAATTGGTGATTTTGGCATGCATCATAGACGCTTTTGATGTCCATTGAATCTCCATTTTTAACTGGTTCAATGGCTCAAATTGTTTGCTCATTTCGACTTCCAATTCCGCGCCTGAATATATGGTTGGTAGTTGTTTGTATTCAAAACCTGGGAACGCGCCTCTTACGGTGAGCACTGGGCTCGACATTGGGAATAAATGAATGAAGTTTTGCGAATATTGCGAAAATCCAGAGAAATTTAATTTGCAAAAAACGCCATTTTTAGCGGTGTTTTCGTGTTGTATTTGGATCGTGAAATTCAGTTTTTGTCCGTTTTCTGGCTTCAATTGTACATTGCCAAGTTCAAAAGACGCGCTTCCATGATGCACCCCTTTGCTGTAAAGTTCACTCAAGGCTGGAGCTCTCCAAAGCTGCAAAATATCGGCACGAAGTTGCGTTTGAAATTGTTCGTGTTTTTGTGAGTTCCACTCGAAAGAATATCCCCCAGAAAGCCCTTCGAAATTTTCTGTGAACTGCGTTTTAGTTCCAGTATGCCAATGATTTCCAGTTCTTTGCATGAAATCTGCTCTCAAAATACTTGCATGTGTGAACCGATTGTTCAAGAGCGATGGTAGGTTGAGCTTGGTGAAAAATGATTCCTGAAGTCCACTGTATTCTGGTACAAAATAATATCCCCCAAATTGCTGTTTTTGATATTGAATTTGAAGGCCAGTTGTTAAGTTGAATTGATTGATTGTGAAATTCTTACTGGCGTTAAATCCTAAAGTTTGCTGCAAAATATCTAACTGCGGAAACTGTATGTTTGAATTGCGATGAGGGTCGTATTCTTGCCTGAGATTTTGTTGAAAGTTCAAATTGATTTTGAGTTGGTCCGCGCGATGTTGAATCCACTCCAAAATTCCGTGAATTTGCTGGGTCGTTTGGTAAGGTTTTGCAATGTCATAACTGCCTGTTGAAACCAATCTGCCGGGGGTATCGCTGTTGATGGCTTGCTTTAGGTCGGTCAAATTTCCAATGTGACTGCCCAAGTAAATTCCAGACGTGAAGTTGTAAAATGAGGCGTGCAAGTTGAGTTCACTGGACTTGAACTGAAGGGTTTGTCCCCCGCCAAACATGTATTCCCGCGATGCGGTATTTGCCAAAATGCCCAATGGGGTTGCGTAATCTTTTGACATTTGCGACAAATATTTGAGGTAAGTGCCGTTGGCTTTCCCTTTAATTTCTTTTGAGGGACGTTGGCCGAACTGTAGAATTCCGTTGGCTTGAACAACGCCACCATTGCTTTGATAGGAAAGGTTTTGATGGAAATCGACTTCGTGGCTGTTAAATTGATGTTTATTTTCAACTGTGATGGCGTTTCCCCATACATCTGAACCCAGGATAAGGGCATCAACGCCATGTAAAATTGCAATGCGTTCTTTTCCCGTTGCCCCCAATTCTGGTGAATGATCTTGGCCCCAACTTTGTCCTTGCAACCGCATTCCATCAATAAATATCGGAACTCTAAGGCCTGTCATGCCTTGAATCATTGGCTTAGAAATGGTTCTTCCGGTGGTGAGTAACTGAACTAGGGGTAGGTTTTGTAATTGGCCAGAAAACGATTGAATTGATTTCGATTCAACGTTAAAGTTGTCTTGCCGAATATTTGCCGTTTTTTGAACGGAAATGAGAACGTTGTTTGTGTCGTTTGTTTGAATTGAAATTTCTTGAGGGATATTTTTAGAGATATTCAATTGGTAATGTTCATGAACTGTAGGTGTTTGGATTTCAATTTCAACAATAGAATCGCAGAGGTTGGAAATGAGGGCATGCCCATTTTCATTGGTGAATTCTAAGCGGTGGTCTTTTTCAATAAAGATTTCGGCATGGTTTAGTTTGGTGTTGTTTTGTATTACGGTGATATCCAATACAAAGTTACACGGTTTCTTTTGAGCCACCGCAATAGATATATACAATAAGGAAATTCCGATTAAGAAAATTTGTTTTTTGTTCATGATTCTTGAATTTTAAATGTCCGCTAGGCGGAGATTGTCGAAATCAAGAAAAAATGGGCGGTGCCTTGTTGTGAGGCTTGGAGAGGGAAATTTGTCCTTCTTGTACAAAATAATTGCCCCAACCTAAGACAAGGTTTGAGGTTAGAATTTGGGTTTTGAAGGTGGGAGCAAGAAGGACAGGGGCGTATTGAAAATCGCAAATAGTGCAAATTTCCTCGAAGGAATGATTTGCAGAATCTGCGGAAATAATGTGTTTATGGGGTACTGAGGTATGGGCGTGCAGATGCAGGCTATTAAATTGAATGGTCAAAAAGGCCAAAATCAATATAACGCCAATATTGAATCTGCGTGAGAACATTGTTAAGCTAAAGCTTGCATATTGTTTGTCATTTCTCTAAGTTCTGTGCGGTTAATTTCGTTTTCACATTTAACACATAAACTTAAGAAATAGATGAAGTTTTCAGTTTCATCTTCAATGTCTTCAGCCAAATCAATCGCAAAATGATCGTTCGACTCGAGATGCTGCCATGCCAAACGCAATGCACGCGTTAACAAAGGGTCTTCCTCTTTCAATGCAAATTCTCTTGCTTCTTGTAATAAAGGAATGAGTTTGCCGGCAACAATTCCGTCTTTCTCTACACTTTTGATTGCTTTTTCAATGATTGTATTTGCTTTTTCAGTCTGCATAAGTATTGCAAATATACGAAAAAAATGCGAGGTTGTAAAGGGCCAATTATGCTTTTGAATTTGCTTTTGGTGTGAATTTGGTTGCGGTGTAAACACCACTTAAAACGGACAAAATTAAGATGATTTTGTAAGTAGAAATATGGTCGGTTTGCAAGATAAAGGCAATGATTGTGGCTAACAGTGGTTGTAAATAAATGTATAAACCCGCCAAGGTTGGTCCTGCTTTCTTAACACTATAGGCATTGAGTAGGTAAACCAAGAAGCTTGTGAATACCAAGATATAGCCAATTTTAATCCAAATATCTTGTGGTATTGTTGAGGGATGGGTGTTCAATAGAGGAATCAAACCTACCGGGGTAATGTATAACAATCCGAAGGTAAATGTCCACTTGTTTACGGTAATTGGATTGTAAACCGAGGTGAGTTTTTTGACTCTCACCAAATACACAGCATAAAGGATTGCATTGATTGCCACCCAAATGTCCCCCATAATTGTTTTTTGAGAAAATTTAGCGCCTTTTCCCGCAATGAGCAGGTAAGATGCAATTCCGGCAATGATAAATCCGAGGGCAAACTGCCAATTGGGCCATTTTTTCACCCTAAAATGGTCGAAAATGGCAACAAAAAGGGGTGTGAACAGCATTAATATGGCTCCGTTGATGGGGTATGTGCTCTCGAGTCCTTTAAAAAATAGAAACATATTGGCACTGGTGCCAAAGAATCCGCAGATTGCAAATTCTTTTAAATGGAGTTTCCAATTGATGTTGTCTTGTTTTTGGAAAAAGCCAATGAGGTGAAATAGAGATGTGGCGAAGGCAATTCTGAGAAAAACAAAGGCTTCCGCCGATAAGTGATTGGGCATAATTTGACCGGCCCAAGAAAATAAAATGGCGTAAAGCAGCGATACAAAAAAGAGGGCAACGTGTACGCGGATCATGCCCAGCCGTTTTTCTTTTTAATGTTTTCGTAGGCGGCTTGAACCCTATGGAATTTCGCCTCAGCTTGTTTTTTCTCACTTTCCGATAAATCGAGAAGCCTATCTGGGTGAAAACGCATGGCCAATTTTCGGTAGGCTTTTTTCAGTTCCTCCTCCGTTGCAGAGGTGCTCACATCTAAAATTTTGTAATCGGAATCGGCCGATGATACAAACATTGCTTTCAGCGATAAATAATCGGGTGTGCTAATGCCCAATTGCGCTGCAACGGTGTCGATTAGTGAAAGTTCGGATTGTGAAATTTGGCCATCGGCGCGGGAAATGCGAAAAAGAATGTGCACGAGTTCTAATCGGGGACTGTAACTCATTCGGTTGCGGAGGTTTCGGCAAACTTCGGCAAGGTTATGTTCTTGTTGGAGGTAATCTCTGAGTTTTAGCAGCAATACTTTGGCTTCTGCTTCGCCATAGGTGCGCAAGAGCATTGCTTTAACCATATCGAGTTCACTTTTCATGGTTACACCGTCGGCTTTCATCACCGAGGCAATGAGAATGAGCAGTGAGTTTTTAAAGTCGCCCGGGTGTGCTTGATATTGCGATTGGTATTGCGATTGATAGTTGGAATATCCTTGTTTTCCTTGCGATTGGCTATCTTTTGAAGCATCACCTGAAGAGATATAGTCTACATAGAAACCAATTAAAAAACCGATGAGGGCGCCCAAGAAGCCGCTCGACATGTAGCCAATGATGGCACCAATTATTTTAAAGCTCACTGATTTTATTGTAAAAAGTCTGACAATTGTTTAATTCTGTTGCGCAATACAATGTCTTGGGCCATCCAGATATAGGGGTCGTTACTCGATTTCACCCAAAATAATTCAGTTTGTTTTGTGGTTGTTTCGGTTGGTTTTGCATCGATTGCAACATCTTCAAAACCTGAGGGAACAGGATAAACAGATATGGATGTTTTTTGATTGGTTGAGGTTGTGTAGTTGAAAATGACTAGGGGAGTGCTTTTAAGTATGGCATCTTTCTGGGTGGCATCTTGGTTGATTCCTGCAACGGAGCCAGCTTCGCGGGCAAAATCTTTTGACATGATAAGATAACCGGCAATGAGGCCTCTTTTCCCTTCTACTTTTTGTCCCTCAGAATTCAGGAGCGAAAGTTCATCACCAGATTGTTGTATTGTAAACGATCTATTTTTTTCGGAGGGATAGGTAACTGTGAGCAATTTTATATTGTTCGGATTTTCAGAAAAGAGGAACACAGAGCGCCACACTTGGATATCGGTATTAAAATAGGGGGTAAGGTAGCCTTGGAAGCCAGGAATTTCGACAACACAAGGTCGCTCGGTTTCTGGGTAGTACATATAAGTGGCTTCATTTGATTGGGTAGAGCCACCTATATATATGGTATGTACGGGATCATTTCCTTCAAAGAAAGTTGCTTTCACCCCATTGAGGGTGAGGTTACGTGTTACAGATTTTTTTTCGTTATCGGAAGTCGGTAATTTTATTTTAAGTCGCGGCATTGCCCATTGAATCAGGAGATGAATTGAAGCGGAGTCGGCCACATATTTCACATTGTTATTAAAGACATACCAAACGTTATTGATTATCTCGAAGGAGAGCGGAGGTTGTTTGGCATTGTTCGGGGTAAAGGTAAACTTTGTAATTTTGTTTGGGTTTTTGAGCGCAAACAGGTTTGGTTTCCAAGTGGAGGTTATATTCATATTTTGCCATAGGAAAAAGAATGCCACAAGGGCAATAATTGCAATGGCGAGGGGTTTAATGAATTTTTTTGACATTCGAAAAATGGATAAAGTTATTTAAAATGGGAGCAAAAATAAAAGAAGAAAGGGTTAAAAGGATGCAGAGGGTAAAGAAAAAAGATTTTTTTTAGATTTTTTTTGAAATTGGATTTGAAAATACAAAATAAAGTTCTATTTTTGCAATCCTTTTAAAGGAAAGGGTATCAAACCAATGGTATTCTTTAAACGTTCTAACAATTGCCACTTTAGCTCAGCTGGTAGAGCAACTGATTTGTAATCAGTAGGTCGTTGGTTCGATCCCGACAAGTGGCTCGAAAAGCACTTACGTGCGTTATTTAGATACGAAAGTATATAGATACGCGGTGAATCAGGGGAAATACCAGAGCGGCCAAATGGGGCAGACTGTAAATCTGCTGACTTATGTCTACGGAGGTTCGAATCCTTCTTTCCCCACCAGACGTAAGTGTAACATTATATTGCGGGAGTAGCTCAGTTGGTAGAGCGACAGCCTTCCAAGCTGTAGGTCGCGAGTTCGAGCCTCGTCTCCCGCTCAAATTAGTTTGTTGAGTTGTGCTTGCTATACTCTTGACAGACAAAAGCCGATGTAGCTCAGGGGTAGAGCGTTTCCTTGGTAAGGAAAAGGTCAGGGGTTCAATTCCCCTCATTGGCTCAAACAACACTTAAAAAAAAAACAACAAACACTATGGCAAAAGAGACATTTGACCGTTCCAAGCCGCACTTGAACATTGGTACTATTGGTCACGTTGACCACGGAAAGACTACCTTGACTGCGGCGATTACTTCTGTATTAGCCAACGCTGGTTTTTCTGAGGCTCGTTCATTCGATTCTATCGACTCAGCTCCAGAAGAGAAAGAGCGTGGTATCACAATTAACACTGCACACGTAGAGTATCAAACGGCTGCCCGTCACTACGCTCACGTAGACTGTCCAGGTCACGCCGACTATGTAAAAAACATGGTTACAGGTGCTGCCCAAATGGATGGAGCTATTTTAGTAGTAGCTTCAACTGATGGTCCGATGCCACAAACCCGCGAGCATATTCTATTAGCTCGTCAGGTTGGTGTACCTCGTTTGGTAGTATTCATGAACAAAGTAGATATGGTAGACGATCCAGAATTGTTAGACCTAGTTGAAATGGAAATTCGTGAATTATTGGATTTCTATGAGTTCGACGCTGACAACACTCCAATTATACGTGGATCTGCATTAGGTGGATTAAACGGCGATCAGAAGTGGGTAGATACAATTATGGAATTGATGAACCAAGTAGACAACTGGATTCCAGTTCCTCCACGTTTGGTTGATCAACCTTTCTTGATGCCAATTGAAGACGTATTCTCTATCACTGGTCGTGGTACAGTTGCAACAGGCCGTATTGAGCGTGGTGTAATTAACATACAAGATTCAGTTGAGATTATCGGATTCGGTGCTCAGTTGACATCTACATGTACTGGGGTTGAAATGTTCCGTAAATTGTTAGACCGTGGTGAAGCTGGTGACAACGCTGGTATTTTATTGCGTGGTGTTGACAAGAACGACATTCGCCGTGGTATGGTAATTTGTGCTCCTAAATCGGTTCAACCGCATAAGAAGTTCAAAGCTGAAGTTTATGTATTGAGCAAAGAAGAAGGTGGACGTCATACTCCATTCTTTAACAAATATCGTCCTCAATTTTATTTCCGTACAACAGACGTTACAGGTGAAATTACCTTAGCAGCTGGTACAGAAATGATTATGCCTGGTGATAACGTTTCTATTACAGTTGAGTTAATTCAACCAATTGCAATGGAAAAAGGCTTACGTTTTGCGATCCGTGAAGGTGGTAGAACAGTAGGTGCAGGTCAGGTGACTGAAATTATTGAATAATATAGCGAAAGCTATAAAAATCCGAAGGAGTACTTAGGTGCTCCTTCTTTTACGGACATAGTTCAATGGTAGAATAGAGGTCTCCAAAACCTTTGATCAGGGTTCGAATCCTTGTGTCCGTGCTAATAAAAGCGCAATGTTTGGTAGAATTTCAAATTACTTCCGTGAGATCAAAGACGAATTGGTAAACAAAGTCTCTTGGCCTACATGGAATGAACTCAGAGAAAGCACATGGATAGTGATCGTGGCTTCTTTGATATTTGCTATGGTTATTTGGGGCCTAGATAGCGGACTCGGTGTTATCTTAACCCAATTCTACAAACTTTTTAAATAATTAAAATGACGAATTCAGAAGACAAGCACAAGTGGTACGTAGTTCGTGCAATCACCGGACAAGAAAAGAAGGTGAAACACAATGTTCAAGTTGAGCTTGAGCGCGACAACAAACTTAGTTATGTGCCTGAAATTCTCATTCCCACAGAAAAAGTTTATCAAGTTAAAAACGGCAAGAAAGTTATTAAAGAGCGCAACGCATTTCCAGGTTATATTTTAGTTAGGGCTGATTTTTCTGATCCAGAAATAATGCCATTAATAAAGAGTGTATCTGGTGTTGTAGGCTTCCTAGGTTCAAAAGATCAACCTGTTCCCCTTCGTCCAAACGAGTTGTCGCGTATCCTTGGTACCGCCGATGAGTTGACTACAACAGAGTTAACAGAAGATGAACACTACTTAATAGGAGAAGCAGTAAAGGTTATCGATGGTCCTTTCAATGATTTCGACGGCGTAATCGAAGAAATCAACGAAGAAAAACGTAAACTTAAGGTCATGGTTAAAATCTTTGGAAGAAGAACGCCACTTGAGTTGAATTATAATCAAATTCAAAAATTGTAAAAATTGTAACGTAACAGTATAATGGCAAAAGAAGTAACAGGTTTTGTAAGACTACAAGTAAAGGGCGGGCAGGCAAACCCAGCTCCACCAATTGGACCAGCATTGGGTTCTAAGGGTGTAAATATCATGGAGTTCTGCAAACAATTTAATGCGCGCACGCAGGACAAGATGGGTAAGGTATTACCGGTTGTTTTGACGGTTTATTCCGACAAATCATTCGATTTTATCATCAAAACCCCACCAGTAGCAATTCAGTTGGTTGAATTTGCTAAAATTCAAAAAGGTTCGGCAGAACCAAACAGAAAAAAGGTTGGTTCAGTAACATGGGATCACATTCGCACAATTGCCGGCGAAAAAATGCCTGATTTAAATTGTTTCACTGAAGAGTCGGCAATGAAATTAGTGGCTGGAACAGCAAGAAGTATGGGAATCACGGTAACAGGTGATGCACCATTTTAATTAAAAAAGGATTATGAAAGTTGGTAAAAAAAGAAAAGAAGCGCTAACAAAATTCGATAACACAAAGTCTTACACATTGTTGGAAGCTTGTGATATTGTAAAGAAGATCACGACCACCAAATTCGACGCATCGTTTGATATTGATGTAAGATTGGGTGTAGATCCTCGTCAAGCGAACCAAATGGTTCGTGGTGTAGCAAGCTTACCTCATGGTTTAGGTAAAACTGTTCGTGTTTTAGTTCTTTGTACTCCCGATAAGGAGCAAGAAGCTAAAGATGCAGGAGCAGACTATGTAGGTTTGGATGAGTACATCGATAAAATTTCAGCTGGATGGACAGATATCGATATTATCGTTGCTGTTCCTTCTGTGATGGCTAAATTGGGTCGTCTGGGTAAAGTATTAGGTCCTAGAAACCTTATGCCAAACCCTAAGAGCGGAACAGTTACAACGGATGTTGGGAAAGCGGTTACTGAAGTTAAAGCAGGAAAAATCGACTTTAAAGTTGACAAAACGGGAATCATTCACGCATCGGTTGGAAAAGTATCGTTTGATTCAGATAAATTGAATGAAAACGCACTAGAATTAATAAACGTTTTATACCGTTTGAAGCCTTCAGCTGCAAAAGGAACATACTTTAAGAGTATTTTCGTAAGTAGCACTATGAGCGCCGGTGTAAATGTAGATGTTAAATCAATTTCAGGTATCTAAGAATATGAACAAAATAGAAAAAGAAGCAATTGTTGCCGAAATGGTTGATGCGTTCAACTCTAATAATGTTGTCTATTTGACAGATACTGATGGTTTGAGTGCTACTTCAACAAATAAATTTCGTAGACTTTTGTTCGAAAACGGAATTCAAATGAGAATGGTGAAAAACACCTTGTTGAAGTTGGCTATGGATCAAGCAGATAAAGATTTCTTGGAGTTGCCAGAGGTATTAAAAGGTACAACATGTGTCATGTTTGCTGAAAATGCTAAGGCACCTGCACTTACAATTCAAAAGTTCCGTGAAGCGGGAGATATGCCTCAATTAAAAGGTGCATGGATCGATTCAAGTGTGTTCATTGGCGACAATCAACTTGGCGCATTGGCAACATTGAAGAGCAAAGAAGACCTTATTGGAGATATTATTGCCTTGTTGCAATCACCAGCGAAAAACGTTATTGGTGCATTGCAATCTAATGCCGGTCAGAAGGTTGCCGGTTTGGTAAAAGCACTTTCAGAAAGATAAATTTTAAAAACATAAAACAAAAAAACACTAAAAAAAATAAACAATGGTAGATTTAAAAGAATTCGCGAATCAGTTGGTAAATCTCACTGTAAAAGAAGTTAACGAACTTGCTCAAATTTTAAAAGATGAGCATGGAATCGAACCTGCTGCTGCTGCTGCTGCAGTCGCTGCTCCAGCTGCTGGCGCTGCCGCTGCTGTAGAGCAATCAGAGTTCGACGTTATTTTGAAACACGCCGGAGCTGCTAAGCTTCAAGTGGTTAAAGTTGTAAAAGACTTAACTGGCTTGGGCTTGAAAGAAGCAAAGGATTTAGTAGACGGTGCCCCTAAAGCTGTAAAAGAAAAAATTTCTAAAGCGGAAGCTGAAGATATAGCAGCTAAATTGAAAGAAGCGGGCGCTGACGTTGAAATTAAGTAAGCACTCCAACAATTAACCCCAAAGCCCCCGGTAATCCGTGGGGCTTTCGGACGTTATTAGGCTAACACCATTGTCAAACCAAAAAAACACAAACAAATTGAGTACAAAATTGAACACTAGGGTTTCTTTTGGCAAAGTAAAACATGCCATTGAATACCCCGATTTCTTGGATGTTCAGCTGAAATCATTCCAAGAATTTTTCCAGTTAGACACACCCGCAGATAAACGGGAAGGCGAAGGCTTATTTAAAGTGTTTCGCGAAAACTTCCCAATTACGGATACGCGTAATATTTTCAATTTAGAATTTTTGGATTACTTTGTTGATCCACCAAGATACACCCTACATGAGTGTATTGAACGTGGTTTAACTTATGCTGTACCATTGAAAGCTAAATTGAGATTGAGCTGTAACGATCCTGAACATGAGGATTTTGAAACAATCGTACAAGATGTTTACTTAGGAACGTTGCCTTACATGACACCTAACGGTACCTTCATTATTAATGGTGCTGAACGTGTTATTGTGAGTCAGTTACATCGTTCTCCAGGTGTATTCTTCGGTCAAAGTACCCACTCAAATGGAACCAAACTCTTCTCTGCAAGGGTGATTCCATTTAAAGGTTCTTGGATCGAATTTGCGACTGACGTAAACGCTGTGATGTACGCTTACATTGATCGTAAGAAAAAGTTTCCTGTTACAACTCTTTTACGCGCTATCGGTTTTGAAAGCGATAAAGATATTTTAGATATTTTTGGATTAAGCGAAGAAGTGAAAGTTTCTAAAGCTGGTCTTAAACGTATCATTGGACGAAAATTAGCCGCTAGGGTTTTACGCACCTGGATTGAAGATTTCGTAGATGAAGATACTGGTGAGGTAGTTTCTATTGAGCGTAACGAGGTTATCCTTGAACGTGATACTGAAATTACAGAAGATCATATCGACATTATTGTAGATGCAAATGTTAAGTCAATTATCCTTTCAACGCAAGGTGAAGGCGATATGGATTATAACGTTATCTATAATACCCTACAAAAAGATACTTCAAACAATGGTAAAGAAGCTTTAGAAGTTATTTATCGTCAATTAAGGAATGCTGATCCACCGGATGAAGAAACCGCTCGTGGTATTATTGAGCGTTTGTTCTTCTCTGACAAACGTTATGATTTAGGTGAAGTTGGTCGTTATAGAATTAACCAGAAATTGGAAATTAACACTCCAATGGATGTTAAAGTCTTAACGAAAGATGACATTATCTCTATCATTAAATATTTAATTGAGCTATATAACGGTTCAGAAATTTTAGATGATATTGATCACTTAAGCAATCGTCGTGTGAGAACAGTTGGAGAACAATTGTACGCTCAATTCGGTGTTGGTTTAGCGAGAATGGCTCGTACCATTCGTGAGAAAATGAACATTCGCGACAATGAGGTGTTTACCCCACAAGATTTGGTAAACGCAAGAACATTGTCGTCTGTCATCAACTCATTTTTTGGTACAAACCAACTTTCACAGTTCTTAGATCAAATTAACCCATTGGCCGAAATTACACACAAACGTCGTTTGAGTGCTCTTGGTCCCGGTGGTTTGAGTAGAGAGCGTGCTGGTTTTGAGGTTCGTGACGTTCACTATACTCACTATGGTCGTCTTTGTACGATTGAAACTCCAGAGGGTCCTAATATCGGATTGATTTCTTCGTTGTGTGTTCACGCGAAAATCAACGGAATGGGATTCTTGGAAACTCCTTACAGACAGGTTGTTGAAGGAAAAATTTCAGGTGTAATTACCTACTTGAGTGCAGAAGAGGAAGATGGCAAAACAATTGCACAGGCCAATGCTGTTCTCGATGATAAAGGTAACTTTATTACTGATTTGGTAAAAAGTAGAAAAGAAGGTGACTTCCCATCGGTTCAGCCATCACAGTTGGATTATATGGATGTTGCACCTAACCAAATTGTATCGATTGCAGCATCTTTGATTCCTTTCTTGGAGCATGATGATGCCAACCGTGCATTGATGGGATCGAATATGCAGCGTCAGGCAGTTCCTTTGTTGAAGCCTGAAGCTCCTATTGTTGGTACTGGTTTGGAAGAGAAAGTTGCTAGAGACTCTCGTTCGATGATCAATGCTGAAGGAAATGGTGAAGTTATCTCTGTAGATGCGCGCGAAATTACAATCCGTTATGATCATAACGACGACGACGATTTGGTAAGCTTTACAGGTGATACAAAAACATATAGCTTAATTAAATTCCGTAGAACCAACCAAAATTCTTGTATTAACTTAAGACCTTTGGTTCACAAAGGCGATAGAGTGAATAAAGGGCAAGTTATTTCTGAAGGTTATGCAACCCAAGGCGGTGAATTGGCTTTAGGAAGAAAC
>CAMBFD010000046.1 GCA_945865625.1 Chitinophaga pinensis
ATTGTGAAACCGCATCCTAAAAGTATTTTACCAATTGCAATTGTAGTTGCAGAAATGCAAAAAGTTTTGGCAAAACATGATTTGCCGGTTGTAATTGTTCAATTGGCTGTTGATACCGTTGAAAATCCTATGACTAAACAATTGGCTGAACACAATGATGTTCAATTGATTGATTACACTGGGGGATCTGCCTTCGGTGATTATATTGAATCTATTCCTGATAAAACAGTTTTCACTGAGAAAGCGGGCGTAAACTCTGTGATTTTAGATAGCGTTACAGATGCTAAATCTGTTTTTGGTAATTTGGCCTTCGCTGCAAGTTTGTACAGTGGTCAAATGTGTACCGCTCCCCAAAACGTGTTTGTGCCTGCATCGGGTATTTCTACTTCTGAGGGACATTTGTCTTTCGATGAAGTTGTGGCTGGAATTTCAGAATCAATCAAAGGATTGGTTGAAAATCCTAAAATGGGACCATTTACATTGGGTGCAATACAGAATGACATTACAAAGAAACGGGTTTTGAGTACCTTGGAAAACAAACATGTTGCCTTGGCACCAATTGAATTTGTGAACCCTGAATTTGCTGATACAAGAGTTTTGAGTCCTTCAGTAGTTGTGGTAAACGCATCTGATGCAGATACATGGCAGCATGAATGTTTTGGACCTATTTTATTTATTGTGAAAACTGCTGATTCTAACGAAAGTTTGAAATTAACCGCAGCAAGTGCAAGAAACAAAGGTGCCATCACTTGCCAATGTTACACAACCAATGAAGCATATATGAACGAAGTAGAGAACACCATGAATGGAGTGTTTACGCCTGTGAGTTTCAATTTTGTTGGAGCTGCATTCGTAAACCAGCATGCTGCTTTCAGCGATTTACACGTAACTGGTGGCAATCCAAGTGGAAACGCTAGCTTCACCGATGCCTTGTATATCAACCGCCGATTTGTGTGGGTTGGTAATCGTTACATGTAGGATTATAGGATTATTCCCGATAGCTATCGGGATTATAGGATAATAGGTAAATCTTGAACTCTTATAAACCTCATAAACATTGAAAATTGGCTTATAGGATCATGGGCTTATAGGCAAACTTGAACCTTTATAAACAATAATATATATTGATAATTAGTTCCTTGTAACTTTAAACGTTAAACATTAGAAACAAAAAAAACGCCTGAGAAATCAGGCGTTTTTTTTGTTATTATAATCTTATAATCTTATAATCTTATAATCCTATAATCTTGTTTACTTCTTAGACGCTTTGATGTCGAAAGAAATTGTGATGTCTTTAGAAACAACACCATTTTTCAATTTAGACGCAGCTTTTTCAGAGATGCTCATGTTTGCTTTGTCGTAGTTTACACCCCAATCTAAACGATTGATGGTGGTTTTTCCTTTAGCAGTGATACTATTTTCGGTGATTGCTACAGCAGCAGGGAAGCTAATGTTTTTTGTAGAATCACGTAAAGTTAAGTTACCAGAAATCACGTGTGTGTTTTCACCGTTCGCTTCAGCCTTAACTTCAGAAATTACAAATTTAGCAGTTGGAAATTTTTCAACGTTGAAGAAATCATCATCAGCCAAATGGCCAATTAATTTTGTAGCATACTCAGCTGGTAAACCAGAATCTGTGCAAACAATTTTTGTCATGTCGGCAGTGAATGTACCAGCAGTAATGTTTCCATTTTCTACACTAATTGAACCTTCTTGAATGGCAATAGTACCCGCGTGAGTTCCGATTCCTACTATTTTTGATCCACCCCAGCCCATAGTGCTGTTCGAATCTACTACATAAGATGCAGAACCTTCAGTTGCTGTCAATGCGCTATCTGCTGTACCAGCCTCAGAAGCATTGCTTCCGCATGAAGCAAACATCATAGCTGCTACTGCGGTTGTTAAAAAGAATATATTTGTTTTCATAATTTTTGCAAATTTTCATTTGTTTGAACAAACATACAATGTGTAGTTGTATTATTTGCTACAAAGTTGAATATTTCAATTCATTTGTTTAATGAACCTAAGTTTATGTGATTGTTATTTTATAATTCACTTACTTGCTCTCGGTATCCAAGGAATTTCTTGTCCCCCAAATTTCATATCTAAAAATCTTGCAAGAGTGAAAAGGTAATCGCTCAAACGATTCAGATACATGATAATGAAAATTTCAATTTCTTCAATATCAGATAAATGCACAACCAATCGTTCAGCACGGCGGCAAACACAACGAGCAATGTGCGCTTGTGCGCCTTGAGAAGTAGCACCTGGTAAAATGAAATTTTTCAATTCGGGAAGCGTAGCAGTTAGTCTATCAATTTCATTTTCAATCACTTGTATGCTTTCTTCATGGAATTCTGGCAAGTTCATTTTGCTGCCAGCCGAAGAGGCTAAATATGAACCAATGGTAAATAAATTATTTTGAATATCGGCAAGAATGTTTTCTTCATCTGTATTGCTGATATTGCTTCTAACCAATCCAATATGACTATTTAATTCATCTACAGTTCCATAGCTTTCAACACGAATGTGATGTTTTGCAACCCTGTCGCCACCTATGAGTCCTGTTTTTCCGTCGTCACCTTTACGGGTGTAAATTTTAAATGTCATGATATAACTAACAAATGATTGATGAAATTGTTTAATAAAGTTGTTTTTCAGCTAGGAAGTTGAAAATTTTCTTGGCATCTCCTTGTTTGTAAATTACGTCGTACACTGCTTTTACAATTGGCATAATGATATTGTGATTGGTTGCAAGTTCATAAACTAATTCTGTGGCATAATATCCCTCAGCAATCATATTCATTTCTAATTGCGCCGATTTAACAGAGTACCCTTTGCCCATCATGGTTCCGAAAGAACGGTTTCTACTAAATTGAGAGTAACAAGTTACCAGCAAATCGCCCAAATAGGCAGCTTCTTTCACATCTCTATTCTCTGCATGGATTTCTTTTAAGAAAACTTCCATTTCACGAATTGCGGCAGCTACAAAAACAGCTTGGAAATTATCGCCATAGCCTAAACCATGGGCAATACCTGATCCAATTGCATATATATTTTTTAGAACCGATGCGTACTCGGCGCCAATTAAATCTTGCGTTTGACTGATATTGATAAATCTACAATCGAAAAGATTTGCAATTTTCGCGGTTGTTTCTGGCACCAAGCCGCTGATGGTTAAATAGCTTAATTTTTCAAGCGCCACTTCTTCAGCATGACAAGGCCCTGAAATTAATGTTATATTGTTTAGAGGGATGTTGAAGTTTTGCTGTAAATACTTGGCAATCACCATTTTTGAATGTGGTTCAATTCCTTTAATGGCAGTGATGTATATTTTATCTACAGGTAAGGTAGCCCCATTGAGCGCTTTGTCTATAAATGCAGATGGCACAGCCAACAAAATGATTTCTGAATTGTCAATCACCTCCTGAATATTCGTCGTTGCGCGAATCACATTCGGATGAATTTCAACAGAAGAAAGGTATTTGGGATTGTGGTGAAATTCTTGGATATAGTTCACCGTGGTTTCATCTCTCATCCACCAATTGATAGATATTGAAGGGTTTTCAGTCAAAATTTTAATGAGAGCCGTTGCCCAACTTCCATTTCCAATAACGCCAATATTTAGGGGTGGGGTAGATGTCATTTTATTTAATTTGGGAAGCGTGGTTTTTTGTATCCACTTTTTCAATAATTTCGGTTAATGTACCGTTTTCATCAATTACAAACGTTGTTCTTGCTACACCCATATATTTTCGGCCATACATGCTTTTTTCAACCCAAACGCCATAAGCATTGCAAACGGCTTGGTCTGTATCGGCAAGAAGGCTAAATGGCAATGAATACTTAGCAATGAATTTGGTATGTTTTTTTGAGTCATCGGGACTTACACCTAAAACAGCATATCCTTTATCCAACAAATCTTGATAATTGTCTCTCAAGCTACAGGCTTCAGCGGTGCAACCTGGGGTATCGTCTTTTGGGTAGAAATAAAGGACTAATTTCTTTCCACTAAAGGTATTTAAACCAATGGTATTTCCATTTTCATCCAATGCTGAAAATGCGGGTGCTTTTTTTCCTATTTCTGGTAACATGAGAAAATAACAATTTGTGAATGAAAGATTTATAAATTTTCTTTTACAAAGGTAGTGAGTTTTTTGAAAAGATGTTTTTGAGCATCTAGATCGCCTATACCGTGACTTCTATTGGGGTAAACTTCGGAATCGAAATTGGTTCCACTTTTAATCATGGCTTTGATCATTTCAGTTGCGTTTTGGAAATGCACATTGTCGTCTGCAGTTCCATGTACAATTAAATATTTGGCTTTTAAACTACTTGTGAAATTCAATGGCGAATTGTCTTCATAGCCCATTTTGTTCAATTCAGGGGTTCTCAAATAACGCTCTGTATAAATATTGTCGTAAAATTTCCAATGCGTTACAGGGGCTACAGCCATCCCCATTTTAAAGAGATCAGGGCTTTTCACAAGGCACAAGCTTGTTAAATAGCCTCCGAAGCTCCATCCCCACAAACCAATTCTAGTGCCATCAATAAATTTTTGAGACTTTAACCATTGAGCGCCAGCGGCTTGATCTTCTTGCTCTATTTTACCAAGGTTTAAGTATGTAGATTTTTTGAATGCAGCACCCATATTTCCGGTGCCTCTATTGTCGACACTAAAAATCACATATCCCAAACTAGCCAAATGCTGGAACCATAAAAAGTTACGACCCGCATATGCATTTCGCACAGTAGAGTTGCCTGGGCCACCATACATATACATCAAAACCGGGTATTTTTTTGTAGAATCGAAATTATAAGGTTTAATCATCCAATAGTTCAGAGCAACGCCTTCTGAATTTTTGAATTGTCCAAAAGAACAATTCCCTAAATTCATTTTACCCATATTTTCTGTCCACTTTTGATTTTCTTCAATGGTTGTGATTTGATTGCTTGAATACAATTCTATTTTAGAATTTAAACGGCTGATTAAACTATTTTGTTTGTTTTCCAAGCTTCCATCAACCAAAATTGTTTTGTACACTGGTTTTTCCGAAAAACTGTTTTGAATGATATAATACCAATTGGCGTTCTCACTCATGATCACGCTGCAATTTCCCTCATCATTCGTTTTAAACATGGCACGTTTTTTCTTATCGATAGAAATTTTCCAAAGATTATCTTGGATGGTCGAATATTCCGTTGAGGTATAATAAATAGATTTTGTGGATCCATTGTAACCACAAATTTTGTTGACTTGCCAATTACCTTCAGTCATTTGAATGCTTTTGTTGTTCGCATAATCGTGGAGGTATAAATGATTGTATCCAGATTTTTCGGAAGTATATAAGAATTGTGTTGAGTTTGGAAGGAACATTAAATCGTCGGTGATTTCGACATAAGCCGCATCTTTTTCTTCCAAAACGAGCTTGCAGTTTCCTGTGGTTGGTTCACAAAAGAGCAATTCCCAATGGTTTTGCAATCTGTTTAAACGTTGAATGCTCAACGCATTGTCGGTTTGAGACCATTTGATTCTTGGAATGTATTGATCTCTTTGACTTTCTACAAACGCTTGAACATTTTTATTTTTTGTTAAATCATGCACATAAACGTCTACCACTGAATTGGCTTCTCCTGCTTTCGGATATTTCCATTTTTCTTGTGAGGGATATAAATCATTAAAAATATCCATCGAAAATTCTTTCACGTTTGATTCATCGAATCGGTAGTATGCTAAATATTTACCTGTTGGGCTCCATTGAAATCCAACACTCATTGAAAATTCTTCTTCATAAACCCAATCAACAGCGCCATTGATGATTGAATTAATTTTACCATCAGTGGTAATTTGTTTTTCGGTTTGAGATTCTAAGTTGAAGATAAACATATTGTTGTCTTTTACGTAGGCAACATTTTTATTGTCGGGACTTAAGGTTGGATATCTCAAACGCCCAGGTATTTCGATCACCTTTTTGGAAACGATATCCACCACATACGCATTTACAGAGGCGCTATGTCGGTAAATTTGTTTTTGATTGGTTTCAACCAACAAGAATTTTTGATCATTAGAGAAGGTTGTTGTTCCTTGTTGTATTTTCTTATTGATCCAATTAGAATGAAACAAGGTATTGATTGAATCATTCGTATTTGCTGGGTTTTGCGTGATGATCCACCAATCATTGTTATTTGATTTTGTTGCAATTAAATATTTTCCATCAACAGAAAATTCTCCCATTTTAGCCGGTTTTGTGCGTAATTCACGGTTATTGAAAATATCGTCGAAGCTAATTTTCTGAGCGTTAGCTGAGAAAAATGTCCCCCAAAAAAGGAGTGAAAATAAAATGGATTTTTTTTGCATTTTTAGCGAATTCGTTTGAGTTGAACATCGGTTCTAGGGGCAATGACAACAGGCACCAGTTCTTTGGTTACCATGCTTCCATCTAAGCCAAACCATTTTTCTGGACGACCAGACAGGATTTTTATTTTCTCATAAGCGTCCATAATCAGATTGTCGAAAATTGGCAATTCATTTTCAGTGCTCATTTCTTCCTCCACCAAAACGAAACGGAAATCACCTAAACTATGTTTATCGGAGAAACCATGGTAGTATGGATCCAAGTCAATTTCTTTGTTTTCAATCATTTCAGTAATTACACCTTTCAAATAGAGGCTGATTTTCTGTTGAACCCTGAAGCCCAGTCTAAAACGTACTTTATAAATGTCGTTTTTCTCAATCACGGTAACTTTATATTCCATTGTGTAAGGCTCATCGGTTACATCAACATTGATAAACCAATAGAAATCGGCACGTTTTGGTCGTTTATGGAGAATCGAATAGATCAAAGGCGATTCAACTTCATCGTCTTGTTTGGCTTTGCTTAAGTAAATAAGGTGGGTTGCAAATTTAGGAAGTGTTGTATCTTGAGAGAGCGATCTGAGTTTGTCTCTGTAATTGGTAAGTTTTTCGGTAATCACCATTTTCTGTTTGATTTGGCCACCTCTGTAACTTACATACATTACGGCAATAATTCCAGCACCAATAAATAAGGTTACAAAGCCACCTTCCATAAATTTAGCAAGGTTTGCTATTAAAAATGCCGACTCAACTGCAAAGAATATGAGCATGATAAACCATATTAATACAATATTCCAGCGTTTGGTTTTAAGATAATAAAACAATAAAATACTGGTCATTAACATTGTAACGGTAATTGCAAGTCCGTAAGCCGCTTCCATAGCTGCAGATTCTTTGAAAATAAGAACAATTGCAATACACCCTGCAAGAAGTGCTGTATTTACGGTAGGGATGTAAATTTGTCCTTTTACAGCAGTCGGAAACTTTACAGTAAATTTAGGGAAGAAATGCAAACGGATGGCTTCTGACACCAACGTAAAAGAACCGCTAATTAATGCTTGAGAAGCGATAATAGCAGCCATTGTTGCAATTGTAATTCCTACAGGGAGGAACCAATCGGGCATGGTAGAATAGAATACACGCGTTTCACCAAGAGGTTCACCAATGTGTTTCATCAGATAGGCCCCTTGTCCGAAATAATTTGCGAGCAAACAAATTTTCACCAAGATCCATGAATATTGAATGTTCTTTTTGCCACAATGTCCTAAGTCTGAATAAAGCGCTTCTGCTCCCGTTGTGCAAAGAAAAACAGCACCGAGCAGCAAGAATGCATCGGGACTTGAGGTTATAAATCGGTAGACCCAAATAGGATTGAGGGCTTTTAAAACTTCTGGGTGGTGAGAGATTTGTGATACTCCCAAGACCATGAGCATACCAAACCAAACGAGCATAATTGGGCCAAAGAATTTACCAACTGCGGTTGTTCCGGCACGTTGAAATAAGAAAATGCCTATGATAATTGTGATTACAATTGGTACCGTATGAATGTCCCTCAAATCAATATGATAACCATTTGTAGGATTGATAAATCTAAGACCTTCAATAGCAGAAGCTACAGAAATAGGTGGGGTAATGATACCATCGGCTAGAAGCATAGCTCCACCAACCATTGTTCCCACAACTAAATATGGAAATCTTCTTCGAAGTAAACTGTATAAAGAGAAAATTCCACCTTCACCTTTGTTGTCGGCTTGTAGCGTTAAAATAACATACTTAATGGTCGTTTGAATTGTTAATGTCCAAAAGACTGCACTAATTCCTCCCAGAACGAGATTTTCAGAAATTAGTTTGTCGCCCACAATAGCGTTCATAACGTAAAGTGGAGAAGTACCAATGTCGCCGTAAATGATACCCAACGTTATCAATAAACCGGCTGCGGAGAGTTTGTCTATTCGGGAATGCCCCATAATTGAAATATGGAGCGAATTTAAGGCAACCGTTGTTAATTTGGGGATAAATTTTTCAAGTGTGAGATTTTTGTGGATTTTGAATTCGAAAATGAGTCAATAAGGCTTGTATCGCAGAGTATATTTCAATTGTAAACTTGTTGAATAAATATTTAATCTCTTTTATGGTCTTTGATTAAAATCGAACTAAATTTGCGCAACTAAAAAAACTAATTGAAACTGTAAAATGCCTGCAAAAAAATCATCATCTGCAAAATCTGAACAAGAACCTATGATTTCAACCACAATTATGGTTCCGGGAATTGAAATTTCTTCATATTTCGGTGAAATGGTTTTTGGTCCACAAGCTCAAAAACAATATTTATCGGCTGAATCTCAAAATGCGATTGAAAAAGCCATTAATGAGGGAGATGCCGTTAGCCGTGAAATGTCGGATGGCGTTGCAGAAGGAATGAAAAATTGGGCATTGGATATGGGTGCAACCCATTATACCCATTGGTTCCAGCCATTGCGAGGTACAACTGCTGAAAAACATGATAGTTTTTTTGAACCTACGGGGATTGATACGGGAATTGAAGTTTTTACTGGTAAATCCTTAACACAACAAGAGCCAGATGCATCTTCTTTTCCGAATGGAGGAATTCGCAATACATTTGAGGCAAGGGGTTATTCAGTATGGGATCCGAGTTCTCCAGCGTTCATTATCGAAAAAGCTGGTGCAAGAACGTTGTGCATTCCTACAATTTTTATTTCATATACGGGCGAAGCCCTAGATTATAAAGCACCATTGTTAAAAACTTTGGCATTTGTTAGAAAGGCGGTAACTGATGTTTGTCAGTATTTCGATACAAAAGTGAACGATTGTTCTGTGAGTTTAGGCGTAGAGCAAGAATATTTCTTGGTAAAAGAAGAATTATTTAGATTGCGCCCTGACTTAATGTTTGCAGGTAGAACTTTAATTGGACATACACCAGCAAAAGGCCAACAATTAGAAGATCATTATTTTGGATCAATTCCTACAAACGTGCAAGCGTTTATGGTTGAATTTGAGCAAAGGGCACACCAATTGGGAATTCCTTTGAGAACACGTCACAACGAGGTTGCACCAGGTCAGTTTGAGTGTGCGCCACAGTTTGAAACTTTAAATTTGGCAGTAGATCACAATACATTGTTAATGGATGTAATGGAATCAGTTGCTCAAAATCATGGGTTTAAGGTGCTTTTGCATGAAAAGCCATTTAAAGGTATCAACGGGAGCGGGAAACATAACAATTGGAGCTTGGTAACAAATACGGGTGTGAATTTATTGTCTCCGGGTAAAAGCCCTGAGCAAAATTTACAATTCTTAACTTTCTTTATCAATGTAATTAAGGCTGTTCACGATCATGCCGATTTAATGCGTGCAAGTATTGCTACAGCCGGCAACGACCATCGTTTGGGGGCAAATGAAGCACCTCCAGCAATTGTGTCGGTTTTTGTAGGTGATACCTTAGAGCAAGTTTTAAATGATTTTGAAAGCAATAAAAAATCGGCAAAAGGAAAATCTGTAAAAGATGCCATTCAAATTCCAAATATTCCTGAAATTCTATTAGACAATACGGATAGAAATAGAACTTCTCCGTTTGCCTTCACCGGAAATAAGTTTGAATTTAGAGCTGTTGGTAGTTCCGATAACTGTGCGAGTCCGATGGTTGTGTTAAATGCAATTGTTGCAGATCAGTTGGTTAAATTTAAATCTATGGTGGATGCTAAAATTGCCGAAAATAAAGGCATTGCGAAAGAAGAAATCATTAAGCAAGTTTTACGTGAAGAGTTGAAAACAAGCAAGCGCATTTTATTTGGTGGAAATGGATATGGCGATGAGTGGGTGAAAGAAGCTGAAAAAAGAGGGTTAAGCAATGTGAAAAACACGGCTGAAGCATTGGCTTTTTACATGTCGCCAAGCAGCGTTGATTTGTTTGTTAAAAATGGAATATACAGCCTCAAAGAATTAGAAGCTAGAACTGAAATTCGCTATGAGTCTTATAATTTGAGAATTCAAATTGAAGGTCGTGTGTTGAATGAAATGGTTCAAAACTTTGTGATTCCTTCTGCTATTCGTTACCAAAAACGTTTGGCCGACAATGTCCAAGCTTTGTTATCCATAGGCCAATCTAAAAAGTCTGTTGTTGCGCAAATTGAAATCATTTCTGAGTTGAGTAAAAATATCAATAAAGTTTATGAATTGAACAATGACATGACAAACGAGCGCGCAATTGCAAATAAACTTGACGATGCTCATCATAAAGCGTTGGCTTACAACAAAAAAGTGAAGGGCTTATTTGATGATATTCGTGAGTGCTGCGATGAAATTGAAAGATTGGTAGATGATTCTGACTGGGTATTGCCAAAGTATCGCGAACTTTTATCATTAAATTAACCTTCTGTGAACTTTGTCACAGTGTATTTGTTTTACTCCTTATAATTTTGTATATTATGTCTGAATCTATAGAAAAAGTTGAATGTTTGATTATTGGCAGCGGACCTGCGGGTTACACAGCAGCCATTTATGCAGCGAGAGCTGATATGAAACCTGTATTATATGAGGGACTTCAACCTGGTGGTCAATTAACAATTACCACTGAAGTTGAAAATTACCCTGGTTACCCCGATGGTGTTCAAGGCCCTGAAATGATGGAGTTGTTTAAACAACAAGCTGTTCGTTTGGGTGCCGATGTTCGTTTTGGAATGGTAACTTCGGTTGAATTCAAAAACGGTGGTCCTCAAAAAGTGATTGTTGACGGCACAAAAGAAATTGAAGCAGAAACTGTCATTATTTCTACAGGCGCATCTGCAAAATGGTTGGGTATTCCTTCAGAACAACGTTTAAATGGTATGGGTGTAAGTGCTTGTGCTGTTTGTGATGGATTCTTCTACAGAGGTCAAGATGTTGCAATTGTTGGTGCTGGAGATACTGCCTGTGAGGAAGCGACATATTTAGCAAAAATTTGCTCAAAAGTATACATGATTGTGCGTAAAGACGAGTTTAGAGCGTCTAAAGCCATGCAAAACAGGGTTTTAAATACGCCCAATATTGAAGTGTTTTTCAATTCTGAAACAGACGAAATTCTTGGAGACAAAGGTGTTGAAGGTGTGCGTGTGAAAAATAACGTAACCGGTGAATTTAAAGAGTTTCCAATTAAAGGTTTCTTTGTTGCAATTGGCCACCATCCCAATACAGATATTTTTAAACCCTATATTGAAACAGATGAACAAGGTTACATTAAAACGATTCCAGGTTCTACTTATACCAATGTTGAAGGTGTTTTCTGTTCGGGTGATGCGCAAGATAAAATTTATCGTCAAGCAGTTACTGCTGCGGGAAGCGGTTGTATGGCTGCATTAGACGCTGAAAGATGGCTGTCGTCGAGAAAAGGATAATTCAGATTTTTTAATCTATTTTTGAGGGATGAAACAACTGGTCTTACTTGCTGTTTTTGTCCCTCATTTTTTATTTGGGCAAATTCGCAATTCCCAATTTGGTACCCCAGTTGTGGAGGGAAATGAACCTACCATTGCAATCCATCCAAACAATCCCAATGAAGTTTGGCTTTCTTACAATACTTCGAAGCTTTTTCACTCCAAAAATGCAGGTGAAAATTGGGTTGAAGTATTTCCAAATTCACCGTATGGGTTTTATGGAGATCCTGTGCTAAAAATTGCAAAAAATGGCAGTGTTTTTTTAACGCATTTGTCGCAAAATAAAGCAAAAAAATGGCCTTCTTGGTTCGATTGTATTGTTTTTGAAAGAAGTATTGATGGCGTTAATTTTACTTCCGTTTGTGTGGGTGCAAATGAGAATAAAATGCAAGATAAACCTTGGTTTAGTATTGATGAGGGACAAAAAAGCCGATTTAATGGGAATCTATATTTAACGTGGACAGAGTTCGATAAGTATGGAAGTTCGAATGAACGTGATTCATCGAGGATTCGATTTGCAAGAAGTTCCGACAATGGGCTTTCTTTTTCGGAACCAGTAATAGTGAGCGATAAAAGCGGGGGAGCCATAGATGATGATTATACCTCGGAAGGGGCAACGGTGGCAGTTTTATCGGATGGAAGCCTTTTCTGTTTTTGGTCGAGATCCGACACTTTGTGGATGGATCGCAGTTACGATGCGGGCAAAACTTGGGGCAAAGATGTTGCCATTTGTCAAATGTCGGGTGGTTGGAATTTTGAATTGGTGAAGGGTTTAATTCGCACCAATGGAATGCCATTTGCTGTTGCCGATAAAAAAGATCGCGTTTATATTTCGTTTGCCTGCTCAAGTTTACATGGCGATTTTGATGTTTTTTATGTATTTTCTAAGGATAAGGGAAAGCATTTTACTGGCCCGATTCGGGTGAACGATGATAAAGACGACAGGGATCAGTTTTCGCCATATCTAACAATCGACGAGAAAGGAAATATCCCTCAAATATTGTGGTATGACAAACGCAACAGTGAAAGTGGTCATTTTTGCGATATCTATACTGCAAAACTTTGCGGTAAAAAGCCTTTAAAGAATATTAAATTAACCAAAGAACCCATTATTTTGCCAGGCAAAAATCTGTTTATGGGAGATTATATTGGATTGAGCGTAGTCAATGGGCGCGGATTTGCGGCGGTAACTTCATACAATGACGAAATTCGGGAGGCATGTATTCAATTGATAGATTGGCCTCTAAAATTAAAAAAAGTAAGATATTCTGATGAACCGGTATTACTGGTGAATCGGAATTTTGGTTCTGACTCATTGGTCATTTGTTTGTCGTTCCCGAATCAAAGTTCTTACACATTTGAAGTTAAATCAAACGATAGGTCGTTGATTACCAATGTTTTTGAGATCGAAAAGCCAGGGCAATTGCAATACCAAGAAATCTTTCTTAGGAAGAGTCGACTTGGTCATGGATTATTCACATTTACAATTCGACGTAAAGGGAAGATATTCAAAAAATCGATGTGGTTAGATTAAAAAAAAATTAGATTAAAAAAGGCTTGAAAAATCGGGTGTGAAAACCTATTTTTGCCTACTTTTAAAAATTAGAGAATTAAATATTATGGCAGTTATACAGAAATTAAGAAATTCAGGATGGGTAGCGGTGGTCATCATCGTGGCTTTGGTCATGTTTGTTGTAGGTGATTGGTTATCCGGGAATAATTCTCCTCAAGGTGATGAAAACAGAGATGTAATTGCTGAAATGAATGCTGAAAAAGTTAGAGAAAAAGAACTTTTAGAAATTGCAAACGAACTTTACATTACAGAAAAGGAAAATGATCCTGAATATGAAATTACTGATAAGAATCGTGGTGAATTATTTCAAAAAGCTTGGAATCAATTGTTGAAAAACAAATTGATTTACACCCAAATTAAGAAGGCGGGAATTGAAGTAACCGATGAAGATTACAATGAAATGATGGTAGGTGTTCATCCAGAAGAGTCTATTCAAGGCGATCCATCATTCCAAACTGATGGTAAATTTGATCCTAAAAAAGTGGAATCAATTTTCCGTCAAGCAAAAGGAAATGCGCAAATGAAAGCTCGTTTGGCCGATTATGTAAGAAAAATGAAAGAAAACGAATTAACGGTTCGTTATTCAACTTATTTGTCGAAGTCAACCTATAAAACAAAAGCTGAAAAGAAATATGAATACATTGCTTCAAATCAGTCAGTAACTGGTAAAATAGTGAGTTTAGATGTAAAATCTATTCCTGATAAAGAAATTAAAGCAACTGAAGATGACTTTGCTGCATACTTAGAAGAGTACAAAGAGAAATTCAAGTCAAATCAGGAGGTTAGAGGGTTTAAATATGTTGTATTTGATATTGTTCCTTCAAGGGAAGATACAATGTATGCAATTAAAACGGCTCAATCAACTGCTGAAGGCATGAAAGCAGGTTCTCCAGATACAACAACGGCAACTCCACTTGTGTCTCGTGCAGATTTACCTAAAGATGCACCACTTGAAATTTCAGAAGTGGTTTGGAATTCACCTTTGAATTCGGTGGTTGGTCCTTTGTATAAAGAAGGCAAATTCTACATTTGGCAAAAAGTGAAACAAAAAGCGGATACAGTTGCTTTTGTGAAGGCTAGTCATATTTTGATTCCATTGAGCGGTCAGTTGCCAGATGGTAGCAATATCAAAGATTCAATTGAAGCATTGAAAAAGGCTCAAGAAGTATATGGAATGATTCAATCAGGAGCAAGCATGTCCGAATTGGCTGGTAAATATTCAACAGACCAAGGTTCCGCTAGAAATGGTGGTGATTTGGGATGGTCTAATCCAAATAAATTTGTTCCAGAATTTGCAAACTTTTGCAAATCAGCAGCCCCGGGTCAAGTTGGCGTTGTTAAAACAC
>CAMBFD010000047.1 GCA_945865625.1 Chitinophaga pinensis
CAATTTCAGGGAAAATGATTTGCTCCGTGATACCCATCGTCCAGTTACCTCTACCATCAAATCCTTTAACTTCCAAACCTTGGAAATCACGAACACGAGGAAGAGCTACTGATACCAAACGATCTAAAAACTCGAACATTCTTTCTTTACGCAAAGTAACTTTGCAACCAATAGGCATATTCTCTCTTAATTTAAAGTTAGAAATTGCTTTCTTAGAATAAGTAGCTTGTGCTTTTTGACCAGTTATTTTTGACATCTCATCGATGGCAGCATCAACTAATTTTTTATCATTCACGGCAGCACCTACACCTTGGTTCAAAACAATTTTAGTGATGCAAGGAATTTGCATTGCATTCTTGTAATTGAATTTTTCCATCATTGCAGGAACTACTTCAGCTTTATATTTATCTCTTAATCTTGGAACGTAACTCATAATATTTTATTTAATAAGGTCTCCAGTCTTTTTTGCATAACGTTGAAGCTTATTATTCTCATCAAATTTACGACCAATTCTTGTAGGTTTACCACCAATCATGACCATTAGGTTAGACATATGAATAGGGGCTTCAATTTTATCAATTTTACCACTTGTATTCTGAGCTGTAGGCTTGCGGTGTTTACTCACTAAATTCAAACCTTCTACAATAGCTCTATTCTTTTCAGGGTAAACTGTTAATACTTTACCAGACTTCCCTTTATCATCTCCAGCCAATACTAAAACAGTATCGCCTTTTTTGATGTGTAATTTAAATGCGCTTTTTCCCATGATTATAAAACTTCTGGTGCCAATGACACGATTTTCATAAATTGTTTATCGCGCAATTCTCTTGCCACTGGACCAAAGATGCGCGTACCTCTTGGTTCATCTGAGTTGTTTAACAACACACAGCTATTTTCATCGAAACGAATATAAGAACCGTCTGCTCTGCGAATTTCTTTTTTCACACGAACTACAACAGCTTTAGATACCGCTCCTTTTTTGATGTTTCCACCTGGCATAGCATGTTTCACACTGACAACGATTTTATCGCCAACGCTAGCATAACGTCTACCGGTACCACCCAATACTCTAATGCAAAGTACTTCTTTGGCACCGCTGTTATCAGCAACTTTTAGTCTTGATTCTTGTTGTACCATGTTATTTCGCTTTTTCTACTATTTCTATTAATCTCCAACATTTGTTTTTACTCAAAGGACGTGTCTCCATGATTCGAACGATATCGTTCTCACCACATTGATTTGTTTCGTCATGAGCTGCAAACTTTTTGGTTTTCTTAAAATATTTACCATACTTCGGGTGTTTCACACTACGAACTACGGCAACCACAATGGTTTTGTCCATTTTAGCACTAGTTACGGTGCCTATGATTTCTTTTCTGGAGTTTCTAATTGTTTCCATTAATTTTCTTCACTAGTTTTTTTAAGGTATGCCTGATATTCAGAATCACTTCTACGTGAGTTTAATTCAGTTAACATACGTGCGATATTCTTTCTAGTTTCCTTCAACATATGAGGATGATCAATTTGAGATACAGCATTTTGAAACTTCATTTTTTGTAAAAGTTTGCGCTCTTCTCTGTAACGTTCTACCAATTCTTTGTTTGGTAATGATTTAATTTCTTCGAATTTCATGTTTAAGCCTCCTCGTGATAATCAGGACGTACAACAAACTTACATGACACAGGTAATTTTTGTGCTGCAAGACGAATACCCTCTTTTGCAATTTCCATTGGTACACCCGCTACCTCAAACATAATTGTTCCTGGTTTAACGATTGCCACCCAATATTCAGGAGCTCCTTTACCCTTACCCATACGAACCTCTGCAGGCTTTTTCGTAATTGGTTTGTCAGGGAAAATTCTGATCCACACTTGTCCTTCACGCTTTAAATAACGTGTTAATGCAATCCTGGCTGCTTCTATTTGACGAGAAGTAATCCAGTGAGGCTCAAGCGATTTTAAACCAAAGCTACCGAATACTACGCGATGACCTCTTGTAGCCATACCGTGTACACGGCCTTTATGTTGTTTTCTAAATTTCGTTCTTTTTGGACTCAGCATTTTTCTACTCCTTATGCATTATTACGACGACGGTCACGACGGTCGCGACCTCCACGGTCTCTTCTATCGTTTCCTCTGTTATTATTTGAACCTTTTCTCTCGGTTTCTGTTTGTGGAGACAAATCTACTTTACCATAAATTTCACCTTTACACAACCATACTTTAATACCGATTTTACCATACACTGTTTGCGCTTCTACCAATGCATAATCGATGTTAGAACGCAACGTATGTAACGGAGTTCTTCCTTCTTTGTACATTTCAGAACGAGCAATCTCACCACCATTTAAACGACCACTGATACGAACTTTAATTCCATCAGCACCCATTTTCATTGTACCTTGAATCGCATTTTTAATCGCACGTTTGTACGAGAAACGATTCTCAATTTGTTGAGCAATATTCTCACCTACCAAACGAGCATCTAATTCAGGACGTTTAATCTCGTTGATATTGATTTGAACATCTTTACCAGTAATTTTCTTTATTTCCTCACGAATAGCATCAACTTCTTGACCACCTTTACCAATGACAATACCTGGTCTAGAAGTATTAATGGTTAATGTGATACGCTTTAAGGTACGTTCGATTATAACTTTCGCGATACCTCCTTTCGGAATACGTACAGATAGATATTTACGAATCTTTTCGTCTTCTACCAATTTATCGCCGTAGTCTTTTCCTCCGTACCAGTTAGAATCCCAACCACGGATAATACCAAGACGAAATCCTATAGGGTTTATTTTTTGTCCCATGTTTATGCTTCCGTTTCGTTTTTAATATTCTTTATACTATCAATTATCACTGTTACGTGGTTTGATCTTTTTCTAATCCTGTATCCTCTACCTTGAGGAGCAGTTCTTAAACGCTTCATCGTAACACCGCCATCGACCATAATAGTTTTGATAAATAATTCACCATCTTCGATACGGTCTTCTGGGTTAATGATACCCCAGTTTGCAATTCCGCTTTTAATTAATTTGCTCAAATAGATAGCATACGTAGGCTTTTGGTTAAATTGAAGTATGTTCAACGCCTTTTCTACACGTTGACCTCTTACCAAATCCGCCACCATTCTCATTTTACGTGGTGACAACGGACAGTTTCTTAAAATTGCTTTAGCTTCCATTTTAGTATTATTTTCCGTGTCCTTTGTATGTTCTAGTTGGAGCAAATTCACCTAACTTATGACCTACCATGTTTTCAGTTACATATACAGGAATAAACTTATTTCCGTTGTGTACTGCAAAAGTATGCCCTACAAAATCAGGGATAATTAAACTTCTACGTGACCAAGTTTTGATCACTGTTTTTTTCTTTGAATCGTTCAAGACGTCTACTTTGTGCATCAATTTGATGTCTACAAAGGGTCCTTTTTTTATGGATCTTGCCATTTCGCTTTTTCTCTAAATTTTACTTATTGCGTATAGACTTTCTTCTTTCGATAATTAACTTCGAGCTACCTTTCTTCGGAGCACGAGTCTTCTGGCCTTGTGAGTAGATCAAGTTACGTGATCTTGGTTGACCACCTTTACTACGACCTTCACCACCACCCATCGGGTGATCCACTGGGTTCATCACCGAACTTCTCGTTCTAGGACGAATTCCTAGCCATCTTGAACGTCCTGCTTTACCTTTTACCTCTTGGCTATGTTCGCTGTTCGAAACCGAACCAATTGTTGCTAAACAAGCAGACAATATTAAACGACTTTCACCTGACGGCAATTTAATTGCTGCATATTTACCTTCACGAGCCATTAATTGAGCATATGATCCTGCACTTCTGCAAATCTTAGCTCCTTGGCCTGGAGACATTTCAATATTATGAATTAATGTTCCCAATGGAATTTCAGTTAACAATAAAGCATTTCCAACCTCTGGCACTACACCCGGTCCTTGCTCTACTTTTTGTCCTACTTTAATGCCATTTGGAGCAATAATGTATCTTTTCTCTCCATCAGCGTATTCCACTAAAGAAATAAATGCGCTTCTATTTGGATCGTATTCTACTGTTTTAACCTCACCAATCACTCCAAAATTATTTCTTTTGAAGTCAATGATACGGTATCTACGTTTGTGACCACCACCAATGAATCGCATTGTCATACGACCTTGGTTGTTACGTCCACCGGTTCTCTTAATAGGAACCAATAACGACTTTTCTGGTTTATCTGTAGTAATCTCCTCAAAGGTATTCGCTACGCGAAATCTTTGACCTGGAGTGGTTGGTTTTAAACGACGTACTGCCATGATTAGATATTTTCGTAAAAGTCTATGTTAAATCCTTCTTTCAATGTAATTATTGCCTTTTTATACTTGTTCGTATATCCGGAGATTTGGCCTGTACGACGATTTTTACGTACTTTCCCCCGTGTGATCATGGTGTTAACTGATGCAACTTCAACCCCATAGAAATCTTCGATAGCCTTTTTGATTTCGTCTTTTGTAGATCTGTGATCACAAACGAAACCATACTGACCACGCTTATCCATGAGAGAAGTCATCTTCTCAGTTATCAATGGTTTTTTCAGTATCATTTTTTATTAGTCTCCTCTATTTTAGAAATAGAACTTTCTGTTAATATTAAACTAGAAGCTTTTAATACTTCATAGGTATTTAAATCTGCTGCACGCATCACTGTGTTACCTTCAATATTACGACCCGACAAATAAATATTTTTATCTGTATCAGGAGTAACGAATAAAGATCTTCCAGTAACATTCAATGCTTTCAACAATACTACAAATTCGCTTGTTTTCGGATTTGACATGTTGAAATCTTCGATAACCACAATTTGATTGTCTTTTGCTTTGTATGATAAAGCAGAAATACGAGCCAAACGCTTCAATTTCTTATTCAATTTGAATGAATAATCTCTTGGACGTGGACCATGAATTCTAGCACCGCCTACAAAAATACCACTCTTCAATGAACCATGACGCGCTCCACCTGTTCCTTTTTGACGGAAAATTTTGCGCGTAGAACGTGAAATTTCAGCTCTGTCTTTTGTTTTGTGAGTCCCTTGACGTTGGTTTGCCATGTACTGCTTAACATCTAAATAGATCGCATGATCATTAGGTTCTACACCAAAAATATCGGTAGACAAAGTTACTGTACGACCAGTTTCTGCACCTTGCTTATTTAAAACTTTAACTTCCATGCTCTTATTTTTCAATTATTACAGTTGAACCATTATGACCTGGAATTGAACCTTTGATTACCAATAGGTTTCTTTCAGCATCAATTTTTAAAATCGATAAGTTTGTAGCTTTCACTCTTTCGCCACCTGTTCTTCCAGCCATACGCATACCTTTAAATACACGACCCGGGAATGAACAAGCTCCAATTGAACCTGGAGCTCTCAAACGATTGTGTTGACCGTGAGTAGCTTCACCAACTCCGGCAAATCCGTGACGTTTAACAACACCTTGGAATCCTTTACCTTTTGAAGTTCCGATTACGTCAACGAAATCTCCTATTTCAAAGATAGTTACATCCAATATTGTTCCAATTAGCATTCCTGTTGGTGCATCTCTGAACTCTACCACTGCTGCTTTAGCAGAAGTTTTTGCTTTTTCAAAGTGACCTATTTGTGCTGCATTAGAATGTTTTTCTTTTTTGTCGCCGTAAGCCAATTGAACTGCATTGTAACCATCGTTAGATACAGTTTTTACTTGAGATACAACACAAGGACCAGCCTGAATTACTGTACAAGCAACTCTTTTTCCATCTTCGTTGAAAATGCTAGTCATTCCTAATTTTTTACCAATTAAACCGTTCATCTTTCTTACAATTTAATTTCAACTTCAACTCCGCTTGGCAATTCAATTTTCATTAATGCATCAACTGTTTTTGTTGAACCATTGAAAATATCAATCAAACGTTGATAAGTACAATATTGGAACTGTTCCCTTGCTTTTTTGTTCACGTGTGGTGAACGCAAAACAGTGAAAATTTTCTTACGGGTTGGTAGAGGCACCGGTCCACTGACTACGACTCCTGTGGTGCGTACCGCTTTCACTATCTTCTCTGCCGATTTATCTAGCAAATTGTGATCGAAAGACTTTAATTTGATTCTTATTTTTTGGCTTACCATTATTATATCAATTAAGCTTGCGCATTAACTTTCTTTAAAACTTCATCAGCAATACTTTTTGGTGTTTCAGCGAAATGACTGAATTCCATTGTACTGTTCGCACGTCCTGAAGTGATGGTACGTAATGTTGTTACATATCCAAACATTTCACTCAATGGAACTTTTGCTTTAACTACTTGAGCTCCTGCACGTTCATCGATACCTTCCATTTGGCCACGACGACGATTCAAGTCACCCATTACATCTCCAGTATTTTCTGCTGGCGTTACAACTTCCAATTTCATAATTGGTTCTAGTAACACAGGTCCGCAACTTCTTGCAGCTTCTCTGAATCCAGATTTAGCTGCAATTTCAAACGACAATGAATCTGAGTCAACTGCGTGGAATGATCCGTCAAATAAACGTACTTTAATACGATCAATTGGGTATCCTGCCAAACAACCATTCACCATTGATGCTTTGAAACCTTTTTCTACTGATGGAATAAATTCTCTTGGAATAGATCCACCAACAATACCATTTATAAATTGTAAACCTTCACCAACAAATGATTCATCTGCAGGGCCAATTTCAAATTGAATATCAGCGAATTTACCACGACCACCTGTTTGCTTTTTGTATGTCTCACGGTGAGTGTATGATTTCGTAAGAGCCTCTTTATAGGCAACCTGAGGAGCACCTTGGTTACATTCTACTTTAAATTCACGCTTTAAACGATCTACAATGATATCCAAATGCAACTCACCCATACCTGAAATTACAGTTTGACCCGTATCTTGATCTGTGTGAACTTTGAATGTTGGATCCTCTTCAGCCAGTTTAGCTAAAGCCATACCCAATTTATCCATATCAGCTTGCGTTTTTGGTTCAACCGCTAATCCAATTACTGGCTCAGGGAATACCATTGATTCAAGAATGATTGGCGCATTTTCAATAACCAATGTATCTCCAGTTCTAATATCTTTAAATCCTACTACAGCTCCAATATCACCAGCGCCCAAATAGTCGATAGGATTTTGTTTGTTTGCATGCATTTGGAAGATACGAGAAATACGTTCTTTATTGCCTGTTCTCATATTTAAAACATACGAACCTGCATCTAATTTACCTGAATATGCTCTTATGAAACACAAACGACCAACGTAAGGGTCAGTTGCAATTTTAAATGCAAGGGCACAGAAAGGCTCGTTATAATCTGGCTTACGAATTTCTTCTTTTTCTGTTTTAGGGTTGATACCTATTGCTCCACCTTTATCAATAGGGCTTGGTAACAATTCCATAACCATATCCAACATTGTTTGAACACCTTTGTTTTTGAAAGATGAACCACACATCATTGGAACAATTTTCATGTCAATAACCGCTGGACGAAGCGCTGCTAAGATTTCAGCTTCTGTAATAGAGGCTGGATCTTCGAAGAATTTCTCCATTAATTTATCGTCATATTCCGACACAGCTTCAAGTAATTGCTCTCTCCAATAAGTTGATTCTTCAATCAAATCTTCTGGGATATCAATCACTTCATATGTCATACCATGATCTGCCTCACTCCAAATCATTCCGCGGAAGTTAATCAAATCAACAACTCCTTTGAACTGATCTTCAGCGCCAATTGGCAACTGTAATGGAACTGCGTGAGAACCTAACATGGTTTTAACCTGTTTAACAACATTCAAAAAGTCAGCACCTGAACGATCCATTTTATTTACGAATCCAATACGTGCAACATTGTAGTTGTTTGCTAAACGCCAGTTAGTCTCAGATTGAGGCTCAACACCATCAACTGAACTAAACAAAAATACCAATCCATCTAATACACGTAAAGAACGATTTACCTCTACAGTAAAATCTACGTGACCCGGAGTATCGATTATATTTATATGATAATTTTGACCTTTATAATCCCAGAATACCGTAGTCGCAGCAGATGTAATTGTAATACCTCTTTCTTGCTCCTGCGCCATCCAGTCCATTGTAGCTGCACCATCGTGTACTTCACCAATTTTGTGATTTACACCAGCGTAAAATAAAATACGCTCAGTAGTGGTTGTTTTACCAGCATCAATGTGTGCGGCAATACCAATGTTTCTAGTTAAATTTAAATCGCGTGCCATTTTCGTCTTCTCTATTTATCTTATGCTCTGAAATGCGAGAATGCCTTGTTTGCTTCAGCCATTTTATGAGTATCTTCTTTTTTCTTCACTGAAGATCCTTCATTTTTAGCAGCCGCTACAATTTCTCCGGCCAATTTCTCAGCCATTGATTTTTCATTTCTTTTTCTTGCATATCCAATCATCCACTTCATTCCCATAGCGATTTTTCTTCTCTGTGGAACCTCCGTTGGAATTTGGAAAGTAGAACCTCCTACACGACGGGCTTTAACCTCTACAGCAGGCATTACGTTGTTCAATGCCTTCTTCCAAGACTCAATACCTGGCTCTTCTGTCAATTTCTTCTCTACAATATCAATTGCATCATAAAAGATGTTCAATGCAACAGATTTTTTACCATCGTACATCATGCCGTTTACGAAACGGGTTACCAAAATTTCATTAAATTTTGGATCTGCTAGCAATATGCGTTTTTTAGCGCGCGACTTTCTCATGTCCTTAAATCAATTATTTTTTCTTAGGCTTTTTGGTTCCATATTTACTACGACGTTGATTTCTTCCTTCAACTCCGGCAGTATCTAATGCTCCTCTTACAATGTGGTAACGAACACCTGGTAAATCTTTTACCCTGCCGCCACGTACCAATACAATACTGTGTTCTTGCAAGTTGTGTCCTTCTCCTGGAATGTAGGCATTCACCTCTTTTCCATTTGTCAAACGAACACGTGCAACCTTACGTAAAGCCGAGTTTGGCTTCTTCGGTGTTGTAGTATATACACGAGTACAAACTCCTCTACGCTGTGGACAAGAATCTAGTGCTGGAGATTTACTTTTGACGGTAATCTCCTGACGACCCTTTCTAATTAACTGTTGAATAGTAGGCATATTTTTTCCCAAAAAGGACGGCAAAATTAAGGATTTTATTTGGCAAAATCAACACTATGCGAAAAAAAATTGTAAAAAAGTTAAATAAATTGCTCAACCCTTGTTTTTTATACCCTTCAATTGCCCTCACTTCTCAACAAAAGTAACCCTTTATCTACCTTTACCCACATTTCTGTCGTTTTTTTTATCACTGTCGTAAAAAAACAACGCTACCTTTTGCAACCTTCTCATTCTTTTTTGCGTCTTTTGTGTATCTGTAACATTTCAAATCTTAAAATCAACTATGACAAACATCCATAAATTAATATTAAAAATTTCTACACTCTCTTTTTTAATTTTAATCTCGCTAAATCCCATTTTTGCGCAAAATAAAAATCCTAAGAATTCTACATCCCCCAAAATCGACCCAACAGTGAGGGGTCCACTGCCCTTCTTCGAAAATAAATCATACGATTATGGCGACTTGCAAGAAGATATAAAATATGCAACTCATCGCTTTGAATTTACCAATATTGGCAATCAAGATTTGCTCATTAACAATGTAGTTTCATCTTGTGGATGTACTGTTCCAACTTGGACGCGTGAGCCAGTGCCTCCTGGGGGTAAAGGTTATATTGAAACCAAATATGAAACAATTAACAGACTTGGGAAATTTAAGAAAACGGTTAGCGTTTACACTAACTCACAAACCGCTTCCGTACTTTTTTTAGATATTGAGGGAAATGTGATTCGACCTCAATCGACCGTTATTGGAGCAGCAGCTCCCGAAACAATAGGTGGACTGTTTTTCGACAAAGGCAGTATTGTTTTTGAACCTTTGTACGACAATCGTACCGACACACAATACATCAAACTTCAAAATACAACTTTGTATACCACAAACTTCACCCCATTGAACCCAGATGACTATCCAAAATACATTACCATCCAAAACTTCCCTACCACTTTGGAACCTAAAGAATTCGCTAAAATTAGAGTCATTATTGACGGCAAGAAGGCCCCCGGATATGGATTTGGAGCTTTCCAAGTTCCAGTTTTATCAGACAACGTTGTGATGCCTGCTATGGGTTTAAATATTACATATTCAAGGAAACAATATTTCCCAAAATACAACGCAAAACAACTTGCGCTACAGCCTAAAATCAATATAAAAAATGCTATGCATGACTTTGGGCAACAAACATCTGGCGATTATTTGTATTGCAATTATGAATTCACAAATACTGGTAAAAAAGAACTTGAAATTAAACAAGTCTCAGCAGATTGTCCTTGTTTCAGATTGAAATTCCCTAAAATGAAAATCGCTCCAGGTGAAAAAATTACCGTTCAAGGTATTTTTGATACTGTAACAAAAAATGGATCTAAAACCATAGGTTGCGAAATCATTACCAACGACCCAACGAGCCCCTCAAAATGGGTTTATGTAAAAGCTCAGTTCCAAGATAAATTTACAAATTGCCCAACATGTCATTAGGATTTAGCGTTTAAAGTTTAAAGTTTAAAGTTTAGCGTTTATCAAAACGACGAACAACTTTAAACACTAAACATTAAACTTTAAACCAATAAAAAAAGGCTCCAATTGGAGCCTTTTTTTATTGGAGGTTATGATACACGTTTTGGACGTCGTCATCGCCTTCTAATCTTTCTATGAGATCTAAGACCTCTTTTGCTTGATCTTCGCTTAAATCAACGTAAGTGTTCGGAATATACTGCAATTCGGCATTGGCAATATCTAAGTTCATATCTTCTAACGCTTTCTGCATCATTCCAAAGTCGGTGAACGATGTATAAATGTACACTACTTCATCGTCAATTGCTAAATCCTCAATTCCAAAATCAATCAATTCGAATTCAAATTCTTCAATATCTTTTGCACCCAATTTTGCGATTTCAATTTTAAAAACCCCCTTTCGGTTAAACACAAAATCCAAAGAACCCGTTTTGCCCATTGTTCCGCCACCTTTATTGAAATGCATACGGATATTTGCAACCGTACGGGTTGTATTGTCGGTAGCTGTTTCTACTAAAAGTGCAACCGCATGTGGACCATAGCCCTCATAACGCACCTCTTCATAGTTTCCCTCAGATTTACTCGTTGCCCTTTTAATTGCAGCTTCAACCCTATCTTTTGGCATATTTACATTTTTCGCATTTTGCATTGCCAAACGTAAACGTGGATTGTTATCTGGATTTTCACCAGAAAGTTTCACAGCAATGGCAATTTCTTTTCCAAGCTTTGTAAATTGTTTCGCCATTCTGTCGAATCTGGCAAACATTTTGTGCTTTCTTTTCTCGAAAATACGTCCCATAAAGGTGCGAAAATACAAAAAATCTACGAACTCCGTAAATGTCCCTCATTAAAAAGACCGATTACAAAATGTAACCGGTCTTCAAATGAACCAATTGTATACTTAGAATTTATAAGACAACGTGCAACTCACGCTTCTTCCACCTGCGGTCACTCCTGACGCAAAATATCGGTACCTTAAATCCAATAAATTTTCAAATGCCAATTGAACTGACAAACCGCTTTTATGAGTATACCCACCACGTAAATTATAAATTTGCCAAGCAGGATTTCCAATTGCTGGATTTTTATCGGCATTGTCTTCGCCACTATTTGAATAATCGCGGGCATCTTTTCTTCCGTTAAACAATGTTTGAAACTCAGCAAACCAACTTTTGCCATTCCACCTCAAAGCCACTTGTCCATAAACCGGAGGAATATGGTCCAAAGGTTGAGATAAACTATCTGTTCCTTTTCTGTAAATACCAGCGGTAGTGGTTGCAGAAGCATTGATCCACAAATCTTTATATAACCTTGCTTTTACGTTAAAATAAGCCCCGGATATTTGCGCTATGGCAACATTGGTTACTTGATAAACAGGTGTATTTACACCATCATAAACCATAGAATCTTTCCCATTCAAATTACCCTTTTGATCTAACAACAAATTCGATACATTTGAATGAAACATGCCAACCTCAAACATGAATTTATTGGGCAAAGTATAAGCCATTCCTAAATCGCTAGTGACGCTAATTTCAGGCTGCAATTGATCGTTTGGCACCAATAATTTCACTCCTTTTTTAGAATCAAATACCTTTGTCATGTCATCAACATTGGGATTTCTAAACGCCTGGTTCACACTTCCTTTGATCATTAAATATTCAGATATCATTTGAGTGATACCCAAATCAAAACTTGGAGCAATATTTGAAAATTGAATGCTGCTATAGGGTAATTTCCAAGGATTTGATTTTGAAAAATTGGCAACTAAATCATACCCTGTAACCCTAAATCCTCCTTGCACAACTGTACCAGTTGATGCAATATTATAAATGGCTTGTGCAAATACACTCCAAGATTTGGTTGTGGCACCAGAATCAGAATACCTCGCTTTGGTAACCGTTTCAGTATTGTCCGTGATTTTCTTGTTCGTGCCTTTACTCGTTACATCATTTGTTACATATTCAATTCCAGTGTTTAAAGTAAAATTTCCAATAACATCATGACGGTCAAAATTATAAGTATTCATTGTAACTCTATCCAATTCAGTTCTTTCAGTTATTGCTCCGAAATTTCTGGTTACCCTGCCTACTTCGGTATTCTGATGCGCCAAAGTGAAACGATTCATATGATTGTCTGAACCAAACTTTAATTGATACGACAAATAATCTCTATTTTGTGGAGTGTAATCCCAGCGACCATATGTAAACACACCATTTGTATTTTCACTGATACGATCGTATCGAGGGATTAAATCACTGCTTGATTTTTGAAAATTCAAGGTGTGCATAAAGCTTCCCGTCTTCACAGTGAGTTTCCCAAATAAATCGAGCTGTTTGTAGCCTGTTCCCTTTTGGACATAAGGATCTTCATTGTTAACTATGGTATCTTTATTGTTCATTTGTGTCACATACTTTGGCATGAGTCCGAAATTCGGATCCACATCGTAATAACTATTTTTACCCATTTGTAAGTCCCCAAAGTTGGAACAGGTAGCGTTTAAAATTAAACCAATCTTCGGGAGTTGAAATTGAACACCTCCGTTAACAACCATACCAGAATTTACGCTCAAATAGCGAACATTGGCATAAGGACTAATTTTCTTTGTCCCCAAGGTTGCTTCTTTGGTTTTAAAATAAAGAACACCACCAAGGGCATCTGAACCAAACAAAGTGGAACCGGAACCAAAATTCACTTCCATTTTATCCAAAATAAACGGATCGATGGTAATGATATCTTGAAGATGACCAGCGCGGTAGATTGCATTATTCAATCTCACTCCATCAACAACCATCAATACCCTACTGGCTTCAAATCCCCTTAACACCGGACTACTACCACCCATTTGGCTCTTTTGAACAAACACTTTACCGCTATTAATCAAGGCATCGCCCAATGTAGCTGGTTGTAATTCATTCAACCTTTTAGAACTCAATACCTCAATTTGTCGGGGCGATTCTCTTCTTTTTTGATCAAATCTTTGAGCTGAAACTAAAATTTCATCGAAAGATTCAACATCACTCGTATCTACATTTTGTGCCTGTAAAGGCATATACATCACGGTCATTAACCCCAATGCAATCATTGCTTTTTTTATCATGAATATTGTTTTTTTGAGGGACATTTTACGGGAATGTCCGAAACCCACAGAAATGTAATGCGTTTTTAAAACGCTAAACACAACACCCGAATGAATCCATAGGGATAATCAAATTAGCCAATAAACTTCGGTGGTAAAAAGGGCAAAACAACAAACCCCAATTCCTCATGAATGTATTTCTGAGGATATTTAAAATCTAAGATAGATTGCATTGATTTATTGATCGGCAAATTTTGACAAATTAAATTCAATTTGTTCAATGTGAATTTAGACTTGGAAGGGTGATTTCCATTAGATTTACAGTTTTCAGCCAATCTAATTTCCAATTGCTTTTCAACGGTATCATTAAAAGCTTGGATGTAATAGCCTTCAGTGGTTTTATGAACGCTTATGACGTCATATTTATTTTCACCTAAATAAAATTCATCACCAGGCTGCTGACCTTGGTACTCTTGATGCGATAAAAATACAGTTTCCATTTTCGACAATTCAAGATTGCTCTTTTTAAAAGCTTTTTTGAATTCGTGTCGTTGAATTTTAATTCCAATAATTTCTACCACCATTGCCGTTGGATAAACAGCAGCGAGTAGTATACAGCAAATAGAAATTAAAGTTTGCTTCATTGGATGATTGCAAATATATCAAATTTGAACCTACATAAAGAGGCAATTGTTTCGAATCCAAAAAAAACAACCTGTTAATATTTGCAAAAATTGCAAATATTAATGCTGAATTACACGCTTGTTACTCGGTTTAGCTTTATTTACTTTCGATTTGAACCAGACGGTCATGTAAGGCATAATTTCGTCAAAACTCAATTCTATTTCGGGAGCCCCAATTGCATA
>CAMBFD010000048.1 GCA_945865625.1 Chitinophaga pinensis
GTATTTTATTACAGGTAAGAGCATTCGAACAAAAAAAGGTTACACTATAAAAGTATAACCTTTTTATCATTATTGCTCCCTGAGCTGGACTCGAACCAGCGACCTATTGATTAACAGTCAATTGCTCTAACCAGCTGAGCTATCAAGGAATCTGTTACCTTCTTAAAAGGAATGCAAAAATAGTACTATTCTGCATTCAAATCAATACCTTTGTCAAAAATTTTTTAAAAAAGTAAAAAATATATTCCTTTATACATATTCATGAGTTTGTTAGTTATTGGTTCTGTGGCATTTGATGCAATTGATACTCCTTTCGGTTCTACCGGAAAAATTGTTGGAGGCGCTGCCTCTTTTATCTCTTTGGCCACCTCTTTGCTCCATAATCAGGTTGGTTTGGTGGCTGTGGTGGGTGACGATTTCGATTTCGATTTTATTAAATTACTCAATGATCGTGGTGTTGATACCACAGGATTGCAAGTTAAAAAAGGTGAAAAGTCGTTCTTTTGGCATGGAAAATACCATATGGACATGAATTCTCGCGATACCCTCGTTACAGAATTGAATGTTTTGGGTGATTTCGATCCCATTGTCCCTCAAAATTGGAAGAATCCAGAATTTGTAATGCTCGGTAACCTATCGCCTCAAGTGCAATTGACAACCCTCGACCGTCTAGAATCAAAACCAAAATTGGTGGTGATGGATACCATGAATTTTTGGATGGACATTGCCCTCGATGAACTTAAAACAGTGCTTAAAAAAGTAGATGTTTTAACCATTAACGACGAAGAAGCACGTCAACTTTCAGGAGAATATAGCCTTGTGAAAGCGGCTCGCGTGATTCGTGCAATGGGACCGCATACCCTAATCATTAAAAAAGGCGAACATGGTGCGTTGTTGTTTGGCAATGAAGGACAAGTTTTCTTTTGCCCTGCGCTTCCTTTGGAGGAAGTTTTCGATCCAACCGGCGCTGGTGATACCTTTGCTGGTGGCTTTATTGGCTATTTGGCTTCTGTGGGTAGAACCGATTTTGAAGCAATGAAAACAGCTGTGATTTACGGCAGTGCAATGGCGAGTTGCTGCGTTGAACAATTTGGAACAACCAAAATTGCATCGATGACAAAAGCTGACCTTGCTGAACGCTTAAATCAATTCCGTTCTATGATGGGCTATGAATTAGAAGCTTAATCTATACCCAATACAATGAAAAAGGAGGCCTAATTTAAGTCTCCTTTTTTTATTTTTGGGGGATGTTAGATTGAATTATTTCATCAATTCGTAAATGTTTGATGCTTCCGCCTCTACAGTTAAGGTTTTTTCTAAGGCAACGATTTCGCCAGTGAGAACGTTTTTCAATTTTGTATATCCCTTCGTCATTTCTATAAAACGACTCAAATCCACGGTCGATTTTTCCTTGTTTTGACTAAAAATACACATCACAGATTGATTGTCTTTATGACGAAAATAGGCATAAATTCCATTCATGCCTGTGAATTGAGTTGTTTTGCCTTCCGAGATTGCTTTTTGCGTTTGGCGGTACTTCGAAAGCGTTTTGATGAAATTAAACGCTTCGTTTTCTTTGGAAGTTCTTCCATCGGCTTTGAATTTATTGGTTTCATCGCTCGGCCAACCTCCAGGGAAATCGAATCGTACATAGGCATCACTCTCCTTGGTGGTTCCAGTCATGAGGATTTCTGTTCCATAATAAAGGCAAGGCAAACCTCTTAAAGTTAGGAGCATCAATTGACAACGTTTCCATGCGTTGAAATCTTCATTCACCACAGAGTAAATTCTCGAAAGGTCGTGATTGTCTAAAAAGGTGCAATTTTTATTTGGGTCTTGATACAAATAATCGTCAATTAATGTTAGATAGACTTTATTCAATCCTTCGGTCCATCCAAACGGTTTTGCTCCTGCTTCTTGCAATGCCCACGTCAATACAAAATCGGTTACCCCTGGAAGTTGATTGTTTTCATATCCCTTAATATTGTTTTTAGTAAATGCAGCTTGAACTCCAGACGATTGAACCCAAGTTTCACCGTAGATTGTGAATTTAGGGTATTCAGATAAAATTAATTTACATAAATTGTTCATGTAAGCTTGATCAGGGTATGGGTAGGTGTCGATTCTATAACCCGAAAGTCCAGCATATTCAATCCACCATAAATACAATTGGTTTAAATATCGGATAATGTGTTCATTGTTTTGGTTGTAATCGGGCATGGTTTTTACAAATGCACCGTTTACGTTGAGTTGTTTTTCGTGGATTGACGCATATGGATCCATAATTGTGGAGGCTCTGAAGTTTGTTTGTACGAAAGTGTCCCTCCAATTGAACCAACCTGTATCGTAATTTTGATACATCCAATGGTTGTGCCCCACGTGATTTGGAATGATGTCCATGATCATCTTCATGTTCATTTTTTTCATTTCTTGGCAAAGACTGAGATATTCGTTGTTTGTGCCAAAACGAGGATCAATTTTATAGTTGTCGGTTACGGCATAACCATGGAAACTTTCTTCGGGCTGGTCATTTTCTTGAACTGGATTTAACCAAAGGGTTGTTATTCCAAGGTCTTTGAGATAGTTCAATTTCGATTTTATCCCTGCTATGTCGCCACCGTGACGTTTTTTGAGTGCTTTCCTATCGACGGTTTCATTGTATTGCATGGGTGTATTGTCGTTTGATTTATCGCCATTGCAAAATCTATCGGGGAAAATAAGGTAGGTTACATCTGAAGGGGTAATTGGGGCGAAATTGTTCATAGATTTTACCTTTAATTCATAAGTAAAGCTAAAATCTTTAACATAACGATTCTGTTTTTCGATCACAGAGGCGTTGAAAATGAGGTTCCCTGGATTTGTTTTTGGAGAGATATTGAGTGATAAATAACAAACGTGTCTATTTGCTGAAGCCTTTTTTTCGATGAGGGACACACCTTCGTAAGGATTTAGTGTTACACTGAAAAGATCAATATTTTCGGCATGTAATATAATTTCTAAAGTGGTGTCTTTAAATCCAATATACCAACTTGGCGGAGAAATTTGATAAATGTCTTTGCGCGGTTCTATGGATTGACTGATGGGAATTGTGGAATTGGTTTGTGCTTTGGAAATTTTGATGCCCGAAAGGCAGAATAAAATTGTTAAAGGAATGATGTAGAAACGTTTCACATTACAAAGAAACTCATTTTTTTTTAAATAGTTATTGTCATATTGACACTTTTATTCTATATTTGTGTAAATAAATTAAAAGACACGAAATTATGAAAAAACTATTACTTATTGCGTTGATGGCATCAGGAATATCTGGTGCATTCGCTCAAACAAAGAAGGTGAAATTCAGTGTTGACATGACTGGTCAAACAGTTAGCAGCAATGGAGTTCACGTAGCAGGAAACTTCCAAAGCTGGAAGCCTGAAACTACAGCATTAACCCAAGAGGGTTCTTCTAACATTTATTCAGTTATTGCTGATGTTGCTGAAAATTCAGTTGTTGAATTTAAATTCATTAACGGAAACGATTGGCCTCAAGGTGAAAATATTCCTGCATTTTCACAAAAGGGAAATTCTGTAAACGGTGGTTCAAACGGTAACAGATGGGCTTATGTTTCAACAGGTACAGACACTTTAGATTTAGGTGCAGTTACTTTTAGCGGAACAGCTCCAACAGGTAAATATGCAATTAAATTGGCTGTTGATATGGCCAAAGAATCTGCAGTGAGTTCAAATGGTGTGAGTGTTGCTGGTGCTTTCCAAGGATGGTCTCCAGGAAAAACCCTTATGACGAATTTATTCTCTTCTAACAAAATTTATGAAGTGATTGTTTTCGTTTCTGCGGGCACTTATGGTTATAAGTTTATCAATGGAAATATTTGGGCTGACGCTGAAAGTGTTCCATCTGGTTGCGCAACTAACGGTGATCGTACAATCACTATTGGAACTTCTGATGAAACAATTAAAGTTTGCTATGGATCTTGCAGCGCTTGTCCTACTGCTCCAATTCCAAAATACAACATCACTTTCCGTGTAGATATGTCTACCTCTTGCGATTTCGATACAGTTGACATTGCTGGTGGTAAAATCAACGGATGGAGTGGTGGAACATACTTAACAAAAGGAGCAAATGGTATTTGGTCAGTAACATTATTGTTAGATTCATCTGAAATTCAATACAAATTCAGAAAAATTAAAAAAGGTTCTCCTTCTTGGGAAAGTATTGACCCGAACCGAGTTGTGACTCCTTACAAAGACACTACAATGGCTTTACATTGCTTCGATAAAAATACGCTTTGTACTCCAGTTCCATCTCCTTCGGATGTAACTTTCAAAGTTGATTTAACAAATGAAATCATTGCAGATTCAGTATTTGTAATTGGTTCATTCACATCTCCACAATGGCAGGATGGTAAAATCAAATTGTTACCTGATGCTGGAAACTCTAACTACTATTCTGCAACTGTTACTAAATTGTGCCCAGGAAGTTTCTCATATAAATTCTGTAATGGTGACCCTAAATCAGTGGAGGAAACCTTCCCTGATACAACTCAACGTTCTTGCGTTAGTGGAAACGGACTTGGTGGATTTAATCGTGGATACACAAGAACTTCTGCATCTCCTGTTGAAATATTCTATATGTACAACAATTGTAAAGTTGGTGGAACTGCAAACACTGTAGAATTAACAAACGAAGTTTCTATTGCTCCTAACCCGGCTGTAGGTTCTTTCAATGTTTCTCTAGCAGGGAGCAAAATCAGCAAAATCGTTGTAACTTCATTAGATGGTAGAGTTGTTCGCAGCTTAAGCGCGAATGATGCTTCTATGAATGTAAATGTAAACGGATTAAATGGAATTTACTTGGTGAACATTACCGACAACTTAGGTCGTAATGCAACTAAGAAAATTGTTTTACAATAATTTATAATTAATTTTTTCATAGAGAGAGCCACCGAAAGGTGGCTTTTTTTTTGCGTGGCAAAAAAAAAGAAGGTTTATAAAGGTTTATGAGGTTTATGAAAAACTTTAAACATTAAACATTAAACATTAAACGATTAGAAGGATTAGAAGGATTAGAGGGATTAGAGGGATTAGAAGGATTATAAGGATTATAAGGATTAGAAGGATTAGAGGGATTAGAAGGATGGGACATTCTCATAAGCCAATAAACCTATAAACCTATAAGCCCATAAGCCCATAAGCCAACTATCCAATATTAAATCGGAACATTTCCTCCGTTTCAATGAATCCTACCAGTTTGTCGCCAGAGGAAACAGGGCCAACGCCAGATGGGGTGCCCGTGTAAATATAATCGCCAACTTTTAATGTGAAATATTCTGAAACGTGGCTAATGATTTGGTCTATAGAATTGATCATCTGTTGGGAATTGCCCTTCTGAACCACCTCGCCATTTTTCTCTAAACGAAAGTTTAAATTGGTTAAATCAAAATCAGTTTTAGGTAAAAATTTACCAATCACCGCTGAGTGATCGAATCCTTTAGATTTTTCCCACGGCAGCCCCTTGGCTTTTAACTTCGACTGCAAATCGCGGGCTGTAAAATCAATGCCAAGGCTTATATCATCGTAATAGGTATGCGCAAATTGAACGGGAATAAACTTTCCCATTTTTTTTATTTTCACCACCAATTCTACTTCATAGTGAACATCTTGGGTGAACTCAGGAATGAAAAAAGGAGCATTTTCCCTTAAAAGGGCAGTGTCGGGTTTTAGGAAAATGACAGGTTCATCGGGCACTTCATTGTTGAGTTCATGAATGTGCTCAACATAATTTCGACCGATGCAAATGATTTTCATAAGAGGGTTTAACGGGTTAACGTTTCGTCTCTGCCTGGTCCCATTGAAATCACACCAATTTTAACACCTATGTATTTCTCAACATAAGCCACATAATCTTTGAAGGTTTGATCCATATTTTCAAATCCACCATCTAAACTAATGTTTTCACTCCAACCTTTAAAGTCTAAATATTCAGGGGTGATGTTGGCGCTGCAAAGATTTGCAGGCACTTCATTTGTTGATTTTCCATTGATTGAATATGCAGTTGCCGCTGAAATGCTCTCAAGGCCGTTCAAAACATCGCCTTTCATCATAATGAGTTCATCAACGCCATTCAACATACATGTATATTTCAAGGCAACAAGGTCTAACCAACCTGTTCTGCGCTTTCTACCTGTTGTGGCACCGAATTCATTTCCCTTCTGACGTAAAAACTCTCCTAAATCGTTGTCGAGCTCTGTTGGGAAAGGACCAGAACCAACCCTGGTGCAATATGCTTTGAAAATACCAAAGACTTTGCCAATGTATTTTGGAGCCACGCCCAAACCTGTGCAAACACCCCCAGAAAGGGTATTGCTTGAGGTAACGAACGGATAAGAACCAAATTCTACATCGAGCATACTTCCTTGAGCGCCTTCGGCAAGAATTTTCTTACCTTCTTGAATGCATTGATGTATGAAGTATTCGCTATTGATGAGTTGGTGTGTTTTTAGGAATTCTAATGCAGAGAAGAATAGTGCTTCTTCAGCTTCTAAATTAAAATCAGTGTATCCTAAAAACTCAATTTGTTTTAAATGATCTTGAACAGTTTTGCGGTAACGATCGTTAAAGTCGGCCTCTAAAATATCGCCAACGCGAAGTCCTGATCGACCAATTTTGTCGCGATAGGTTGGTCCAATTCCTCTGAGAGTGCTCCCAATTTTGGCATCGCCTTTAGACGCTTCAGAAGCGGCATCCAAAATTCTATGCGTTGGAAGAATCAAATGGGCTTTTTGGGAAATGAGTAAACGGTCTTTATAATCGGGACATTCATTTACAATTCTTCCAATTTCTTCACGAAGGCGCACTGGATCAATCACCACACCGTTGCCAATGAGATTGATGGTTTCTTTTCTAAAAATCCCTGAAGGAATGGTGTTTAAAACGAATTTTTTTCCTTCGAATTCTAAAGAGTGTCCGGCATTGGGTCCACCCTGAAAACGGGCAACTACGTGATATTTTGGCGTTAAATAATCGGCAATTTTGCCTTTTCCTTCATCGCCCCATTGCAGACCTAAAATTACATCAATCATTATATAAAATAAATAGCTAAATTAAATTTTGTTACATTGTAAACAGTTGCCTTCACTGTCCATTAAAGGATCTCCGTACAGGTGAAGTGAATGGTGGCTTACTGCAAATTTTAAAAGTTGGCCCATAGTTGAGCTAATTTGTTGAACGCGTGGGTCGCAAAATTCCATCACTTTTTTACATTTGTTGCAAATTAGGTGATCGTGTTGTTTATATCCAAATGCTTGTTCAAAGTGAGAGGTGTTTTGTCCAAATTGGTGTTTTTTGACCAATCCTGAATCCACCAAAAGATCTAAGGTGTTATAAACAGTTGCGCGACTCACATGGTATTTTCTTGATTTCATTTTAAGGTAGAGTTGATCTACATCGAAATGGTCTTTGTTAGAATAAATTTCATCTAAAATAGCATATCGCTCAGGCGTTTTTCGCTGTTTATTCACCTCTAAATAACTGGTGAAAAGTTCGCGAACTTCGTCTTTGATTTTGACTATTCTTGGATCGGTTTTCATAATGAAATAATGATAATACTACAAAAATACAATACAGTTTTCAATAACTATTAACAAATTACCCCAATTACTTTTTTGCCTTGATTGGCATTTTTATTTTTTTTGCGTTAGGATAACTTTTGCGTATTTCTGTTAAAGCATCATCGGCTTCACTGTTGTTATTGTATGCCCCAACATAAATTTTAAAGTTAGGTTCATCATAAACAACTTGCGGCGCATAGGTTTCATGAAATTTTTCTTGAGCTTCACCCTGCAATTTTACAGCGTCGGCCCTAGAAGATGTCATTCCTATAAATATACGAAAGCCTTGTACCAAAACATCTGCATTTTTGCGTCGTTGGATACGGGTATTTTCCAAATTTTCAATTCCGTCTTCCGCAATGATGGTCACATTGCCTTGCGTAAAACCTTGGTTATGATACGCTAAAAACGCTAAAAATATGATGCAAAATTTAAACATTGTTGCAAATATCGTTATTTTTCGTGTCATCTCCATTTTGCTGTTGTATTTTTGTATGATGATTCAAAAAGTTGCCTTAATCATTTTAGACGGATGGGGTATTGGAAATCAAAGCAAATCTGATGCTGTTTTCAATGCAAATACCCCTTTCACCGATGTCCTAACCCAAAACTACGCCCACGCTACTTTGCTTACGGATGGAGAAAATGTAGGCCTTCCGAAAGGACAAATGGGAAATTCAGAGGTTGGGCACATGAACATTGGCGCTGGTAGAATTGTTTGGCAAATGCTTGCGAAAATCAATAAAGATTTTGCTGAGAACAATGTCAAAAACAACCAAATGTTAAATCAAGCTTTCAATCAAGCGAAATCGTTAGGCAAAAACCTTCATTTTATTGGTTTGGTTTCCGACGGTGGGGTTCATTCTCACATCGATCATCTCATTGGATTGTGCAAATTGGCCGATGAAGCCAATGTCCCTCATACTTACATCCATGCTTTTTTAGACGGCCGTGATACAGATCCCAAAAGTGGTCTACAATATTTGACAAAATTAAATGCCGCAATTGAGCATACCTCCGTGAAATTAAGCTCTGTGGTTGGCCGTTATTTTGCCATGGACAGAGATTTGCGTTGGGAGCGAGTGAAAAAGGCTTACGACGTTATGGTGAATGGGGTTGGAGAGCTTTCCGATAACATTCTTGAAACCATCGAACAAAAATATAGTGAAGGAATTACAGATGAATTTATGGTGCCAATTCGCACGTTAAATAATTCGGAGGGACAGATCCAAGATGGCGATGTGGTTGTGTGTTTTAACTTTAGAACCGACCGTGGACGCCAAATTACGCGTGCTTTGAGCCAGGAAGATTTCCATGAATTCAATCTGCATAAATTGAACCTACATTATTATACCATGACCGTTTTTGATGAAACTTACAAAATTGAAGGTTCGTTGTTTGAGAATGATAATTTAGCACTCACGCTCGGAGAAGTCATACAAAACGCAGGTGGTACGCAATTGCGTGCCGCTGAAACTGAGAAATATCCCCATGTCACTTTTTTCTTTTCGGGGGGACGTGAAACTGAATTTACCGGCGAACATCGCATCATGGCGAATTCGCCTAAAGTGGCAACTTACGATTTGCAACCTGAAATGAGTGCTCCAGAATTGGCTGCAAAAGCAGGTGCATTTATACAATCGGAGAAACCAGATTTTGTTTGTTTGAATTTTGCAAATGCCGATATGGTTGGACATACTGGCGTTTATAATGCCATCATTCAAGCCGTTGAAACCGTTGATTCTTGTTTGGAAGATTTGGTTGGAATGTTAAAACCGCTTGGTTATGAATTGATTGTGATTGCCGATCACGGGAATGCAGATTTTGCCATTAACAATGATGGTACGCCAAATACTGCGCATTCTACCAACCCCGTTCCGGTATGGTTTATCTCTAAAAATTCTAATTTGTCAATAAAAGATGGTATCTTGGCCGATGTTGCACCAACGATTTTGGCGTTAATGGGCATTGAAAAGCCTTCAGAAATGACAGGAAAAAATTTAATATCGTGAAAAAAACCGTCATCATTTGTGCCTTGGTTGCACTTTTTACAACAGCCTGCTCTGAAGAACATATTTCAGATAGATCTCAATTTAAAGATCCTTGGCAAAAATTTATCCTTCAAGAAATAGACTCACTCACAAAACAAAATCCTAAGCTTACCAAAACAATTAACCTGGGCAATGAAGTTGATACAAAAGTTTTGGATTCGGTAGATTGGTTCAATGAACTTTTAGGATTTTTAGCCATTGACTTTTCCAAAGAGCAACAGCGTATAAAATATTCGAGTAGCTTAGATAGCAATGGTAAAATAGCCATGACAAGTTATTATGCTCAAGATACAAATGCATTGTTACAGACTTTTGTGTTTACAAGAATTAATGGGAAAGTGGATTTGCTCACATGGACAACAAAATTGCATAGTTTCATGATGGACAGACAACAAGAATTGGCTTACCAACCAGGGAAAGGATATAGAATTAACATTAAAGAGAATAGTTTGTGGGGATCCCCTCGAACAATTGAAATATTTGGCGACATACATAATAAAGAATTTTTGGAAAGATGAGATTGAGTAATTTTATCAATGGTGAGTTTATTGCACCTTTAGATGGGCAATATTTAGATAATTTTAATCCTTCAACGGGTGAAGTTTATGGAGAAATTCCAGATTCTACAGCTTCAGATGTTGCAATGGCCATTGAAGCAGCAAAATCTGCTCAATTGTCTTGGGCAAATACGCCATCTGAAGAAAAGTTTAAAATCATGAACCGCATTGCGGAATTGATTGATGCCAATAGAGAAAAATTAGCACTGGCCGAAAGCATGGATCAAGGCAAACCTTTGTGGCTTGCCCGCAATGAAATGAACCGTGCGGCTCAGAATTTTAGGTTTTTTGCCACTGCGGCCATGCAATTTTCGAGCGAAAGTCATGCCATGGAAGACAAGGCAATCAATTACACCTTGCGCCAACCGATTGGTGTGGTGGGCTGTATTAGTCCTTGGAACCTTCCTCTATATTTATTTACTTGGAAAATTGCTCCAGCCATAGCCTCTGGAAATGCTGTTGTGGCAAAGCCAAGTGAATTTACCCCTGTTACAGCATTTATGTTGTGTGAACTTTGCAATGAAGCTGGGCTTCCTGCGGGGGTATTGAATGTTGTTCATGGATTGGGGGCTAAAACAGGCCAAGCCATAGTTGAGTCTAAATTTACCAAAGCAATTTCTTTTACTGGGGGCACTGCTACCGGAAAGCATTTGGCTGCAACTGCAGCACCGATGTTTAAAAAGTTAAGTTTGGAGTTGGGTGGTAAAAATCCGAATATCATTTTTGCCGATGCCGATTTAAATAAAGCCATTAAAACCACCGTGAATAGTTCATTCATGAACCAAGGTGAAATTTGTTTGTGTGGAAGTCGTGTATTTGTGCAACGGGCTGTTTATGAAGAAGTCAAAGAGCGATTGGTGGCCGAGGTCAATCAATTAACCATTGGCAATCCATTGGAAGAAAATATGCGTATTGGCGCCATCGTTTCAAAGCCTCACTACGAAAAAGTGTTGGATTACATTGAGTTGGCAAAAGAAGAAGGTGCCACCATTTTAACGGGTGGAAAGGCCGTATATCCCTCAGGATTTGAAAAAGGATGGTACATTGCACCAACCATTTTGGAAGGATTGCCGTTCGATTGCAGATGTAACATGGAAGAAATTTTTGGACCTGTCATTACCATTATGCCATTCGATACCGAAGAGGAAGTTTTAGAAATGGCAAATGCCACTGAATACGGACTTGCAGCTACGGTTTGGACGAGCAATTTAAATACCGCACACAGGGTTGCCAATAAAATTCAAATGGGAATTGTTTGGATCAATTGCTGGTTGCTCAGAGACTTGCGCACTCCTTTTGGAGGGACAAAAAGTTCGGGTGTGGGTAGAGAAGGAGGCTGGGAGGCCATGAAATTCTTTACCGAACCTAAGAATGTGTGCATCGCTTTCTAAGTTTTCCGCGTATTTTTGTAGAATGTTTGAAAACACCGAAAGAACTGAACTTTCTGCATTGGGCGAATTTGGCTTGATTTCGCATTTGTCGAAACATTTTATCAGTAAAAATGATTCTACCATTTTAGGAATCGGCGACGACGCTGCCATTGTGAAAATGGGAGATGCCTATATTGCAATTTCTACCGATTCATTTATTGAAGGAGTTCACTTCGATTTGATGTTTCATCCCCTAAAACATCTTGGTTATAAGGCTGTTGCTGCTACGGTGAGCGACATTTGTGCGATGAATGCCATTCCAACACAAATTACTGTGGCCATTGGTTTAAGCAATCGTTTTTCGCTCGAAGCTGTTGAAGAGTTGTATGAAGGCATGCGTTTGGCGTGTGAAAAATATGAAATTGACCTAATTGGTGGTGATACTTCGAGCTCTAGGTCTGGTTTAATTTTGAATTTAACTGCCATTGGTCAAGTTGATCCTAAAAAAGTTACCTATAGAAAAGGTGCTAAGCCAAACGATTTATTGGTTGTTACAGGTGATGTTGGGGGTGCTTATATGGGATTGCAAATTCTTGAAAGAGAGAAAAAGGTTTTCATAGAACATCCTGTGATGCAGCCCGATTTAGAAACTTACGACTATATTGTTGGCCGTCAATTAAAGGCCGAAGCCCGAGTTGATGTGATTAAATTACTCGATGAATTGAAAATTATTCCAACGAGCATGATGGATGTGAGCGACGGTATTGCGAGTGAATTGTTTCACTTAGGACAAGCTTCTGCGGTGGGTTTTGATATTTACGAAGATAAATTGCCAATTGATCCTCAAACCATTGACACGGCATTGGCTTTTGATTTAAATCCAAGCATCATGGCATTAAATGGCGGCGAAGATTACGAACTTTTGTTTACAATTGACCAAAGAGATTGGGATAAAATTAAGAACAATCCCGATTTTACGGTGATTGGACATGCCAATGAACTTGTAAATAGCTATAAATTGAATACCAAATCGGGCAATTCTTTTGACATTAAAGCACAAGGCTGGGAGCATTTTTCTAAAGATTAATAAATAACATCGTATTTTTGTAAAATGTATCGTTCGCATACTTGTGGTGAATTAAGGGCTTCTCAAATTGGAGAAACTGTAACTTTGGCGGGATGGGTTGCAAAAGCCCGCGTAATGGGTAGCATGGCGTTTGTTGACATTCGCGATCGCTATGGGGTGACTCAATTGGCTTTTAATGAAAATTATAGCAAGGAGCTTCTTGAAAAAGCAGCGACTTTAGGCCGTGAATTTGTGATTCAAGCAATTGGTAAAGTTGCCGAAAGAAGCGCAAAAAACGCCAATATGGAAACGGGTGACATTGAAATTGTGGTTGAAGAACTTACAATTCTCAATGAATCTAAAACGCCTCCATTTACCATTGAAACTGAAACCGACGGTGGCGACGATATTCGCATGCAATACCGTTATTTAGATTTAAGGAGGGACGTTGTTCGCAAGAACTTAGAAATGCGTCACAACTTGGCTCAATCCATTCGCGGTTATTTATCGGCTCAACAATTTTTAGAAGTTGAAACCCCTGTTTTAATTAAAAGTACTCCGGAAGGAGCCCGCGATTTTGTGGTTCCAAGCCGCTTAAATAAAGGTCAATGGTATGCCTTGCCTCAAAGTCCTCAAACCTTTAAGCAATTGCTGATGGTGAGTGGTTTTGATCGATATTTTCAAATCGTGAAATGCTTTAGAGACGAAGATTTACGTGCCGATAGACAACCTGAATTTACCCAGATCGATTGTGAAATGAGTTTCGTTGAACGTGAAGATATCATTCAAACGTTTGAAGGAATGATGAAACAATTGTTTAAGGATGTGAAGGGAATTGAATTCGATGCGTTTCCAAGAATGACCTACGCCGATGCAATGAAATTCTATGGCTCTGATAAACCAGACATTCGTTTTGGAATGCCTTTTGTTGAATTGAAATCCCCTGGAGGTGTTGATTTGACATCGGGAAAGGGTTTTGTGGTTTTCGACAATGCAGAGGCTGTGATAGGCGTTTGTGCAACAGGAGCTTCAGGTTACACGCGCAAGCAGATCGATGCGTTAACAGATTATGTAAAACGTCCTCAAATTGGTGCTACCGGCTTAATTTATTGTCGTGTTGAAGCCGATGGAAGTTTAAAATCGTCTGTCGATAAATTTTATGATGCAGAAGCTTTGTTGCAATGGCAAAAAGCCATGAAAGCTCAACCTGGAGATTTAATGCTCATACTTGCCGGCGGTTTAGAAAAAACACGCAAGCAATTGAATGAATTGCGTTTGTTGGTTGGCAGTGAGTTGGGATTGAGAAATGCCGGTGAATTCAAACCATTGTGGGTGGTTGATTTTCCATTGTTAGAATGGGATGAAGATCATAACCGGTTCCATGCAATGCACCATCCTTTTACCAGTCCTTTGCCTGAAGATCGCAACTTGATGCAATCTGACCCAGGTCAAGTGAGGGCAAATGCCTATGATTTGGTGATCAATGGTGTTGAAATAGGCGGTGGCTCAATCCGTATTTTTGATAAGAAATTGCAGTCAGAAATGTTTGATTTACTGGGTTTCACAAAAGAAGAGGCTCAATATCAATTTGGATTTCTAATGAATGCTTTTGAATATGGTGCACCTCCTCACGGTGGTTTGGCCTTAGGATTTGATCGTTTGTGCAGTATGTTCGGCGGCAGCGACAGTATCCGCGATTTCATTGCCTTCCCTAAAAACAACAGCGGCCGCGATGTGATGATTGACGCTCCAAGCATCTTGAGCGCAGCTCAGTTGAAGGATTTGGAGCTCTAAACGGTTAGAAGGGTTAGAA
>CAMBFD010000049.1 GCA_945865625.1 Chitinophaga pinensis
AATAGGGTAGTTGTGTCCTCTTGGCAACCACTTATTCGCTTTGAACCCACAGATATTACACTCGAATTTTGTCCCTCCGAAAAAAAAATCAGGTATAAAATCGTAAATGTTCATTGAATTCTCAAAAATAGGTGAGAATTTCAAGAACAGAGAAATTATTTAACGGCCACCAATTCGGTGTCGAAAATTAAAGTTGCATTTGGAGGAATAACCCCACCCGCACCGCGTTTTCCATAACCCAATTCAGAAGGGATAATTAATTTATATTTACCACCAACTTTCATAAGGGCAATACCTTCGTCCCAACCTGGAATCACTTGACCAACACCAAGTTTAAATTCGATAGGTTCGTTGCGAGAGTATGAATTATCGAATTCACGACCATCCATTAGTTTACCGCTGTAGTGCACAGAAACTGTTTTACCAGCAACCGCGTTAGCGCCATCACCTTCTCTTTCAACAACATACCAAAGCCCTGAAGCTGTTTTCTTTGCATTTGGGTAGGTAGAGGCAATCCAATTTTCAAATTTCATAGCTGCCTCTTTATCAGCGTCAGCTAATTTTGCTTTCATTGCATCGATTAATTTTTTCATTGTGGCATCGTCGGCTTGAAATGCATTTGCAGCATCGCCTTTTCTATAAATTGTTAAGGTTTCAATCATGTCTTCTTGCTTAATTGCATTCACAACATCTTGACCAGTAATTACTTTTCCAAAAATAGTGTGCATTCCATCTAGCCAGGGAGTTGCAACGTGCGTAATGAAAAACTGAGATCCATTTGTTCCAGGACCTGAATTTGCCATCGACAAAACACCTGGGACATCATGTTTTAGTGTAGATACAAATTCATCTGTAAATTGGTAGCCAGGACCACCTGTTCCATTTCCTTGAGGATCACCACCTTGAATCATGAAATCTGCAATTACACGGTGAAATTTCAATCCATTGTAGTAAGGAACTCCTTCGCCTTTTGCATTGTTTTTGATTTTCCCTTCAGCCAATCCAACAAAATTGCAAATAGTTAAAGGTGTTTGGTCGAAATGTAATTTAATTACAATGACACCTTTGTTGGTTTTCATTTCAGCATACATACCATCGGGCAATGCTGCATATGCCGCAGGTAAGTCGGTTTTAGTATTTTGATTTGTCATATTAGATTTCTTTTGAGTTGTAGGTTTTTTCTGTTCAGAAGTGGCTGTTGTTTTTTTACCCTTCTGCGCAAATGCCGTCATAGAAACTGCGAACATTGCAATAAGTGCTAAGTATGTTTTCATGAGTATAATATTTCTTCTTTAAGTTTTTTAGGCAATTTTTGTACCACTTCGTCATATGAGTGATTAATGAGCGAAAATACAAAATCTAAATTTAATCCTTCTAAATAAACTGTGTTCCATAGGTTTTTATTTAAATGAAAACCAGGTTGAATTTGCACAAATTGCTCTCTTAATTCAATTGCTTTCTCAGGATTGCATTTCAAACTAATTGATTGTAAGTTATTTATATTTCCAATGCAAAACATTTTGCCTGCCACTTTCCACACAATTGTAGTCTCGTCGAAAGGAAAAGTTTCTTCGACGAATGATTTAGATAAACAATGATTTTGAATATATTCGAACATCAAATTGTGATTTTAAGTTCCACAAAACTAATCATTCCTTTAACTTTGTAAAAATATTTATCGATAGAAATGCGAAAAAATAGTCTAAGAATTGCCTTTTTAATGGGTTTAACCTTTTCTGCAACTTTATTTGCTCAACCAAATAAAAAAGTTAAATCGCCTAGCAATCAATCTAATGAAAATACAATTCAGGTTCCAACAGGAACTTCGATCCCTAAAGAGGTTAAAGTAAAAAGAATTCGTTGGGAAAAATTTATTTTCGATACAAATGGTGTCGCTTTTTATGAGGGACAGCCATACAGTGGACCATTTTATCAAATTTTTGAACCGTCAAATGATGCATCTCAGAAATTTATAACATCGAAAGAAGGTTTTATGGTGAATGGTTTGAAAGATGGAGAGTACAAAGAGTATAGTAAAAAAGGCATCCGCCAAGTCAAAGAAACGTATCAAAATGGTTTGAAAAATGGTCCATTTGAATATTATTTTGAAGACAACGGAGCGCTAGAGTTTAATGGAACATTTTTAAATGGCGAACTCAATAATGAAGTTAAATGCTTTTATAAAAGTGGTCAAAAGAAATTCGTAAACAATTACAATAACGGAAATAGAAATGGAAGCTGCATTGGCTATTTCGAAAATGGCCAAGTGGAATCAGAAGCAACCTTTGTGAATGAAATTCCAGATGGTGATGAAATCGGATATTTTGAAGATGGATTTGTTAGGCACATTAAAACGTTTAATATGGGAATTCTGAATGGTAGAAATTATGTTTTCCATAAAAACCATTGTCCTGCCATTGAAGAATATTATAAAAATGGCAAATTAGATAGCATTCAACGCATATTTGACGTAAAAACTTGCAATATTATTGGTTCAGGATTTTACAAAGAGGGCATCAAACAAGGTACTTTTGTTACCTATGATATGTACGAGCACTTTGGTGATACGATTGAAATGAAAACTTACGAAAACGGACAGAGAAATGGATTTTCTGTTGTTTTTAAAGATAAGTTTGACGAGAAATTACAAAAAAACATATTGCTTCCTGATACATACGGAAATTATGTGAATGAATCTCCAGATGGATTATGGCATTATGGAATGGTTTCTAATTTTCAAAAGCGACATGGAGCCTATGACATGGGGGTTAAAATTGGGGAATGGTTCTATTACGACATTGAAGGCAAGTTACTGCTTAAGCAATGGTATGATCATGATGGTGTAAAAACGAAAGAAAAATTCTACAAAAAGTAAAATGTCGGAGCACAAAATTGAACCTTTTGTGATTGGGATGACCGGGCTTTCCGGTGCTGGAAAATCATTTTATGTGAATGCCCTTAAAAAACGTTTGGGTAATTTAGTATCTGTAGTTGGTTTTGATGACTATTATAAACCCTTAGAATTTCAAGAAGTAGATCATCATGGTGAAGCAAATTATGATTTACCTCAGGCACTGTATTCCGATAAATTTCATGAAGATTTGTTGCAATTGCTAGAATACCACCCTGTTATTATAAAAAAGTATCAATTCGAACATTACGATGCTCCAGAAGTGGTTGAGCCAATTTACCCGGCACCAATATTATTGGTTGAGGGATTGTTTGTGATGGAATTTGAAGCAGTTGATGCTTTGCTTGATTACAGAGTATTTATAGATTGCGATTTGGATTTATGTTTCGAGAGGAGATTGGCTAGGGACATTGCAGAAAGAAATATCCCTCGAAATAGAAGTTTACATCAATGGGAATATCATGTGATGCCCGCATATGAGAATTATATTTTACCCCATAAAAACCGCTGCGATTTGGTGGTTGAGAACAATGGTCCTGCTGATGAGAATATACAAAAAATAGTTGATATTGTTAAGTCAAATTCGCATCCTACAGTTTCTCAATTGCTTAGCGAAATTTAGAAATTACAACATTATTTGTTCACTTCCTCGATCGGAAGTATTGTAAATGGCAAAGCTAGCTGGTCCGAAAATGCCTGCAATTTCTCCAGGATTCATATACAATGCGCGTCCAAATTTTTGTTTGTGGTATTGATGCGTATGACCAAAGAAAACGGCATCATACCAATTGGTTTTAATCATTGTATGGGCATAAAAAGGATAATGCGTTACACCAATTTTTACACTATCTAAAACAAGTTGATTTTCCATATCTCCAATGTATTCTCCATGGAAATGTAAATTTGGATACTGCGAAGCTACTTTTTGAATGTTGAATCGATCTCCATCATTATTTCCAAAAACTGCATGGACAGTTAAGTTGCTTTTGCCCAATTCATGAATTACGAAAGGCGAACAAAAATCACCACAACAAATGATGGTATCGATATTTCTATCTTTAATAATTGATAATGAAGCCTTTAGGTTGTTTAGACTGTCGTGTATATCACTAATGATCGCAAATTCCATAGAAAGTTTTTAAAAGTTTGCTCGAAAATACAAAACGGTTGTAAATTTGTAGCAAATATTTTCAAATGGCTATCATAATCACTGAAGAATGTATCAATTGTGGCGCTTGTGAGCCCGAATGTCCAAACAATGCCATTTATGAGGCAGGTGTAGATTGGACCCTTGCCGATGGAACGGGCGTTACTGGCATGTTTAAATTGGCCAACGGCCAAGAGGTTAACGCTGATCATAAGTTTTCAGCCATTAGCAATGAGGTTTATTTTATTGTTCCCGATAAGTGCACCGAATGCACAGGTTTTCATGAAGAGCCTCAGTGTGCAGCTGTTTGTCCTGTCGATTGTTGTGTGCCAGATCCAGACCACGTAGAAAGTAAAGAATTGTTATTGGATCGTAAGACCCGTCTACATTTATAGTCGTTCTCAAAACTATTTTTTGAGAATCAATTCTAGAATGACATCTTTGTATCATCGCTATGTTCGAGGTACAATATATTTGTTTGCAATCTTGGGCCCCTGTAAGGGGATCTGAAAGCAGTGCATCAGAAATGGTTACATCGTTGCTTTTCGGTGAAACTTGCACTGCCATTGGAGAAAAAAATGATTGGCTACAAATTAAAACCAATCATGATGGTTATGCTGGATACATTCCTAAAAGCTATTTGGTTCCTTTTGAGCCTTATTCTAATGTCAACTGGCAAGTGGTTCTTGAGCCTTATACATATTTAAAAAGCGAATTTTCTGTGATTCAGCTTTCGCCAGGTAGTAAAATTCCAGTTTCGAAAATTATTTCAATTGATGGAATGGCTTATCAATGGGTGAGCGGCCTCGGTGAAAAGAAAATTATAAATGTTTTAGAACATGCGAAATGGTTTCTGAATACTCCATATTTATGGGGTGGTCGAAGTATTTTTGGCATTGATTGTAGTGGTTTTGTGCAAGTTTTAGCGCAAATGGCACATCTTAAAATGCCCAGAGATGCATATCAACAAGCGTTAATGGGACAACGACGAATGTGGCACAATAAACAAGTGGGCGATTTGGCTTATTTTGAAAACGATTCGGGTAAAATTACCCATGTTGGAATCATTTTTACGCCGAATACCATCATTCATGCATCTGGAAAGGTTAGAATTGATGAATTAACGCCAAAAGGAATTGTGCACGCTCAAACCAAAGAATTGACCCATAAATTAACAGATATTAGAACTTGGACTTTATGAAATTGATTGAATATATTCACGAATTTAAAGGGTCTTATCACGGTTTGGAAGGTGTGAAATTTGGATTTGATCCTGGGCAGTCTGAAGCGCACGTTGATTTAACCGTAAATTCCGCAATGACTTTTTTGCAAGGTCTAATGATGTCGGGCAAAATTTCGGAAATTCAATCGCTCGCAACTGCAGGTCCAGAAGCACTTAAAGACAGTCAATATTTTCAAGACTTAATGCAACAATGTGCCAATAGTTATTATGGACTTGATTGGGATATGGAAAGAAAAAAAGCATTGGCCGAGAGTATTTTGACTTTTGTGTTGGAGGGACTTAAGGTGAAATTTCAATCGGGTGGCTATGAGGCGAATGCACAAGGCGTAATGAATTTTTTGGGAATCGACATGGGAATTCTCGGTAAAATGGGTGGCATGTTTGGTCGATTCTTCAAATAATCTATCCTGTATGAGAAAACATTTATTTCAAATTCATTTTATAGGGATGTTTTTTCTCAGTTCTTTTTTGAATGCACAATACGGTGATTTTGTGCGTCCAGAAAAAGCAGTCAAAGGTTACGATTATCATATTTTACTTACAAATTTTTCAGATTTCAAGTACTTAAAAACGCATCTTCCTGAATTTAGTAACATTGAAAAATTGCGAATCGATGGCGCTGTCGATGTGAATTTGTTGTCGGAAGTTGCCAATAAACTCGATGAGCTCGAAGAATTGCAACTCAGGAACTTTCAAGGCATTTTATCTGACAATGATCTTGAAAACTTAGAATGGATTCCAAACGTTTATGTTTTTGTCCCTCAAAACAGAGAAGATGCTATTTTATTGAATAATTATTGGAAACGATTCCACACCATTTCATTGGAGTTTGAGGAAGTTCCTGATCATTATGATTTTTTTAAAACATGGACAAAATGTAAGGAATTGCAATTGATTGCTCCTTGGAGCAAAACAGAATTAGATCAAGCGATGAAAGAAATTTCTGGCTACTTGCCAAATTTACAAAAGCTTGCAATTTCTGTTGATGTGGTGACTGATTTGCCACAATCGGTTCGTAATTTTAAGAAAATCAAAAAGTTAACCTTGATTGATGCGGCTGCGTTGAAAAATGGAGTTGCAATTGAGTCAATGTCTGAAGTGTTTTTACCAGTAAAAATAGGAGAAAAGGATTTTCAAATTGGATCTGGGGTCAATAAAGCCATCATACTAAAGGCTGTGAATATGCCGTTGGTTTATTTAACCACCGAAAATGCATTTTTAACTCATGAATTGAAGCACATTAAAAAGATCTTTCCAGATGGAGAAAAAGTTGAAGATTTTGAATGGATCGAACCCGAAATAAAGCTTGATTTCGTAGAGAATTTAGGGTATAAATATATTGAATATCAGAACGATTTTCCAAAGTCTATATCAAAGCCACTCATAGAAGACTTCAACGATGGTTCATTTGTTTTTGAGGGGAATACAGAGCGCGATATGATGTTCTGTGGTGAAAATAGATGGACAGTTTCAGTGCCAAAATCATCACTCGTAGAAGCAAATAATGTGAATTTTCTTGGAAATTATCAATTGAAAGTAATCGTGATTTCTACCCCGGAAAAAATGGCTGCATATGCGCCAAATTTGGTGTATGATTCAATTGGTCAATTACTCAGGATGAATGCCTCTGTGATTCTTGATATTCAATTTTTCAAAGGGAAAGAGTTGCTTTCTGTGAAACCTGGATATTTTATTCAATTTGCATTTGTTGGTCAAAAAGTTGATCAAGCCCGATTCTTTGCAATGAAAAATCAAAAGTTTGTCCATATTTATGAATACGACTACGATTTTAACGATGATAATTTGCAGAATATCCAGTTTTACGACTTTCATCACGGTAGTAAAACGGCAAAAATTGTTGGTACATCTGACGTGACATTACTTGATGATAAATTTGAAACGGAAGGCTATTATTACCTCTTAAAACCATTTGAAGACAAATCTCAAATTACAAAATTCCAGGGTCATTTGGTAGAAAAGTTGAATAAGCAAAAAACAAATCAAGATGCGTTACTCAAAAGAGGATCTATTTTGGTTGGACTTAGCAATTACAATTCGAAAGATAAGCCAGAAAAAGGTTTATTTGAATTACAGTTGTACGACAAGGCGAAACACTTTTTCCCGGAATTGAATGCATTTAAGAATTATCCTTTGGTTTTTCAAACAGCATTTTCAAAAAAGGATGTTAATTTATTGTTTTTTAAAACAATGAAGTTTTATGACGTGCGTATTCGGCAGTTTGGAGGTCATTGGGTGTTAGAATTAAAATCAAACGAAGGATTGTGGCAAATTCAATTATTGGAGCCAAAAGATAGGTTTAAAAATAATTCCTCAAAAGCAAAATCTGCGCAAAAGAAATTTTTAAAAAGAATTGAAGAATACAACAATATCCGAAATCAAAAACTTCAAGCTTTGTTGAATTTTCAAAATAAAACTTTGCAAAATGAAATTCAAGGAACCATCGATATGGTTTTTGGGGCAGTAAATGTCCCTAAAAACAAATCGAAAAACAATTTTTCAATTCGAAGTACTGGCCGATTTGCTTACGCTGCTCCTGATTCGTTTATCCAATTTATGAATCTAGAAATCATTCCTTGTGAGCCTGGTAAAATTCCGCTAAAAGTAAGTCAATTTGAAGTGGTTTATGCCAATTCTTTGTCAGGATTTACACTGGGGAAACAAGATCGATATTCACTTAATTTGAATGTCACCGATTTGCTTTATTTGATTTGCAAAGATGATTTTGGGAGGATTTATTATCTGAATGGTCAAGAATTTAGAAAATTATACCTTGAAAACAATACCCTTACCTACGTTGAATTAGAGCCTCTTCCAGTCAAATATTACAACCAAGAATCTTTGTTCATCCAACTCAATAATAAGAAAAAATAATGTCACCATTACTCATATTTATAGGATTGGCAAGCTACTTTTTTGTGTTGCTTGCAATTGGATATTTTACTGGTAGAAATGCCACCGAAGATGGCTATTTCCTTGGAAATAAACAAAGTATTTGGTGGCTAGTTGCCATTGGTATGTTATCTGACTCAATGAGCGGTGTTAGTTTTATTAGTGTGCCCGGAAATGTGTTGAAAAACAACTTCTATTATTTGCAAGTTGTTATAGGCTATGTCATTGGATATCTTGTGATTGCTTATATTTTATTGCCCCTGTATTACAAGCAAAATCTAACCAGTATTTATAGCTATTTGAACAACAGATTTGGAGGTATACATCAAAAAACCGGTGCTTTATTCTTTGTGTTGTCGCGGTTAACAGGTAGCGCAGGTCGATTGTTTCTTACAGCTGTGATTCTACAGAAATTCTTATTCTCTCAATGGAATGTTCCTTTTGCTGTAACTGTTGCCATTATTATCATTCTTATTTTAACATACACGATAAAAGGGGGCATTAAAACGTTGGTTTTTACAGATGCTTTACAAAGTCTTTTTCTTGTTGGGGGACTTTTGGTCTGCATCATTATTATGGTTGTTCAAACACCAAGTGTTGTGCATCAAGGCGCTGTGAGTGTTGTACTTGAATCTGATTATTCGGCAATTTTCAATTTTGATTTTTGGTCTAAATCTTTCTTTTTAAAGCATATAATTGGTGGAGCTTTTTTATGTATTGCAATGACAGGTTTGGATCAAAATATGATGCAGAAGAACTTAAGCTGCAAATCGTTGAATGAAGCACAAAAGAACATGCTCACTACAGCAGCTGTTGTTTTGTTTGTGAATTTGTTGTTTTTATCATTAGGGATATTTATGATTGAATTTCTTAAAAACGCAGATCCTAAATTGTTAGACCCTAGCCAATATGCAGATCATAAAGTACTGACAGATATGTTTTTCCCTCATATAGCTCTTAACTTATTGGGTCCGGTTGCTGGAATGGCGTTTGTGCTTGGATTGTCGGCCGCTACATTTTCAAGTGCCGATAGTGTGTTAACTACGCTTACAACAAGTATGTACATTGATGTCTTAGGATTAGAAAGTAGAGCAGATTTAAGTGTAGAACAGAAACATAAACGACGTGTGATTTTACATATTGCGTTTTCTGTTTTGTTATTATTGACCATACTTGTGTTTTATCAATTCGCCAAAACAACAGTTATAAATTTGATTTTGGACATTGCAACCTATACATATGGACCATTGTTAGGGCTGTTTGCTTTGGGAATATTCACAAAGAGTCAACCAAAAGGATGGGGTATTTTGGTCATTAGTTTACTGGTTCCATCGGTTTGTTATTACTTAGTGAATTATCAAATGAATGCCATGAAGTATCAAATTGGCTATGAATTACTTTTAATCAATGGAGCATTTTCGTTCTTAGGTTATTGGATCTTAGGAATATTTCAATCTAAATCAACGATTGAAAATCAATCAATTGCAAATTAACTAAGTTAGGATGTTCTATAAACAATAAAGCCTTGGAGATTACTTCAAGGCTTTATTGTAAAATGTAATTGAGTTAGATTAGATTACATTATTACATGTAACCTAAAGTTTTGAGCATACTTTTGTAACTTTGCTCTTTAGAAAATAGCCTAAAATAGTATTCTCCGTTCTCATCCCTGTCGATAATTACATGCTTTGGTGCAGGTGTTAAACAATGTTGGATCCCTCCATAACCACCAATGCTTTCCTGGTATGCACCGGTATGAAAGAAGCCAATGTAAAGAGGATCGTTTGCATCGTATTTAGGTAAGTAAATGGCATTTACATGTTGTTCAGAGTTATAATAGTCGTCGCTATCACAGGTAATACCTCCCAGTAGTACTCTTTCTTGTTCTTCTTCCCAGCGGTTAACTGGCAGCATTATAAACTTCTTATTGATGGCCCATGCGTCAGGTAACTGAGTCATAAAGCTCGAATCAATCATATTCCATTTTTCTCTATCATTCTGAGATTTTTGATCTAACACGGAGAAAATAGCGCCACCTGACTCACCTACAGTAAACGAACCAAACTCAGTAAAGATATCTGGTTCAGGAATTTGATTTTCCTCGCATACTTGTTTAATTTGACTTACAATTTCAGTAGCCATGTATTCATAGTCGTACTCAAAGTTTAATGTGTTCTTGATTGGGAAACCTCCGCCAATGTTTAGGGTGTCTAAGTCAGGGCATTCTTTTTTTAGTTCACAATAAACTTTTAAGCATTTATGGAGTTCATTCCAATAGTAAGCTGTATCATAAATGCCTGTATTGATAAAGAAGTGAAGCATTTTTAGTTTTACATTCTTATTCTTTTTTACAACGTTTCTATAGAATGGAACAATATCTTTATATCCAATACCCAATCTACTGGTATAGAATTCAAACTTAGGTTCTTCTTCTGCTGCAATTCGAATTCCACACGTTATTTGCTTGTCTGTATGTTCAAGTAACTCACTTAGTTCTCGTTGATTGTCGAATACTGGAATTACATTTTTCCAATCATTGTTAATGAGGTTGGCTATGTTCTCTAGGTAGTTTTCTCTTTTAAAACCATTACACACTATATAGCTGTCTTTGCTAATTTTACCTTGCTCGAATAGTGTTTCAATGATATTGATATCGAATGCCGATGAGGTCTCTAAATGTACATTGTTCTTAAGTACTTCATCAAGAGTATGTTGAAAGTGGTTGCTCTTGGTGCAATAGCAATAGAAGTATTTGCCTTGGTATTCTGCCTTTGCTATGGCTACATTGAACCAAGAGCGAGCTTTCTTTATGTTCTCACTTATCTTTGGTAAGTATGTGAATTTTAAGGGTGTTCCATATTGGCGAATTAAATCCATTAGAGGTATGTCGTGGAACTCAAGATGTCCATTGTCGTCTAATTCAAATTCAGAAGTTGGGAAATCAAAGGTCTGTTTAATTAAGTCGATATACTTATTTTTCATAATTGTAATTCAGTTGGATGTAAATTATTTTGCAAATGTAATGTAGTTGGATTGTATTTTTATGGTATAACGATTTTTTTATTTTAAATTTTACGACTTTTTTTTTGCGAAAAGTACGAAAATCTAAAGAGAGTATTAACTTTGTAAAAACCCAATAAAATCCATAAAAAATGAGTAAAGTAACTGTTATTGGCGCCGGAAACGTAGGTGCAAGTTGCGCAGAGTACATCGCAATGAAAAATTTTGCTGCAGAAGTAGTTTTGCTAGACATAAAGGAAAACTTTGCAGAAGGTAAAGCATTAGATTTAATGCAAACTGCAGCATTGAATGGATTCGATACCCGTATTTCTGGTAGTACAAATGATTATACAAAAACGGCTAACAGCGATGTTGTTGTGATCACTTCAGGTATTCCCCGTAAGCCAGGAATGACACGTGAGGAATTAATTGGTATAAATGCTGGCATTGTTAAAGGTGTGATGGAAAATTGCTTGCAACATTCGCCAAACGCAATTGTTGTGATTGTTTCTAATCCTATGGATACAATGACTTATTTGGCTAAAACAACATCTAACTTACCTAAAAATAGAATTATTGGTATGGGTGGTGCCCTCGATAGTGCACGTTTTAAATATTATTTGTCAACCGCTTTGGGTTGCCCTGCAACTGATGTAGATGGAATGGTCATTGGTGGACACGGTGATACGACCATGATTCCATTGATTCGTTTGGCATCTTACAAAGGGGTTCCAGTTTCTCAATTATTATCTCAAGAAGTTTTAGACAAAGTAAAAGCCGACACCATGATTGGTGGTGCAACATTAACCGGAATGTTAGGAACCAGTGCATGGTATGCACCGGGAGCTGCTGTTTCAGTTTTGGTTCAAAGCATCGTTTGTGACCAGAAGAAATTAATGACTTGCTGCGTTGCCCTTGATGGCGAATACGGTCAATCTGATATTTGTATTGGTGTACCTGTTGTATTGGGTAAATCTGGCTGGGAGAAAATGATCCATCTCGATTTAAATGATACCGAAAAAGCTGAATTTGAAAAAAGTGCTGCTGCAGTTCGTAGTATGAACTCTGCACTTTAAAATTATAAAATCTATCATTTGTTAGGGTTTGTGGCATGCCATAAACCCTAATTTTTTACCCAAAATCCTAAATGTAAAAATTTAAATTAACAATACGGTCAATGTTATTTGGTATCGACAAACAATAAACATTAAACATTAAACATTAAATATCATCGGTGTCTAAAGGAATATTCTATATGCTCATTGCATCCAATGGTTTTGTATTTTCTGAAACCTATTCAGTTTGGCAATTTATAGGTATCGGTTTAGTTTTGTTAGTGATTATATTAAATGTAATTTTAACGAAATAAAGTCCCTCAAATTAATTAATATATAATCATGGATCAAAGTTTTAGTTTACAAGATTTGTATGAAGACCGTTTGGAAACGTCAAGAATTTCTACGCGGTTTTTAAGTCGATTTGATATCAACGCCTGGTCAGCTTTTTTTGAAGAAGATGCTGCTTTTGAATTTCTCTTAAAAAGAAATGACTTAACCAATTTAGAAATGGCTGAAGATTGGATTAAAAGGCAGCTACAGCGCTATGAAAGTGGGACGTTTGGACTACAAGCGATTATCGATAAAAAGTCAAAGCAATTGGTAGGACAATGCGGGTTATTGGTGCAAAAAATTGATGGCAAATTAGAAATTGAACTTGGCTATCACATTCTTAAAAAATATTGGGGGATGGGGTATGCGCCGGAAGCCGCGAAATTATTTATTGATTTTGCATTGGAAAATCAATTGGCCCAAAATGTAATTGCCATCATTCATGAAAAGAATGAAAAATCAATTCGTGTAGCAGAGAAAATCGAAATGAAATTGGATAGAGAAACGGAATGGATGGGAGAGAGGGTGAAGGTATATAAAAGCTTATAAGGGTTTATGAAGTTAGGTAAACCTGCAAACCTATAAACGGTTAGATAGATTAGAGAGATTAGACGGATTATAAACAGAGATTAGAGAGATTAGACGGATTATAAACAGAGATTAGAAAGATTAGACGGATTAAAAACAGAGATTAGTAAAGATTAGACGGATTAAAAAGATTAGATTGTTTAGAGTGATTAGAATTAATCCAATTATAATCCAATAATCCTATATTGGCGTGTAATGATCGTAAATCCAATGCAATATAGATTGTTCATTTTCATTGAAGTCTTTATTTCTACGAACCATCACAAGTTTAGCTGTTTTTTCAACTGCAGGCATTTGATGAGGCACAAATCCAGAAGCGCCTCCCCAAGAAAAATCCGGGATAAATTGACGTGGGAAACCAGCTCCAAACAAATTACAAGCAACTCCAACTACAGTTCCAGTGTTAAACATGGTATTGATTCCACATTTGCTGTGATCACCCATAATTAAGCCACAGAATTGTTGTCCTGAGCGCTCAAAACGACTTGAGGCATAATTCCATACCTTTACTTCTTCGTAAGTATTTTTAAGGTTGCTGCAATTTGTATCTGCACCAATATTGCACCACTCCCCAAGAACGGCATTTCCTAAAAAACCATCATGGCCTTTATTGGAGTATCCGTGTAAAACTATATTATTGACTTCTCCACCTACGTTGCAAAAAGGACCCAATGTTGTTGCGCCGTAAACTTTGGTTCCAAGTTTTAGTTTTGAGCCTTCACACATAGCTAAAGGGCCTC
>CAMBFD010000050.1 GCA_945865625.1 Chitinophaga pinensis
TCTATTAAGCGTAAAATTGGACGTTCAATTGGGTGGGTGAGTATTTTGAGCGGTTTGGTTGGAATGCTAAATATTGCTTTTATTGCCTTTTCTGTGTTTGCAATTCTGATTGGATTATTGGGTATCAATTTGAAAATCAGCAATTGGGGAACCATTTTAAGTTACATAGGAATCGGTTTTGGAGTATTGGGCATACTGAGTCCAATCTTAAATACAATTGTAGGGGTCTTGATTTTAGTTGTATTGATTTTGGTACTCTTGAAATTATACCACTATATTTAATCTAGATTTTCTGGAGATTCTTTCTTTTTCTTTTTTTCCCTGCTCAAAACATCCCCCAAAATAAATTTCACATATTTTATTTTCTTACCCATTTCGAGCCAAATACTTTCATAAAATGTTCTGATTTGAAGAAATTCTGGAACTGGCACCATTCCGTAAACGTCGTTTATATTTTCCAATAATGTTAGTTGATCTTCTTCAATTTGATCAAGGCTACTTTGATAAAATAAATCTGAATCAGTTTTAATGTTCATGATGCCCGTTGTTGGCATCACTTTGCGGTAAACGTTAAGGAAACGCCCACTACTCAAGCGTTTGGTTTCTTTGTGAGGTTGAGGATCTGGGAAGGTGATCCAAATTTCTGAAACTTCATTTTCCGCAAAAAAGTCAAATAATTTATCGATTTCTATTCGCAGAAATCGCACATTGTTCAATCCTAGTTCTAATGATATTTTGGCACCTTTCCAAAGTCTATTTCCTTTAATGTCAACACCAATGTAGTTGATATTGGGATTCATTTTAGCGAGTCCAATGGCATAGTCGCCTTTGCCGCAGGCAAGTTCTAAAACAATTGGGTTTGCATTGCTAAAAATAGTTGACCATTTGCCTTTTGTATCCGAATTGTAATCGTAGGTGTTTTCAAAAGAATCGAATTCAGCAAATTTCTCAAGCTTATTTTTACCTTTTCCCATAATGGTGCAAAAAAACATCAGAAAAATGAATTCACACATTTTATGTTGAATTACTTTTGCAGAAATGTTATTAACGCCTCAATTACTCATTCAAGCATATTTGTCTGGTTCATTTCCAATGGCTGATCCAGATGAAGGCGATGCCATTTATTGGCATACGCCAACGCGTCGGGGAATTATTCCGTTAGATGAACGTTTTAAAGTGTCTAAAAATTTAAGACGGTTATACAATAAGAACAAGTTTGAATTGGTGATCAACCGGAATTTTCCATTGGTCATTGAAAAGTGCTCGCAAAACAGAGATGACGATACTTGGATTTCTGATGAAATTAAGGAGGCCTATATTGCGTTGTATCACGAAGGATTTGCGCACAGTTTCGAGGCCTATTTAGATGGAGAATTGGTTGGAGGACTTTATGGGGTTTGCATTAGAAAGGCTTTTTTCGGGGAAAGTATGTTTCACACTGTGAACGATGCCAGCAAGATATGTTTGGTATTTTTAGTTGAGTTTTTGAGAGAACATCATTTTAAACTTTTAGATACCCAATATTTGAATGACCATATTGCTCAGTTTGGGGCTTATGAGATTAGCCATAAAAAATTCTTGGAAATATTAGAGGAAGCTTTGGATTTACCAGAAGATTAATTCAACGATTATTTTTCTTTTCGGTTTCTTTTTATCAAATTTGAACCAATGCAATTTTCTTTGAGTATTCATAATAGAAACTATCTTGCTGATTTATCACAACCGCTGAATTTAACTTTAGGATTTGGACCGGATTTTGAAAATCCAAATGCGTTTCATATCAATTATCCAACGGTTGAGCCTATTCGTGTTGGGTCATTTGTTGGTTCAGTGAAAGAAGGTGGGAGTGCCAATTGCGAAATAGTTACTTATTGCGCCCATGGGAATGGCACGCATACTGAAGGGGTAGGGCATATTGCGGAAGAGCGAATTTCTGTTCATGAAGTTTTAACAAAGCATTTTTTCACGGCTCAAATGATCACAGTTCCATTGGTGATGGAAAATAACGATTGGGTAATTTCATTGGCTGAATTGCAAAAGCATCGCATTGAAAAGGTTGAAGCAATCATTATTCGCTCAACTCCAAATGAGGTTTCTAAGAAGAGTGAAGTTTGGTCTGGGAATAATCCTCCTTATTTTACGCTAGAGGCAATGCAGTATTTGGTAGATTTAAACCTTCAACATTTGCTCACTGATTTGCCGTCGGTTGATCCTGAAGAGGATGCTGGTGCGCTCGCCGCACACCGTATTTGGTGGCAATTTCCAGAAAATACCCGCATGAATTCGAGTATCACGGAATTGATTTATGCAGATCAAAAGATTGCAGATGGGATTTATTTATTGAATCTAATGGTGCCAAAAATTGCTTCAGACGCTGTTCCTTCGCAACCAATTATTTATCCTTTAACTGAAATTTAATGGTTCGTTACGAGAAATTACTTTATGGATTGAATATGGCTTTATCGGTCTGTTTGAATTTTCTATTGGGTATTTTCTCAGGTAAGCCAAATGCGGAAAAAGTTAAATCCGTTGTTTGCGTAAAATTAGATGAAATAGGAGATATGGCGGCAAGTGTAAGTGTTTTTCAAAATTTGAGGGACATTTTTCCGAACGCTAAAATTACTGTCTTGTGCAAACCATTCGTGCAATCGCTTATTCAAAATGATCCGAATATTGACGGGTTTATAAAGAATGAAAATGAGCTAAGTACATATGATGTTTGGGTTGAATTGCGCGGAAATTGGAGGACCTTTTTTGCCTCAATATTTAAGACGAAAAAAATGCGCGTTGATAGGGGTGCAGTCAGATTTAAACAAAGGGGAAATCAACCGCACGAAACCATCACAAATTTAAGAATTATTGAGCCAATTTTGTTGAAATATGCACCAGATATGAACTTAAATGGAGCATCAAAATTATATCCGTCAGCGGGGGAAATTGAATTGGCGAAAGCATGGATTCAAAGTTTATATGTTCAAAAGTATGTAGTAATACATCCTGCTGCGAGGCGTGTTTTGCGCCAATGGCCTTCTGAAAGATTTGCAATCATTGCAAAACATTTATGGGAAAAATATGCATTCAATACAATTTTAGTAGGCACCAAAGATGAAATTGACATACTCGAAAATGTAAAATCAGGTCAAGATTTTGTGAAAATTTGGATTGCAAATGATTCGTTACTCACGTTGTACAAAGTAATACAAGGTGCAGAATTGTTTATTGGAAATGAAAGTGGACCATTGCAAATAGCCGATTTATCTGGCATTCCGGTTATAGGGTTATTTGGACCTGGTGTTAAAAATGTTTTTTATCCGCAAAGAAATTCTAAGTCTAAAGTCATTCATTCCTTGTTGAAATGCAATCCTTGCGATCAAATTAATTGTACACAATCTGTTCCATGTATCGACAGAATTCAATTGTTTGAAGTTACAGAGGCTATTGATGGATTGTTATCTTCTAAATAAAATTGTGAATTACAAAGAATAAGCAACAAATGGCATGATTTTAGCGGTTTTAATCTAATTTAGTTTCCGAATGCAAAAACCATTTGAAATAACTGTGCTTGGCACTTCCTCTGCAACGCCAACCCGCGATAGAAATCCAAGCGCTCAGTATGTTCGATTGGATAAGCATTATTTCTTAATTGATTGCGGCGAGGCCACTCAGTTGCAGTTAACCAAATACAATTTAAGATTACAAAAAATAAAGTATGTTTTGATTTCCCATTTACATGGAGATCATTATTTTGGATTGCCTGGCTTGGTAACATCTATGGCACTTTTTGGACGTTTAGATCCATTGTATATTGTTTGTCCTTCCGATTTAAAACCGATCATGGACGCCATTTTAACCATTGGTGACGCTCACATGAATTTTGAAATTCATTATATTTTCACCAATCCAGATCATGTTGAAATAATTTTAAATGAAGATGATTTTTCGGTACATACCATTCCATTGAAGCACAGAATTCCTTGTACGGGATTTGTTATTGAGGAAAAAGGACCGGAGCGTAAAATCAATTTGGAGGCATGTGAACAATATCAAATTCCGGTAAATTTTTATGAAAAATTGAAATGGGGTGAAGATTTTAAGGGTCAAAGTGGAATTGAAATTGCGAATGAATTATTGACATTTCAGGGGTATAAAAACAGAAAGTTTGCCTATATTTCAGACACTATTTACGATGAAACAATTGTACCCTATTTTTCTGATGTAACCCTACTTTACCACGAGGCTACTTTTTTACACGATAGGCTTCAAAGAGCCCAGGAAACTTATCATACAACCGCTTTACAAGCTGGTCAAATTGCTAAATTAGCGAACGTTAAAAATTTGATGATTGGACATTACAGTGCGCGATATTCAGATCTAGAACCATTGTTGTTGGAAGCTAAGAAATTTCATTTAGAAACTTACCTCGCAATAGAGGGTGAAGTTTTCCAATTAAACAGTTGATAGCTAGAACATTGTGCTATTTTGAGTGATATTGTAAACACTCACTTTTCTGTGAATAAGTACATGATTTTTGACCTTATTTTCGTTATACTTTCGTAAATCACAATGAGTGCAGCACCTAAACAATCCACAAAAAAATCTAAATCGCCGGCTGATTTTTTAAAAGAAAGACCTTCCGACAAATCAGAACAAATTTCTGGAAAAGAAATATGGAGGGCTGCTACCTTAAAAAACGAAACAACGCGCAAGGTTGTGGGCTTTTTGATGTTGGTTTTATCTGTTGTTTTTCTCATTAGTTTCATTTCATTTTTCTTTACTTGGCAAACCGATCAAAGTTTTTCTGCCGATGGTGGTGGACAATACGATGGTGAAACAAAACTGAAAGCAGCCAATGCCATGGGCGCAATTGGCTCTAGTTTGGCATTTTTCTTTATGCACAATGGTTTTGGTTTAGGCGCTTTTGCAATCTTGCCGTATATGGTACTCGCAGGGATGTATTTGCTGTTCGATTATCGCCCTTTTTCTTTATTGAGAATTCTGTTACACACCATTTTATTTGTAATTTGGTTTTCTCTATTTTTAGGATATTGCTTCCAAATTTGGTTTCCATTATTGGGAGGAACATTTGGTTATTTTGGAATACTTCAAATACAGAATAGCATTGGACCGATAGGTTCTTTCTTATTTTTGGCTGCCTTTGCTGTGGTATATTCTTTTGTTTTCCTCAATTTAAATCCCTTCTCACGCATTGTTCTTAAAAATTCAGATGACATGGAAGAACATGAATTGGATGAAGTTTTGGATTTGAGTTCAAATGGGATTAAGTCAGAAAAATTAGCTCCGAGTATTATTGTTGATGGTGCCGATGACGATGGGCTCTCCGTGAGTTCTGATTCCGAGGAGTCAATTGATCCATTTACGGAGGACAATTTTGATGACGGTCCTTCAGTAAGTGATTTCGAAAATTGGGATGGAATGAACATCACCATGAAGCGTAAAGACGAGCAAGTAGATCCTTTATCCCTCAAAAATAATGAAGAGCTTAATGGCTCTAAGAACGGGCCAAAATTTGAACCAATTGTAGATTCAACTGAACCAGAAGAATATCAATTTAAGGCTGAAAACAACGATGGTTCTCATGAAGAATCTGAGGATTTTGTAATTTATACATCCGAATCGGAGGAAAGGCATGAGCCAACGGTTATATCGAGCATCGGTCCAAATGAAATTAAATTTGAAGATGGATTCGCAATTCAAGATTTAACACAACAAAAAGATGAATTGGTGAGTGAAAATAAGGGTGATGCGGCGGCGGTTAAAAGATATGGTGTAGATACTGAATTTGATCCTAAAGCCGATTTAAGTAAATACCAGTTTCCAACACTAGATTTATTGAAAGATTACGACACCAAGAAGCAAGAAATTGATTTTGAAGAAATTAATAGAAGTAAAAAATTAATTCAAGATACACTCGAAAACTATAAAATTGGAATTTCCAGTATCAAAGCAAGCGTAGGTCCAACAGTAACTTTATATGAAATCATTCCAGCTCCAGGGGTCAAAATTTCGAGAATAAAGAACCTTGAAGATGATATTGCTTTGAGTTTAGCTGCTTTGGGTATTCGTATCATTGCTCCAATACCTGGAAAAGGCACAATTGGTATTGAAGTTCCAAATCGCAATCCAGAAATTGTGCCAATGCGCGGAGTTCTTGCAAGTAAGAAATTCCAAGAATGCGATTATCAATTGCCTGTGGTTTTAGGGAAAACCATTTCAAATGAAATATTCATTGCTGATTTGGCAAAAATGCCTCACTTATTGATGGCTGGTGCAACTGGTCAAGGTAAATCTGTAGGATTAAATGCCATTCTTGTGTCGTTGCTTTATAAAATGCATCCTGCATATGTGAAATTCGTTTTGGTTGATCCCAAAAAGGTTGAATTAACTTTATTTAATAAAATTGAACGACATTTTTTAGCTAAATTACCTGGCGATGGCGAAGCCATTATCACTGAAAACGCGAAGGTTATCAATACATTGAATTCTTTATGTGTTGAGATGGATAATCGTTATAAATTACTACAAGATGCAATGGTTAGAAACATTGTTGAATACAATGTGAAGTTTGTGAATCGGAAGTTAAATCCGCAAAATGGACATCGATTTTTACCGTACATCGTAGTGGTGATAGATGAGGTTGCGGATTTGATGATGACCGCGGGTAAAGAAATTGAAATGCCAATTGCCCGTATTGCACAGTTGGCACGCGCCATTGGAATTCATTTGATTTTGGCAACTCAGCGTCCTTCTGTCAACGTAATTACCGGTATGATTAAAGCGAACTTCCCAGCGAGAATTGCCTTTCGTGTAGCTTCTAAGATCGATAGCCGTACTATTTTGGATGGCAATGGCGCCGATCAATTAATTGGTAAAGGAGATATGCTTTATAGTGGGGGAAATGAAATGATACGACTTCAATGTCCGTTTGTAGACACACCAGAGGTGGAGCAAATTTGTGACTTTATTGGAGAGCAAAGGGCGTATCCAACTGCCTATATATTGCCAGAGGTAAAAGATGACACAACCACCATTGCTGGGGGTGAATTTAATGCCGATGAAAGAGATTCTATGTTTGAGGATGCGGCTCGAGTGATTGTGCAAAATCAAGTAGGCAGTACAAGTATGATTCAACGTAAGTTAAAAATCGGATATAATAGAGCAGGTCGTTTGATGGATCAATTAGAAGATGCTGGTATTGTTGGTCCTAATGTTGGAAGTAAGCCGCGTCAAGTTCTCGTTCCAGATGAGTATGCGTTGGAACAATTTTTGAATAATTTATAATAAATAGGATATGTGTATACAGAATTTTAGATTTTCATGTTTCGTTGTAATGGGTTTTTTTACAACATCAATTGCTTTAGCGCAAACACAGGAAGTGATTTTCAATAAAGGTCAGAGTGATGCAAAGTCTCAAGAAATACTTAAGAAAGTATCGAAATTATATCAAGGGTATAAAACGATTACCGCAAGCTTTACAATTACCACAAGCGCAGTAAATAAGAAACCATTGGTTTCAAAAGGCACAGTTTGGATTAAAGGGAATAAGTTTAAATTGAACTATGCAAATCAGGAGATTTATTGCAATGGTTCAACCATTTGGACTTACAATCCAGACGATCAAGAGGTTACTTTAGAAGATTATAAAAAGCGCGACAACAACATTACTCCAAATGAAATTTTTACGGTGTATCACAAAGGATATAAAAGTAAATACGAGGGCCCAACAACCGAAGGAAACCGAGTTCATGATGTGATTCGATTGGTGCCAAAGAAAAAGGCGAACTATGCATATTTAAAGTTGGAGATCGACAATTCTAATTACAAGATAAACAAGGTTATTCAACACTATAAAAACGGCACCGAGGTATCTATTGAATTGAATAAGTTAACACCTAATGCGGCATTAAAAGATGATTTCTTCCAATGGATAGAAGCTGGCCATGACGGGGTGACAGTGGTTGATTTAACAAAATCAAAGAAGAAAAAATAACTCATATCAGAGGGACATAAAAAAAGGCTGTTAATTTAACAGCCTTTTTTTGTATAATTCTAAATTTAGATTATTTCATTACTTCGAACATTCTACGTCCAATTTCTGCAGGGCTTTCAACAACGTGAATTCCACACTCACGCATAATTGCCATTTTAGCAGCAGCAGTGTCGTCTTTGCCACCAACAATTGCGCCAGCGTGTCCCATACGGCGACCTGCAGGAGCAGTTTGACCAGCAATAAAACCTACAACAGGTTTTGTGCCATATTGTTTAATCCAATTTGCTGCTTCAGCTTCCATTCCACCTCCAATTTCACCGATCATAACAATACCAGCAGTTTCTGGATCGTTCATGAACAATTCAATCGCATCTTTGGTTGTTGTTCCAATAATTGGATCACCACCAATACCAATTGCAGTAGATTGACCCATGCCCAATTTAGTTAATTGATCAACTGCTTCATATGTTAAAGTACCAGACTTAGATATAACACCAATATGACCCTTCTTGAAAATAAATCCTGGCATGATACCAATTTTTGCTTCTTCGGGAGTGATAATACCTGGGCAGTTTGGTCCAATTAGACGGCAATTTTTAGAATTTAAATATTCTCTCACCATCACCATGTCTTTTGTTGGGATTCCTTCAGTAATTGCAACAATGACTTGAATTCCAGCATCGGCAGATTCCATAATTGCATCTGCTGCAAATGCAGGTGGTACAAAAATGATACTTACATCGGCACCCGCTTCGCTTACTGCAGCTTCTACAGTGTTGAAAACAGGGCGATCTAAATGCTTACTTCCTCCTTTTCCTGGCGTTACACCTCCAATTACATTGGTGCCGTATTCAATCATTTGGGTTGCGTGAAAGGTTCCCTCGTTTCCGGTAAATCCTTGAACAACAATCCTCGAATTTTTATTAACTAGAATGCTCATGAGTATATTTTTGAACCGCAAAAATAGCGTTATGACTGCATATTGCCATAAACAATTGGATCATGAAGTAAAATAATTCTTATTTATCAATTAATTCCGTAATATTCGATGACATTGGGCCAGTGGTAGATGCAAAATATGCCATTAGATTGCCATTTTCATCAACCAAGAATTTATTGAAATTCCATTTTACCTCAGATTCCAAAACACCATTCTTGGTTTTGCGAGTCAACCATTGATACAAAGGATGTTGATTTTTGCCTTTAACCTCTATTTTTTGTGTCATCATAAATGTTACACCGAAATTCTTTTTGCAAAAGGAAGCAATTTGCTCTGAACCTCCAGGCTCTTGTCCTCCAAATTGGTTACATGGACTGCCAATAACCACCAATTTTTCTGGATATTTATTTTGAAGGTATTGCAATTCTTCATATTGCGGGGTGAATCCACATTCACTTGCCGTATTTACAAATAAGATTTTTTTGCCTTTGTATTGGGATAAATCCAATGAAGTTTTTTCATCTAATTGCATGATTTTGATGTTGTAAATCGATTCATTAGGGTTCGTTCCTTTTGCGGTTTGCGCATCTACAGTTTTTGATTTTCCAAAAAAACAACCTGTCATTAAGGCCATTGCTCCTGATGCAAGCAATTTCATTTTTAATTTTCTCATAATTATTATAGTAAACAAATATAACCAAACAAAGGTTTTGCTTATTTTCGTGGAATGAGAATTTTTAATTTATTTTTTGGAGGGATATTTTTGGCGCTTTCTTTCGTTTCTTGCGAAGAAGAACCTCCTTCAGGATTGAAATTTAAAGAACGCCCCTTATTAGATACCACTTATTTAAGCGCTGTGCCAACGGTACAAGCAAAACAAGTTTTATTGATAGACATTACCGGGGTTCGTTGCAACAATTGCCCTAGAGCGGCTGAAAAGGCCTTTGAAATTGAAGAGGCGAATCCAAATAAGCTTCAAATATTGGCCATTTACCCAAATTATGGCACATTATCGAAGCCTTGGCCTAACATGGATACTTTGGTTACAAAAGACGCAGATGATTTGGTAGGTACATTGGGTACGGTGACTAATTTGCCTTTGGGAATTATTGATAATGTATCTTACAATGGAAAATTTTTGATTGATGAAAACTCTTGGTCAATTGTAGTTGATCAGCAAAAGGTAAAGTCAACACCAATCAATCTAATGTTAAATGCAAAATGGCTTCCAGATGAGGATAAGGGTAGAGTAGAAATTAAGGCAATTGCCAATGCGTCGATTCCCTCTTCAACGAAGTTAAACTGGGTCATTGCAATTTTAGAAGATGATATGGTTGGTTGGCAGTCAACGGCTAACGGAGTTGAAGAAACTTATAAGTTTAAACATGTTTTACGAAAGTTGGTAACATCTGCCTACGGTGATCCTTTAACCATAGGAATGCCGGCAGGGTTTACAACTGAAAAACATTACTACATTCCTAGGGTTGCAAAATGGAAATCCGATAAATTGAGTTGCATGGTTTGGATCTTAGACGCTGACACCAAAGAAATATTGCAAGTAAACAAGGTTAAGTTTATTCCTTAAATGGTGCAATGGGATGAAGTAATTGTTGGGTTTCGTCAATATTTGACTTTAGAAAAGTCGTTGTCGAAACATAGCATTGAAGCGTATCATCGCGATATTGAAAAGTTGAGACTTTGGTCTATGAACAACGGATTTCAAGGTCCTTTGTCCCTCAATAAAAAAAATCTAGAACAATTCTCTGCATTTATAGCTGAAATGGGCTTTCAAGCGACTTCTCAGGCACGAATTGTTTCTGGTGTTAGAGCGTTTTATAAATATTTAGTCTTAGACGATTTGTTGGTTGAAAGTCCTGCAGATTTTTTAGAACCACCTAAAACGGGAAGAAAGTTACCTGTTGTCTTGAGTCCGGAAGAAATTGATGCAATGATTTCAATTATTGATCGTTCTACAGACGAAGGTGAACGCAATGTAGCCATGCTTGAAACGCTATATAGCTGTGGCTTGCGTGTATCTGAATTGGTGGGTTTGCAATTAACCCATGTTCATTTTAACGATCAATTTGTTCAGGTTCTTGGAAAGGGCAATAAGGAACGCTTGGTGCCAATTTCTGGGAAGGCATTGAAGCACATTCAATTATATACCAATAATATAAGAAATAAATTGAACATTTCCAAATCGAGCCGTGATTTGGTGTTTTTAAATCGTTATGGAAGAGGCTTAACCCGTCAATCGGTTTTCCTATTCATCAAAAAGGCTGCATTGATGTCAGGAATCGACAAGGTAATTAGCCCACATTCATTTCGACACAGCTTTGCAACACATTTGGTTGAAGCTGGTGCGGATTTAAGAGCAGTGCAAGAAATGTTAGGTCACGAGTCAATTACAACCACAGAAATTTATACGCACTTAGATAGAAATTATTTGGCAGATACCTTGGTGAAATTTCACCCTAGGTCGAGTTAATGATTTTTAAACCAGTTGATCCAGGTTTTTTTTCCATATAAGAAATATCCAATAACTAGGCTATTTTCAAGCACCCCAGATAAGGTTCGAATGTCTCTAGGATTGCTAGAAACCTGGAAATTATTCTTGTGTTTATCGAAATATTGATGGGCTTTGAAAATTTGAACAATATGTTTGGGTTTTCCTTGTATGAGGAAAAGAAAAGCTGCCAAACCATCAAAAAATTTACGTTGAAAAATGCGTTTTGCTTTGATTGAATCAGGCAAATTTTTGTAAAGCATTAACAATGAATTCCTGAAATTCAAGTATGTTTTTCGGGGATTTTGATTTGATAAGGTAGCGCCACCCATGTGATAAAAAGTACTTTTATGACAGTTATAAATTTTATAACCAAGGAGTTGTAATCTCCAACATAAATCAATTTCTTCCATGTGGGCAAAGAAATCTTCGTCTAAGCCATTTGCATTTTCCCAAGCTTCCCTTTTAATGAACATAGCTGCGCCGGAAGCCCAAAATATTTCGTTTGATTGATTGTATTGCCCGTTATCATATTCAACATTTCCAAAGATCCTTCCCATACAAAATGGATATCCAAATTCATCAATATATCCGCCTGCAGCTCCTGCATATTCAAACTTGGTACGGTTGAAATAATCAATAATTTTGGGTTGACATGCTCCTAGATTTGGATGCAATTTAACCATTTCTAACAATGGTTCCATCCAGCCCTTTTCAGGTTCTGCATCAGAATTAAGTAGCACAAAATAATCTGCGGTTCTACATTTTAATCCTCTATTGTAGCCACCAGCAAATCCTGTATTTGAATCTAAAACAACGAGTTCTAAATTGGGGTAAGTGGTTTTAACGAATTGCGCAGAATCGTCGGTGCTCGCATTGTCTACGATAACAATTTTACAATTGGGATATTGTGTATTTGCAATCACTTGAGGCAAGCATTGTTCCAATATACTTTTGGTATTGTAATTTAAAATAACAATATCTATGCTTGGCAAACTCATTCAGGCTTTTGCAGTTTTAAGAAACGGCGTAAAAATAAATTGAGAATGTTCTCCATAAAGCCATAGGATACAAATGGTTTTTTTGTTTTCGCCATAGGCTTTTGTAAAATCATCGATTTTACTTTGATTAAGGATATTCAATTCAATCAGTCTTTCCATAACTGTTGCATTGATTGAAAAAGGGAAATCAAATTCAGTTCTATCTAAAATCATTTCACCAATTTTAGCATTTTCTTGATGGGCTACAAAAATTGGATAGTTAGAGAATCCGCCATCTATAATATCGTGACTTACTTCTTTAAGCAGTTCAGATATTTCAGCAATTTGTTTTTCTAACGTCTTAAGTGCGGCTTCAATTTCTTTATTTAACATGCTTAATGTGATATTTTGATTTTCTTGGTATAATTATTTTTTGCTGTTTTAACCCGAATAAAATAGATACCATTGGATATGTTCGATGTATTTACAGATTGTGATTTGGTTTCTAGAATTTTAGCCCCATTAAAATTATAAATTTCAACAATTTGAATGGGTTCTCCATGATTCATGGCAACATGAATGATATCATTTGCCGGATTGGGATAAACATTGAGCATTTGGTTCTGCTTAACGATATTTTTGGTATTGCTTAACGGTGACAATTTTATTGTCCATGAACCTCTTCCATGGGTAAATAAAAAGAGTCTTCGGTCTGAATTTCGCATTTTAATTTCATGTATTTCTACATTCGGAATTCTGGTGTCTTTTGTCCAATTTTTCCCTCCATCTACAGTGAAATAGAAGCCAAAATCGGTGGCAGCAAAAATTTTATTTTCAGGATCTTGAGGATCAACGGCAACCATGTTTACGGGTAATTTTGGAGGTAAATTCCCAGAAATATTCTCCCAAATTGGTTTGGTGCTGTCAAGGCGACTGACCTTCCAAACACGACCTTGATCACTTACCGTTGTGAA
>CAMBFD010000051.1 GCA_945865625.1 Chitinophaga pinensis
AAACAAATCAATGTATATTTGAATTTACAAAACATAACCAACGAAGTATACTCCGAGGTGAACATTTTGCCGTTACCGCCAAGATGGATCAGCTTTGGTTTAACAATTAGGTTAAATTAATAAAAGTTAAAAATGGGTCGAAACAGACATAATTATTTTGCAGCAGGGGCTTTTATGGTTGCGATGGCCATAGTACTCGGTGCTTTTGGCGCGCATGGCCTTGAAAAAAAGGTTACATTGAAATATTTAGGAACTTGGAAAACAGCAACCGAGTATCTCATGTATAACGCTCTGGGCATTTTAGCTTTTGCAGCATATATCTCAAATGATAAATTCAATTCTCCAAATGAACAACCAAACTTGATGTTACGATTGTCCGTTTTGTCAATTTTCATTGGTGTGTTTGTTTTTTCAACTTCATTATACATTGTATCGTTAAATGAAATATATTCGCAAACGTTAAAATCGTTTGGAAGATTTGCGCCAATTGGAGGTTTGTTCATGACTCTTGGTTGGGTGGGAATAGGCTTGCATTTTTTAACACAAAAACATTCAAAATAATTCAAGAGATGGGACAAATAATTATCTACATGCGTCATGCGGAATACCACAGAACTATTGGTGAAAAGAGTGGTACATTGACAGAAAGAGGGAAATATATGGCCAACGATATGGGTCTGTTTTTATACAGCCATGAACTGAATCCCGATGTTTGTATTTTTAGCAATGCAATTAGGGCCAAAGAAACGAAAGATTTGGTTTTACAAGCGTATCAAAACAAAGACGATTACGACTTTAGCAAATTGATTCAATTTGAAGAAAAGAGTATCAATGAAACTTGGGATTTAGATCCTTTTGTAGATGTAATTGCATTGTTTCCAGAGGCAAAATGCATTTTGATTGTAGGACACAATCCTGCAATTGGTGCTTTGGCAGGAATGCTCACATCGACTACAAGTGTGTTTACCCCAGGTAGTTTTATTGCCGTGGAGTATCCTTCTGAAATTACAATGGATACAATTTGTAATCGACACATTACTAAGGTATTGCTCGAAGAAAGAGCGCTTTATTTTTAGAAGCCAATGACCAAACTGGCTTTAATGCCTAAGTTTCTCAGCGTTTCTTTGTATTGATGTGTTGTTCTCCAAATGGCGTCAATGCGAATGAATTTAAAAATATTTTCAACTCCAAAAGCCACTTCTATATAAGGAATGTCATCGAATCCGTGTATTGGATTGATTTTACCTTTATTTGGAATTTCAGTTGGAATTAAATCTCTGTTTGCTTTACTAAGCGTTCCGTAAATACCTTTTGCCGAAATAATTTCCCTTAATTTTAAGTTTTTAATTCCCGGAATTCTATTGAAAAGAAATCCATTGAAATGATGTTCAAATGCAACTTGGACGTTTTGATCAGAAACAAATTCAAATAAACGCATTTGATTGAAAGCCCTGAAATTGAAAATTGGGGATTGGTTTCCTAGCGGAATGTTTAGAATTGGAAAAGGAATTGTACCAAATATTTTTGCTGCGTTTATGGAAAATATTGTTCTTCCAATGTTTGGCCAAATTTTCCGGGTAGACAATCCTATACCTATACGTTTGTATTCATATTGACTGCTAAAAAAATCCTTTAAACCTTGTTGATATGAAAATGTATAAACGGGTCCTGGATCGTGAATGGCTCTTCTTTTGTTATTTCGGATCAAATGGAATATTTTTGGTTCGAATTCAAATTTTAAAGTGAGCGTAGCATTGATTAATTTGTTTGAAATATGCGTTGACGGGAAAGGCTCATCGAACCAGCCAAGTGTGAATTTGTCACTTTGTGGGTAATCGTATTTTCGGTGACTCAGCGAGATTTTTGCCCTCAGTCCTTTTACAATGTCACTACCAAATTCAAATTTTGAAGCTCTGCAATACGTAATGTTGCGACTTCCAATCATGTTGAGAGCAGTGATTAAAGGATCATCATTCACCACTGCATCATTGTCGCTGAAACCAATGAGATCAACATCATTGTTATGAATTAAAGACAACGTAACTCCTTTATCTCGATTGATATACCAATCGAGTATTCCCCCGTATTTAAATTTTCGATCTCCATAACCATAAGCTAAAAATCCCTCAAATTGAATTTTTTTTGAGAAATTTGGAGAAGTTCTAAATCCTATTCGGTTCCTAAAGCCTTCAACATAATTAATGCCACAAAATAAAAAGTATGGCCCATAATCGAAGTTAGTGGTTTTCACATAGCCATCAACCAAAAAAGTCACAATATCGATCCACTTCGTAATACTTGGAAGCTTTTTCACTGAATCTATTCGTGAATAGATTCGTTTTTCATTGGCAGAAAGTTGTATATGGCTTTTCGATTCCCAAAAGCTATCAGATTGTTGTAAGTTTTCTTCCGTTGAAATTCTCTGGTCAAAAAATCCAGAGGCGTATGATGGCTTTGGTAAAACATTTCGGCAACTTATGATATTCGTTGCCATTAAACCACTCGCATTTTCATTGATTTCTGCAATATCTAGAAAACTTCTGGAATTATGACAGATATACCCTTTTTTATTTGGTGAGGGACTGTATTCTTGGGAAACTCTTAGTTTATCGATGTAGTTTAAATTTGAATTGCCATCTATTTCCAAAGATAATCTAACAACCGCCCCTGTTGTATCTTCAATCCAAATCATTCCGCTAAAAACCAAGTCTTTTGGATTTTTCGGAATCACCTTTACCATAAATAAACGACGAGGTCCCATTTTGTCAACGCCAACCAATTTATAGTTGTATTGTAATTTAGAAGTAGGTGCAATTGGCGAAGGAATGCCTTTTCCAAGCACCACCAAGGTTGGGCTAAATACATTGTATTTTGTAAGTGCCGAACCCATTACTTGTGAAATAAAACTACCATCGGCAACCCCAACGCCTTTAATGCGTGACGCTAAAATGTTTTCTTTGTTTTTAGAGGGATCTTGTTGATGGTAATAATTGCTTAATACTTCACTGAAAAATATGGGTAATATGGCTTTGCTTGAATCGCCAGTTACGAATGTCATGGTGTCAAATAGGGGTCCAATTTCTTTACCCAATTGACTATTCTTCATTCCTTTGCCAATGTTATTCAACGATAGAATGGTTTTGCTAAAAACTTCACATTCATAATTTTCAGCATTTTGAGGATTGTTGATTTCGGCATTTTTTTGAGCAAGTTCTACCCATTTTAAAGCGGGGTTGATGCCTAATTTAATTTCAACATCTGCACTTTTTACAATCTCTCGCTCTAAATAAATTTCAATATTGTTCCTTTGTTTAAATGACGAAATAAGAACATATTTTGTTTTGAATGAACCATAAACAATTTTGAGAGTGTCGTTCGGAATCTCATCTAATTTAACGTTGAATTTTCCTTCGAAATTTGTATAAAATCCTAGGTTGCTACTTCCCCAAAATATTGAGGCAAAAGCTATGGGCTCGTTGGTTTCATTTTCGTAGATATATCCTGAAATCGATTTAGATTGTCCAAAACCTACATTGGAAAACAATCCAATAACCAAACTAAATATAAAATGCTTGAGCTGCATAGAAAAAGTTCAAAAATAATGGTTTATTTAATTCGGTAAGATTAATTTTTTCTGCACAATTTTATTGTGGTATTAATTAGACAATTTTTTGTCCTTCAGAATGAAAATAGATATTTTTATGCAACAATTCTCAAAAAATATTGGTTAATCGGATTGAAATTGCCAATTTTACAAAATGAAATTAGTATCGAGGTTTGCAATTGTTTTTTCGTTTTTGATTTGTGAGTTACTGAATGCCCAAGGACAAGAGCATGGCGCTTCTGCGAGAATGCAATACGAAATTCAACGATTGGCAGATCCTGCAACGGGTAAAATCCCAATGGATATGCGTTTAAAAGAATTGGCATTTGCACAAACTTTGCCCAAAGCATATCTAAATACGGACGTTGCATTGCGCGGTACTCCTTGGCACCACCGTGGTCCATTTAATATTGGTGGAAGAACCAGAGCCTTAGGAATAGATATTGCCAATGAAAATAGAATCATTGCTGGTTCAGTTTCTGGAGGGATGTGGATCAGTGAAGATGCCGGAAAAACTTGGCATCCAACTCAACAAACCAATGAATTGAGAAGTGCAACTTGTTTGGCTCAAGATATCCGCAAAAATCATCAAAATGTTTGGATAATGGGTTCCGGTGAAGCTTATGGGCAATCTGCGGGCTCTCCAGGTGCCTACTATTTAGGAGATGGTCTATTTATCTCCAACGATAGTGGAAAGTCATGGAAGTCAATGAGTTCTACAGCAGCTGGTGTTCCAACAGCATTTTCTACAGCATGGCAATTGGTTTGGAATGTGGCCATTGATCCCAGTGCAAACGATACAGCAACAATTATTTATGCTGCAGTTTATAATAATTTAATGCGTTCTTCTGATGGGGGAAAAACTTGGAAAAGCGTGAAAGTTGGCGCATCTTATTTTACGGATGTGGCAGTAACTTCGAATGGTACTGTTTATTTTACAATGAGTTCAGATGGGGTGCAACGAGGGATTTGGAAATCGACAAATGGGTTAGATTTTGTAAATATTACCCCTGCTTATTTTGGAAGTAAGTACAACCGAATTGTAATTGGCGTTGATCCTCAAAATGAAAACAAAGTCTATTTCCTGGCCAATACCAATGGATGGGGAAAAACAACAACCAATTACAAAGGCGATTTAGAGTACAATGCTTTGTTCAAATATGAAGGTTTGAGAAATTCAAAAGGTGGGGATTCTGCTAAATGGACAGACCTCTCTCAAAATTTACCCAATTCAGGTGGCCCTTTTGATCGATGGAATGTGCAAGGTTCATATGATATGTTTGTGAAAATACATCCTGCTGACTCTAATGTTGTTTTTATTGGAGGGACAAATATTTATAGATCAACATCAGGATTCAAAGATTCGGTTTCAACTAAAATGATTGGTGGATATAAGAAAGGTGCGAGATTTCCGAATGTAGGGGTATGGCCAAACAATCATCCAGATCAACACCAGTTGTTATTTTACAAAAGCAACCCAAATAAAATGTTAAATGCGAACGATGGGGGTGTTTTCAGATCGAACAATGCCCTCATGGATTCTATGATTTGGGAATCGTTAAATCAAGGATATTTAACCACTCAATTTTATACCGTTTCTTTAGATCACGGAACAAATATGAGTCCTATATTGGTTGGTGGCGCCCAAGACAACAATCAATTGATGACGAATTCTGACGATGGCCAAAAACCTTGGGAGAGTGTTTATTTTGGGGATGGATCATACTCAGCAATAGAAAATGGAGCAAACAATTTTTATTTTTCCAAACAACAAGGGAAAATGATAAAAGCAAAGGTCGACAATAAGCTACAAAGAACTGCTTACCGCAGAATTGACCCAGTTGGAGGAAAAAATTATCAATTTATCAACCCTTTTTCATTAGATCCAAACAATCAGAATACGATGTATCTGGCTGGAGGTAAATATTTATGGAGGAATGATAAGTTGAATGAAATTGTATTGGATGACAAGAATGATTCAATTGCTTTAGGATGGACCAGAGGTATCGATTCTGTAGCAATTCCCAATGTAACAATTACGGCACTACACGTTTGTAAAAAACCACTTAATAGAGTTTATTATGGTTCTGGATCGAAGAGGGTTTATAGGGTTGATAGTGCAAATATTGGTTTGATGAAACCGACTGACATTACGGTAAATAGCGTTTTGCCTTCAGGGAGTGTAAGTTGCATAACCGCAGATCCAACAAACGGCGATAAAGTGATTGTAACCTATTCAAATTATGGTATTTATAGTATGTTTTATTCTGAAAACGCAGGTAAATCTTGGCAGAAGATCGCCGGAAATTTGGAGCAAAATAGCAATGGTACTGGAAATGGACCCTCTGTTAGGTGGATGTCTATTTTACCTGTGGAAAATGGCAAAATATATCTTGTAGCCACCAGTGTTGGTTTTTTTGCGACAGATACTTTAATGGGATTAAATACTGTTTGGGTTCAGCAGGCGAGCGGTGAAATTGGCAACATGGTTTGCGATATGTTCGATGTGAGATTGATTGATGGAACAGTGGCGTTGGCTACACACGGCAATGGAATTTATTCAGCCAGATTATTTGACAAAACCGATATTTTAGAAGTGGCCAATTTACAGGGGGCTAATTTTAAAGCTTATCCGAATCCAGTAAAATCAAAACTAACGATAGAAGTGTCCGAAGGCAAACAAGTGAAATCAATTATGTTATATGATGAATTGGGAAGGACAATACAACCGATTTCTATTTTCAAGATGCGTGGCCAATCAATCAATTTGGATTTGGAGAATTTGAAGAAAGGAATTTACTATTTAGAATTGAAGTATTTAACTGGCGAAAGAACTTCGAAAATTCTATACAAGGAATAGGTTCTAGTAATTTCTGTTAGCATAATTCATATCTAAAGTATAAATATTTTTTGTCTGTCGCAGTGATCATTTCTATGAGAATCATTGTTGTTTGGCATAGATTTTGTAATGAGTTTTTGGGTTTTATATGCTCATTTACCAATAAAATTCGCGATTTAAGATAAAATAATAATAAAATAATAATAAAATACGGATATTGTTAATTAAATTTGCATCGCTTTCAGGCTTAAACAGTAAAGAAAAATCAAAATAATGATGAATAAAAAAAATACTTTTGTGAGAATAATATTTTTAATATTATGTTCAATTAGTTTTCAATTAGTGAAGGCGCAACCAAGGTTAGAAATTGGAGGCGGAATTGAAATTGTTAGATACGAAGAACAAACATGGGTCGTTCCAAGGGTTTTAATTTGTGCACCTGAACTTTTAATGAAAAACAAATTGGGTTTCTATTTTGGATTGAAATTTTTCAACTCTGAAGTTTTAGGAGCGCCTGTTTTAACGAACCAACTTGTAGATAATATTGGTATTACATACAAAATGAGTGATAGATGGTCATTGTATTATGGTCGTGCAATTTTTAATAAGCAGACTGAAAGACCTGAATTATTTCCATTTACAGGTGGGCAAGATCTTGGGGCGTCTTACGCATTTAAAAATATTCCATTGAATTTGAAATTTGGATTAACATTATGGCTTGGCCCTACTTTTCAATTAACCGGAAATATCGCAAATTTCTCGCCTAAAGATTCTGATAAAGATGGTGTTATTAACAAGAAAGATAAATGTCCTGGTACGAATTCAAAATACATCAATAATGTTGATGAATTCGGCTGTCCTGTTGATACCGACAAAGATGGCGTTTTTGATCTGGATGATAAGTGCATCAATGAAAAAGGGTTAGCATCTTTGGATGGTTGTCCAAAAAAGGTTGTAGTAGAAGAACCAGTTAAAGTTGTTGATACTGTTGTAAAAGTAAAAGAACCAATCATAGAAATATCAAAATATCCTTCGGATTCAATTATCGCAATCAAATCTGTTTCAAATTATCCTCTGAATAAGTACGAATTGAATTCAGAATATAAAGATTCACTTCAATTGCTTGTTGATTATTTAAATGACAATCGTAAAGTTAAAATTAGATTAGAAGGACATACAGATAATTCTGGGTCAAAAGAATTTAACAAAGAGTTAAGTATCAAACGTGCAAATTCTGTAAGAGATTATCTATTCTCTAAAGGAGTCTTCTCTATTCAAATGGAAACTGAAGGTTTAGGTGAAACAAAACCTAAGGTGAAAGGCAACTTACCTGAAGATAAAACGAAAAACAGGAGAGTTGAAGTTATCTTCATAAAATAATAGAATTAGTTTATAAAAAGAAAAGCCTCAATTTAAAAATTGAGGCTTTTCTTTTTGTTAAGATTCAGATGAGAAATCGACTTTTACAGTTCAAGACTATATTTTATTGAATTTAATACACTTTTACTGAATAAAACCCTAACTTTGAAAATATTTTTTGCCTCAAACTATGGCCATTGAAATTATCGTGCCCGCTCCGGGCGAATCTGTAAGTGAAGTAACCATTGCAAATTGGTTAGTGAAAGAAGGTGACTGGGTTGAAATGGATGCCCCTATCGCTGAATTCGAAAGTGACAAAGCTACTTTTGAAGTGAATGCTGAAAAAGCTGGTGTTGTTGAAAAACTCATCGGAAATATTGGTGATACCATTGCCATTAATACTGTAATCGCTGTGATTAATACAGAAGCAGCAAGACCAGCAAATGCTGCACCTGCCGCTCCTGTGGAAGTTAAGGTTGAAAAAGCCGCTGCTCCAACTCCAACTGCTTCTCCAGTTGCTGCGACTGCTCCAACTGTTCATTCAGATGTATTGGCTTCGCCTATGGCGATTCAATTGCTCAACGAATACGGTGTAGATCCTGCGCAAGTAAAAGGAACTGGTTCTAATGGTAAAATTACCAAAATTGATGCCCTTGAAGCAATTATAAAATTTGGTGGCGTAAAGCAATCTGGTTCAAAACCTTCTGGTGGCAGAAATGCACGCCGTGAGAAAATGTCGAACCTTCGTAAAACAGTGTCTAAACGTTTAGTCGCTGCTAAAAACGAAACTGCAATGTTAACCACATTCAACGAAGTGAATATGAAGCCAGTGATGGATCTTCGTGCGAAATATAAAAAACGTTTTGAAGAACAATTTGGCGTAGGTTTAGGCTTTATGAGTTTCTTTACACGTGCCGTTTGTATTGCCCTTCAAGATTGGCCAGCGGTGAATGCGAGTATCGAAGGTGAAGAAATTGTTTACCACGACTATTGCGATATCTCTATTGCGGTAAGTGCGCCTAAAGGATTGGTGGTGCCTGTAATTCGTTCAGCGGAAAATATGTCCCTCGATGAAATTGAAAAAGAAGTAAAACGTCTTGCTGCTAAGGCTCGTGATAATAAATTGACAATTGACGAAATGACCGGTGGAACATTTACCATTACAAATGGTGGTGTTTTCGGTTCCATGATGTCTACGCCCATTATCAATCAACCACAAAGTGGTATCCTTGGTATGCACAATATTATTGAACGCCCGATTGCTGAAAATGGTCAAGTTGTGATTCGACCAATGATGTATTTGGCGTTGAGTTATGACCACAGAATCATTGATGGACGCGAAAGTGTAAGCTTCCTTGTGAGAGTGAAAAACCTACTCGAAAATCCTGAAATGATGCTTGATGGTAAAAATCCTCAAGAAAAAGTTTTAGGTTTTTAATGCATAACCACGACCATCACGATCATCACCTAGAAATGGGTAGGAAATTCCTTTTGGGAATCATTCTGAACTTTGTTTTTGTGTTGATTGAGCTTGGTTTTGGATATCAAATAAATTCATTATCCCTTCTTGCTGATGCTTGGCACAACCTAGGTGATGTAGCAGGTTTACTCATCAGTTGGTTTGCCTTTAAAATGGCAACTAAAAGTCCTACATCTTCTTATACCTATGGATTTAGTAAAGGAACAATCCTCGCTTCATTGGCAAATTGTATCTTGCTATTTATTGCCGTGAGTTCAATGGGATGGGATGCTTTTCATCGGCTTAACACAGTTGATCACCCTGATGGTTATATTGTGAGTATTGTTGCTGGTATAGGCGTTGTTATCAATACCTTAACTGCGCTCATTTTTATGCGCAGCAATGAACTCAATAACCGAGCGGCATTTTTGCATATGGCTGCCGATGCGTTGGTGAGTGTTGCCGTTGTTTTTGGCGGTTTTGCTATGACAAAATGGGGCTGGCAATGGATAGATCCAGTTTTAGGATTGGCGATTTGTGTTGTTATTTTATGGGGGACATTGGGTCTCTTTACAAGTAGTTTAAAGCTGAGTTTGGATGGTGTCCCTGAAGGATTTGATTCTATCAAAATTCAACAATCAATTGAAGAAATTGAAGGTATAGACAAAGTAAGAGATTTGCATTTGTGGGCCATTAGTACCACGAGAAATGCACTTACTGCAACAATTTTGTTAGATGCAAATGTTGCATTAGAAAATCAAGAATCGATCAAATATCAAATTCGAGAATTGCTTTATAAGCAAAGAATCCAACATACCACTTTAGAAACAACTTATTCATTAGATTAGGTTCAAATTGGCTTCTTTGAAATCTCAAGATTTCTTCCGAACTTTAATCAAAGCAAGGAGGAATAATTGTGAAAGAGGAAGTCATTCAACAATTTTGGAAGTCAAAATTGGCCCTGGGTAAGGCGTTAAAAACAACCCAAAATCAATCTATTATCATTCGTAATTTTGGGCAGTTAAATCTTGGTCAAGGTCCAGATTTTTCTGGTGCTGAGATAGAAATAGACAATGTGTTACACAGCGGGTCTGTTGAAATACATGTAAACTCAAAAGAATGGTTTGAACACCACCATGAAACCGATGAAAAATATCAATCGGTGGTACTTCACGTAGTTTGGGAAAATTCTGTGGATGTCATCGATTTATCGGGTCGGATGCTACCTGTAATTGAGCTAAAGCAATTTTTTACAGAAAAAGATTTGCAAAAATCGCAACAGATTTTAGCACTTAATGGTGAATTTCCATGTCAACTGTTTCATTCTTCTGTTTTGATTTCAGATAAATACCAGCAGTTGGTTTTTGCCCAATCGAAACGTTGGGATCGAAAGGTGATGGATGTTATGCTCCTACATCATGAATATAGAGGTGATTGGCAAAAGGTTATTATGGTTCAAGTGGCAAAATATTGGATGGACAATCAAAATCGAAATTCTATGTTAGTCCTTGTGAAAGATGCATTTATGCCGAGACTCCAAAGATTTAATGAACATGAAATGCTTGCATTTTGGATGGGTCAGAGTCAAATAAATTTGGATCATTTATTTCAACTCGAACATAAAAATCAGATTTTTTCAAAATTCCTATTTTTAAAGAAAAAATTTGAAATGAATCCCATTAATTTACACTGGTATTTTGGTAGGGTGAGGCCCAATGCATTTCCCGATATTCGACTTTGGCAATGGGCAAAGTGGGTTGGCAATCAAAATGCCCGGTTTTCACATTGGTTGGAATTTAAAGATTACCCAGAATTAGTCAATGCTTTGAGTATTGGAATTGAAGTTCATAGACCTTTTAAATGCGAGACAGAGACAATGGTGAATGGATTACAACATATACATCAATTAATTATCAATGCAATTGTACCAATTTGGCTTGCTTATGCAACTTTACATGAAGACAAATTGCTCATGAATAATGCGTTAGACATTTTAGAGCAGTTGCCTCCAGAGAACAATGCCATTACTAAAAAGATGCATTGGATGAATATTTTAAATACTTCGGCAAAACATAGTCAGCAACTTATGGGACAGTATGATCATTACTGTGTTCCGAAGAAATGTTTGGAATGTTTGGTTGGTCAATCCTACCTAAAATCAACATAGAATGTGATTTTATTAGTGGATTCGGGTTACTTTTGTATGAATGAAACAAAACGATGTACTTGTTGTTGGATCGGGTATTGTAGGATTGACAACGGCTTATCAACTTTTGCTTGAAAACCCTGAATTAAACCTCACTGTTCTCGAGAAAGAAATGACCGTAGCAATCCATCAAACTGGAAACAATAGTGGCGTTATTCATTCTGGAATTTATTATAAACCAGGCAGTTTGAAAGCTAAAAATTGCATTGAAGGATATGATTCATTGATACAATTTTGCAAACAAGAGAACATTGAGTATGATTTATGTGGCAAAATCATTGTAGCAACCAAAGAATCTGAATTAACAGCTTTGGAAACTTTATATCAACGAGGGATACTGAATGGACTGAAGGGATTGAAGTATTTGTCGGCAACTGAGATTAAAGAATATGAACCTCATTGCATTGGCATTAAGGGCATATTTGTTCCTCAAACAGGGATTGTCAATTATAAAAAAGTTTGTGAAACTTTGCAAAGCAAAATTTTGGACTTTAAAAATGCAACGATTGAATTTGGATTTGAAGTTCAAAATATTCAGAACACAGAAACAGGTGTTATCGTGCAATCAAGCGAGGGAACTCGAATTGAAGGCCGTTTTTTAGTCAACTGTGGTGGATTATATTGCGATAAAATTGCGGAAATGGCGGGAGAAAAATTAGATGTTAAAATTATACCATTCAGAGGCGAATATTACAGTTTAAAGCCTGAGAAATCATCTCTCGTAAGAAATTTGATATATCCAGTTCCTGATGCCAATTTTCCATTTTTAGGCGTTCATTTTACTCGAAGAATTTCCGGTGAAATTGAGGCTGGTCCGAATGCGGTATTTGCATTTCGACGGGAAGGGTATAATAAAACAGACTTTAAACTTTCCGAGTTTTTGGAAAGTATTCTTTGGAAAGGGTTTAGAAAAGTGGCCATGAAATATTGGCGAACTGGATTGGGCGAATATTATAGGTCGTTTTCTAAAAGGGCGTTTACCAAGGCATTGCAAGGATTGGTTCCAGAAGTACAAATTGACGATTTAGTGCCCGCTGGCGCTGGTGTTAGGGCTCAAGCTTGTGACAGAGAAGGTGGACTAATCGATGATTTTTACATCCAAGAAACCACGAATTGTGTTCATGTTTTAAACGCTCCAAGCCCAGCTGCAACGAGTTCATTTTCAATTGGTAAGCATGTGGCATCCCTCATTTTAGAAAAATTGAAGAAGTAAAGTTAGATGTCGGAATTGTTAATCATATTGAAAAAATATCTTCCTGATGGCAGTGCTGAATACGCACATGACATTTTATGGAAATATGGAATTCAACTCCGAATTAAAAAACCCAGAGCCACCAAACTTGGCGATTATAGGCCTCCACAACCTGGAGAAGCACATCGAATTTCAATCAATAAAAATCTTAATAAATTTGCGTTTTTAGTTACATTTCTGCA
>CAMBFD010000052.1 GCA_945865625.1 Chitinophaga pinensis
GTGATGTTTGCAAACAAACGCAACATCAATACAAAAGGTTTTAAAATTACACCTAGTACTTCAATAGGAATGATAATTACATACATCCAAACTGGAACATCAGGCAAAAAAATGTGTTTCCAATAATTTTTATTCCCATTTAAATTTACAGTTAAAAAAATAATCACCGCCAACACCATGGTTATAGCAATATTACCTGTAACATTTGCTCCTCCAGGGAAAATAGGAATTAATCCGAAAATATTATTGATAAAGATAAAAAAGAATACAGTTAGTAATAACGGCATGAATTTATCTGTTTTTTTCCCAATCGAAGGTATACCTACGTCATCTCTAATAAAGATGATCAAAGGTTCAATTAAGTTGTGTATTCCTTTTGGTGCTTTACCTTTATTTTTAACGTAAGAATTTGCCATTTTGATAATGATAATGCAAAGTGTTAAAACAGCAATCAGCATTGCAACTACATTTTTACTTAATGAAATATCATAAATGGTTTCAAAATTTGTTTTGTCTTCCCAAACTATATGACCTTTTGGATTTAATTCATATCCTTTGAAAGCCGCATGACCATGTTCAAATCTTGAAGAACTGAATAGTGTAATCCCTTTTGATTTTGTGTAGATAATCACTGGCAATGAAATTGAAACAGAATTATGTCCTTCTCCCCACAAATGCCAATCATGTGCATCGGCAATATGATCCATTATCATTTTACCTGGATCAAACTTACCCGACTTGTTTTGTAGTTCACCATGCTCGGTTGCTTCATCTCCATGTTTAAGAGCTTTTTCGTCATTCATTGCAGAATGCTCCCCAACAACTGAATTTTGATCATTTTTTGTGTTGGCAAACGCCGAAACCGCAAAAAAAGTTGTCAAAATGGCTACAAATGATATTTTCACGAATGATATATTTTTAATAAACAATTGATTATCAGTTATTTCCGTTTTCATCAGGGGCTTTCAAATGTGGGCGCAAGATAATATGATTTTTAGTAATATCAAACATTAAATACAAAAGAAAATATAACCCATATGCAATTGTCCAAGGAACGTTAACTTCCGGTCTATTTAACATTGTGATTACTAAAAAGATAAGCACAAAGAACATTCGAAGCATAGAAGCAATCATAATTCTACGAATTTGAGAATTCGCATTTTTTTGATCTCCTTTGATCACGAAAAATTTCAATGAAACAAAAACAAGCAGTTGAAAAAAGGCAGCAAAATAGATGCTATTCCCAAATTTTAAATTTGAAAAGGCACTACCTACCATTGTGCTAATGACAATTGCAAAAAAGACAAAAACCATTTTTAAACTGTAAGTTTTCATTTTTTTACAGACTTTAACGCTAAATATAAACTGGTTGCAACTCCCACAATTATACCTATAAAGGTAAACAATGGAAACGAATTAGAATGGTCTAAACTAGATTTTTGAACGCCAAACTTTTGATCTAAAAAATGTCCTAAAAAAACACAAACCAAAATGGAAGCAATCATTTGAAAAGCCATTGATGTGTATTTTAAAAATCCACCAGCATTTTCAGTGCCTTCTGCACGCTTATTCTTCAACACTGCTGTCAGTTTGAACAGATTGATAATTTGTGTCCATCACACAACGACCATTAAACGTTGCACCAGATTCAATGATGATCTGACAGGTATATATGTCGCCTTTTACGTTTGATTTTCCATGTAATATGGTTGATTGAGCCGATTTAATATTGCCATTCACAACGCCAGCAATGATTACATTGTCGGCTTGAATGTTTCCATTTACAATTCCACTCTCCCCGATTACTACACGTTGACCTACATTTATGGTTCCATCTACGCGTCCATCCATACGAATATCGCCTTCACAAATTAAATCACCTTTAATTTCGGTACCCGGACCAATTAAATTTAACAACCCTTGGTTGCTCGAGCTAAATTTTTCTTTGTTTCTATTGTTCCCTAGCATAAATAACATTGCAAATATAGCCATTCAAGTTGATAATTGAAAGAATCAACCCTGCACTAAATACTTAATATATTCAAAATGTAATGGTTAGATTAAATTAATCTTTTTTTAGTTCTAAATTATTTGGACGAACTGAGGTAGAATCATACAATGCTTCTTTGTCCGATAATATATTCATCAAAACTTCCGACTTGTGATTTTTAACTTCAATACTCCTTTTCAAATCTTCATATCGCTGATTTAATTCCATCAGTTCTTGCTTTTCAGAGGCGCTGATCTTTGAAGGAATTAAATGTCTCATTAGGGTGAACGCAAATAACAAATATAGTAGAAACGCAAACAGCAATAAAAGTGAGCTTATAATCAACAAAATATTCAACGGTGTTAATTGAACCGAAAAAACTTCCGCAAAAGTTGTATCGTTTATCAAAACAAAACGATGTTTATTCCGAAGATTGGATATAATTTTGAGACTTCTTTTTACCATAATGAAAGAATATTTCGTTAATTTGAGGAATAAAAGTACGAAAATATCGTTTTTAAGTCAATTCACAATGAATCAACGCAAGGAAAAAATTATAGTTAGAGGCTTTTGCATCCTGCTCTGCTTTGGTTTATGGTCGTGCAAAAATGAAAAAAGTTGGTTTTACAAACAATGGCACAACACCCTTGCACATTACAATACTTATTTTAACGCCGAACAAAAGTGGCTTGAAACATTAGAAATTTCACGCGAAGCTTACAAAGACGATTTTCGTAAACCAATCGACTTATTTAATTACGGAACTTTAGAAGCACTGCAGGCCAACCAAAGTGCAATGGACGATGTTGTAAAGCGCACCAGTACAATGATAGACAGACACCCAAAAAGCAAATGGGTCGATGATGCTTATCATTTAATGGGCAAGGCCTATCTTTTGAAAGGGGATGCAAATGCAGCTTTAGACCTATTTGATTATGTTGCAACTCAGTATAAAGATCCTGAGATGCATTTTACAAATAAATTATGGATCGTTAGAGCACTTCTCTTGAAAGGTAAAATTATTGAAGCCGAGGCAGCTGCGCAATCTATTCTCGCGAACAAAGAATTGCCCCTTAAATTACTCCCGATGGCAAATTTCACCCTTGGTGCAATTTATCATAAACAAAAAAAATACAAACAGTCGTCTGAACTACTCGAAAAAGCCCTACCCTTTATTTCCGATAGAATGGATAAATACAGAACTTTTTTTGCTTTGGGGCAGGCATATCAATCGATAGAAGATTATGATAAAGCCGAGAAATATTTTGCTAAAATCCCACGTTTTAATCCACCTTATGAAATTTCATTTAATGCACAGGTTTCTAGGGTAGAAATTCTATCGGTAAAACAAAAGAATTATAACAAAGCAAACAATGTTCTTTTGGCAATGCTAAAAGATGACAAAAATATAGATTACATCGGCCAAATATATTATAGAATCGCTAAAAATGAATTGAACGCGGGTAAACGAAACCAAGCGATTGAAAAATTCAAAATATCTATTTACCATTCAAAAAATGATCCTTCGCAGAAAACAACATCCTATTTAAGTATTGGAGATATTTACTACAACCAAAAACAATACGATATGGCTGGGATATATTACGATTCTGCAAATCAATCTATTGACGATAAACACCCTGATTTTGACGCAATCCTAGCAAAAAATGAAATTTTTGGTGATCTACTCAAGAATTTAATTTTAATTAAAACCAACGATTCTTTAATTCGAATGGCAAATGATAAAGATTGGAGAAAAGTGAAAATTAAAGATGCCATTCAACGTGAAAAATTAGCTGAAATTAGATCAAAATTGCCGCAGCCGAAAGCTCCTAACACAATTACAACGCCAGGAAATCCTGATGGCGGTTTCGGAAATTCAAATACAAATAGCTCTTTTCCATTTTACAATATGCTTACAAGAAGCAAAAGCGAACAAGAATTTGTTAAAACATGGGGCAAACGAGAAAACAAAGACTTTTGGAGACTTATTTCTAAAAAACAAGGCTCGGTGGTTACAAATAACAATCAAGCCGATACATCCACAAATTCTAAAGAAAAACGATTCGATTCCTCCTTGTTAGTCAATGTCCCTCAAGAAGAAAAAAGATTTTATGCTCAGCTGCCGCTCACAGCAAACAGCCAGGAAGAAAAATTAAAGGAAATTGAAACTTCATTGTTTAAAATTGCCGAAATCTATCAAAATAGACTCAATGAGAATAACCAAGCAATAACGTATTATAAAACTTTAGTTGAACGCTTTCCATCAAGCAATTTATGTGCTCAGGCCTATTACGAGCTCATTAAATTATTCAGGTTGGTATTCAATGAAGCTGATGCAGAAATTTATCAATCTTTACTCAGAAATCGTTTCCCTTCCAGCATTTACATAAAGTTACTCGACAATCCCAATGCGGCAAAAACCGAAAATACCGATAAAATTAAAGGGAGTAAAGAAATTGTAGAGTTTTATGATTCTATGATACGTTCATATCATAAGGGACAATTTATTGAGGCAAAAAAAATAAAACTTGGAGCCGATAAACTGTTCGCGGGAAACTCTTTACAGCCGCGATTTGACTTTGTTTTTGCATTGTGTTGTGCTAAATTAAACGACCCAAAAGCAATGTCGTATTTCGAACAAATCACTCAAGATTATCCAAATACAGATGTTTCTGAAAGATCTCACAGTATATTAAATATTGAAAAAAAGAAGAATATTGCCATAAATACACCAAAAGATAGTGTTGTTAATGGCGATCCGAATACGTTTGAAGTTCACAATGGCAAAACAGCTGTTAATTGTATTTTGGTTTTACCTAAAGGTAGCAATATCAATATGATTAAGGCAAATGTGAGCGATTTAAATAAAAAAGAATTTTCATTAGAACCAATTGAAGTTGGCACATCTGTAAATATTGGAAGTAAATATATCATCATTATTCAGAATTTTTCAACCCCAGACAAAGCAAAGTTTTATCAGCAATATTTATCGAAACAAACTGACTTTTTTGCAACAAAAGGGGTATTTGAATTCGACGTTGCCTGGATTACAGAAAAGAATTTGAAGATAATTCTCAATAATTTAACGTTAGTTGATTATTTGAAATTATTCAAAGAAGGTAAAATTTAATGCTTCGGAAAAACACCATATATTTGTAAGGCGTTTATGAGCAATTCAAATTTTAAAATCATTCCAAAATTTTGGTTTTTCATAGTAGGTGGAATCCTCTTTTTAGTGCTGTTTTTTACAGGAGTTGGCTATGGCCTGTTTGGTGATATGCCAGAAGTAGAAGATTTAGAAAATCCTAAAAATGCGCTAAGCTCTGAAATTTATGGTGAAGATGGTGTTATTATTGGTAAATTCTACTTGGAAAATCGCACCAATATTGGAGCAAACGATATTAGTCCTGAAGTTTTTAAGGCACTCATTGCAACAGAAGACATTCGTTTTTACAGCCATTCTGGCATTGATATACGCGGAACTTTAAGGGCCTTAGCTTCTTTAGGAACCGATGGCGGAGCGAGTACCATCAGTCAACAATTGTCTAAAAACTTGTTTAGTCGTTTTGAAAAGCCATCTGGTAAACTTGGCCGTATCCTGCAAAAATTCAAAGAGTGGATTATTGCAGTGCAACTCGAACGCCGTTATACTAAAAAAGAGATTTTAGTGTTGTATTTAAATACCGTTCCTTTTTCTGGATTATCATTTGGGATAGAAGCTGCTTCCCAAGAATTTTTCAACAAGCACCCTAAAGAACTAACAACCAATGAATCAGCGGTTTTAGTTGGAATGTTAAAAGCCAATTGGAAATACAATCCTAAATACAATACTGAGAATTCAACAAATCGTAGAAATACGGTTTTAACACAAATGAATAAGTATGATTTTCTTTCTGATGATAGTTTAAATTTACTTAAAAACGAACCCATTAAATTGCAGTATAGAACAGCTGCCATTGATGGAATTGCGCCCTATTTTAAAACATATTTAGGCGAATTTATGAAAAAGTGGTGCAGAGATAACAAGTGTGACCTATATCGAAGCGGGCTTAAAATTTACACGACCATTAACAGCGAAATGCAAGTGTATGCTGAGAATGCGGTCAAAAAACACATGACATCCCTTCAAGGCAAGTTCATCCAAAGTTGGGGGAAGGAAAAGCCTTGGCGCTATATAACCGACAGAAAAGTCATTCCTAATTTCATAGAAGATGCGTTGAAGAAAACGGCTCGATATAAATATCTCCAAGAACAATTTGGCGACAATGAAGAAAAAATCATTTCAGAATTGAAAAAACCTGTTAAAATGACAATCTTCAGTTGGAAAGGTGATATAGATACTACAATGAGTCCTTATGACAGTATTGTTTACGTAAAGAAAGTATTGCATGCTGGTTTTATTGCTTTGGATCCTGAAACTGGATATATCAAAGCGTGGGTAGGAGGCGTTAACCACAAATATTTCAAATACGATCATGTAAACATCAATTCACGCCGACAAGTAGGTTCTACCTTTAAACCACTGGTTTATGCAACAGCAATTGATATCAATAAATTTACACCTTGCACCGAATTCCCTCGAGAAAGAACGACCTTCATTACTGAATCCGGTCAATCTTGGTCTCCAAGAAATTTTGATGGAACTGAAGGTGGCGTTTGGACAATGGCTAAAGGTTTGGCATTGTCAGACAATTTAATTACTGCACAGGTCATGAAAAGCCTAGGTGATGATGGCCCTGATTTGGTTGGCCAATTTGCAGAAAGAGTTGGAATTAGAAAGAATCGTATTCCTCGTGTCCCTTCTATTTGTCTGGGAACCATAGAATTAAGTCCTTTCGAAATGGCATCCGCTTATTCTGCTTTTGTGAATAAGGGACTTTGGGTAGAGCCATCATTTATCACAAGAATTGAAGATAAAGACGGAAATGTACTCGCTGAGTTTAACACACCGAAACACGATCAGGTTTTGAGCGAGGAAAAAGCCATGATTATGTTCACGATGTTGAAGAAAGTTGTTGACAACGGTACAGCTGCTGGTTTAAAAGGCAAATTTGAAATTTCTGGGCATATTGGTGGTAAAACTGGAACCACGCAGGGTGCCGCCGATGGTTGGTTTATGGGAGTCATGAAAAACCTAGTGTGCGCTACCTGGGTAGGTGCAGACGATCCTAGTGTGAGGGTAAAAGGCGCATTAATGGGACAAGGATCTCAAATGGCGATGCCAATTTTTGGATATTTCATGCATGATTTGCAACGTAGTTCTAAATTATCATACAAAGCGGATATGATAGATGCACCACAAAATTATGATCCTTCTTTATTCGATTGTAAGAAATCGGCTAGCGATAGAATTGATTTAGGGGGAAGCAATCTGAGCATTGACGGATTGGGCGACTAATCTTCAATAAATTATTTGAAAAATATTGATTTATTAATTCTATTTCACTATATTTGCAGCCCTAAATAACGAATTTTTCATAGAATGAAACAAGATATTCATCCAAAGACTTACCGCAAAGTTGTATTTAAAGACATGAGTTGCGATTACAGTTTCATCACTCAAAGTTGTGTTGACACTAAAGAAACCATCAAATGGGAAGACGGCAATGATTACCCTTTGTACAAGTTAGAGATTTCTTCGAAATCTCACCCCTTTTACACTGGTAAGCAAAACTTGGTAGATACAGCAGGACGTATCGACAAGTTTATGAGAAGATACAACAAGAAGTAAATCCTTCTTTATTCATATTTCAAAAAGACCGCCTAGCGGTCTTTTTTTATGTCGATTTTTTTTTTAGAATTCAATATCCTTGCCATTCGCTGTATTTCTCTCATTAAAAAAACAGATTGTAATAATTTTATAGTAGACTTAAAGCAGGCAAAAAAAAGATGGTTGAAATTGATATTTATAACCCAATATTGCGAAACAATATACTTAATGCTTGTCTACCATTTGCATGTCGGTATACACCGGCAAATGATCGCTGAACCCATTTAAAAAGGTTTTACCACCATAAGTTCTGAAAGGATACCCAACGAATCTTCCATCGGCTTGAATCAAAAAACTACGATTGTAAATTTGCTGTTGTGGAATTCCATAATGGCTGTTGATATGGTATAATGATCGACTCAAAATAATTTGATCGAACAAATCCCATTTCCCATTGTATTTTAAACTTCCCAATTCAGGGTTATTAATTCTATACATGTATGCCAAATTCACAGCACTCGCATATTCATTTCCAGCTTTTAAGCAATTCAGCAAACTACTATCGGAAGGATTGTCATTAAAGTCGCCAACGGCCGCCCAATTGGTTGGCAAATTAGATTTGGTTTCTAAATATCCACTCAAAGCTAAAGCAGCGGAAATTCTATTGACACGCGATTTCTCCTCTCCTTGTGAACGAGAAGGCCAATGATTCACAAAAACAACCAAGCTATCATTTGACTGATAGTTAAATAAATGCACAGCCAGAATATTTCTTGTTGCATGATTGTCGTGCAATTTTACTGGAATTTCATACACCCCAGTTTGTTTAAATTTCTTTAGATTGTAAATCAGTGCAACATCAATGCCCCTTGCATCTGGAGATTCTCTGTGAACCAATTGATACGGATTGGAAGAAGATCCAAACTTACACAATGCAGATTTTTTCATCAAATCAAAAAGCACTGCAGCATTTTCAACCTCGCAAACACCCAAAATATCGGGGCGAATGGAGTCGATTACGCGACTCATATTGACTAATTTTTTTTGATATCTGTCAGAATTCCATTGATTTTTCCCATTTGGAAGGAATTCTGCATCATCGTTTGGTCCATCAATGGTGTCAAACAAATTTTCTAAGTTATAAAATGCTAATCGGAACTGTGGACTGACATTTACCATTTGGTCTACTTCCAAACCCTGACTAGCATTTTTACTTTTAAATGAACCGCAGCCGACAACTAAAATTATAACTAAACTACTAAAACTAAACTGAATAAATTGTAGCTGCGATTTCACTCGATGCGAAAGTACAAATAGGGTGTTAAGTATGTATTTCATAAACATTAAATCATTAAATAAAGATGCAAATATTCGCAAAAAATACGAAAGCACAGGGAAAAATATTTATTTGTTGCAAATATCACAACAAATATTCGTGGGAGCCAAATTAACGACTGTAATTCGGAGCTTCTCTCGTAATGGCAATGTCGTGGGGGTGACTTTCGCGCATACCAGCATTGGTAATTCTCACGAAGCTCGCCGTTTGCAGATTGTCAATTGTAGAAGATCCACAATAGCCCATTCCTGCTCTTAATCCTCCAACCAATTGGTATACCACTTCGCTCAAATGTCCTTTATAAGAAACTGTACCTACAATACCTTCTGGAACCAATTTAGCAACTTCGTCTTCTGCATCTTGGAAGTAACGGTCTTTACTACCGTCTTTCATTGCTTCAATACTTCCCATTCCGCGGTACGACTTTACTTTACGACCATCGAAAAATGTAGTTTCTCCAGGACTTTCTTCTGTACCCGCGAATAATCCCCCGGCCATAATTGTATTCGCACCGGCAACAATTGCTTTCACCATGTCGCCACTGTAGCGAATACCACCGTCGGCAATTACTGGCACACCAGTACCCTTTAATGCTTCTGCGGCTTCCATCACAGCGGTTAACTGCGGCATTCCAATGCCTGCAATGATTCGGGTGGTACAAATACTTCCAGGACCAACGCCAACCTTAACAGCATCTGCCCCAGCTTCCGCCAAGGCTTTAGCAGCGGCGCCCGTTGCAATATTTCCAGCAATAACTTGTAAATTAGGATATGCTTTTTTCACTGCACTCACTTGATCCAATACTCCTTTAGAATGACCGTGAGCTGTGTCAATGGCAATCACATCTACCCCAACCTTTACCAACGCAGCTACACGTTCCATCGTATCGCTTGTTACACCAACGGCAGCACCAACCAACAAACGTCCATGCGAATCTTTGACTGCTTTTGGGTAATTTTTAACTTTTTGAATATCTTTAAATGTAATTAACCCTTGCAAAATGTAATTATCATCGATTATGGGTAATTTTTCAATTTTGTGTTTTTCAAGAATTTCTTGTGCACCCTTTAAATTTGTTCCATGTGGCGCTGTGATTAAATTCATAACAGTCATGACCTCTCCCACCGTTTTGGTCAAGTCTTTTTCGAAACGCAAATCACGATTGGTTATGATACCCACCAATTTATTTCGATCATCTACCACAGGAATCCCACCAATTCTATTTTCCCTCATCAAATCAACGGCATTCGCCAAAGTTGCATCCGATTTTAAGGTAATTGGATCTAAGATCATTCCACTTTCAGAACGCTTCACCTTCTTCACCTCGTCGGCTTGACGTTGAATTGTCATGTTTTTATGAATGATACCAATTCCACCTTCGCGCGCCATGGCTATGGCCATTTTACTTTCGGTCACCGTGTCCATTGCAGCAGCTACAATTGGAACATTTAAACGCAATCCTTTGGTAAATTGAGTACTCGTATCGGCTTCTCTTGGCAATACTTGAGAATGGCGAGGCACAACAAGAACGTCGTCGAAAGTTAAGCCTTCTAAAATGATTTTGGGGGAATTGTGTGAGTTAGACATAGCAAATACCAGTTAAAAAGTGTGGTGGTTATTTGCCGTGCAAAGATAGTGAAAAAAATGAAAAAAAGCATAGATTTGTTGTATAAATCAAATTCAAACTTTCTTATGAACCAATTTACCACGAAATATCTCGGGAAATTACGTTGCGAAAACACCCATAACCAAAGCGGCACCATCATTCATACCGATGCGCCAACAGACAATCAAGGCAATGGAATGGCTTTTTCTCCAACCGATTTATGTGCATTGAGTTTAACAACTTGTATCATCACTACAATGGGAATTTACGCCCAAATGAAGGATATAGAATTGGTTTCAATTGAAGCAGATACCAATAAAATTATGGCAAGTGACCCTCGCAGAATATCTAGAATTGAATCGAGTATAAGAATAAAAATAGGAACCAACGCCACAGATAGAGACAAAGAAGGATTGGAAAGGATTTTGAAAACTTGTCCTGTTTCAAGGAGTCTGCACCCCGATATTGAGCAAGTGATAATGCTCGAGTGGGTTTAAAAAAAATTGGTTCGCAGATCAAATGTCACATAAATACCAGTTGAAAAGGATTTAAAGAAATTCGAATCAAGGCTGATTTTAGTTTAACTGTTTTCATTCAATATTTTGTTGATTATTTTTACCTCTTATTTTTTCTTTTGCTTAAATTTTCATCTGTAATTTGCACCCAGATTTAACCTATGGAGCAAACGCATATTCAAAAAATTCAAGACGAAATTCAAGATTTACGGAATCAAATCATTAACCACACACTCTATTCTGTGATTTCAGATCAAAACGATTTGAAAATCTTCATGAAACATCATGTTTTTGCTGTGTGGGATTTTATGTCAATACTGAAGTCCCTCCAAAATAATTTAACATGTACTTCAATTCCTTGGTTTCCCATTGGCGATGCAGATACCCGTTTTTTGATCAATGAAATTGTGGTGGGAGAAGAATCTGATGTCGATCAATTTGGCAAACGAATGAGTCATTTTGAGTTGTATATGCAAGCAATGAATCAAATTGGTGCAAACAACGAACCCATTCATCATTTTTTAAATCAATTAAAAGCAGGCAGTTCTGTAGATAACGCTTTTTCATCAGTTGAAATTTCTGAATCCGCGAAAAACTTTGTAAAATTTACGTTTGAAGCAATAGCTACGAATCAAGCACATATTCAGGCAGCTATTTTTACATTTGGGAGAGAAGACCTTATTCCTGGAATGTTTATGTCTATGGTAAACGATATTTACCAACGAATTCCTGAAAGCATCTCTATTTTCAAATATTATTTAGAACGACATATTGAAGTAGATGGAGATCATCACAGCCATTTAGCACTGCAAATGACGAGCAATTTATGCGGCAATTCAGACATAAAATGGTCTCAAGCACTCGAATATACCAAACGATCATTACAAATGCGTATTGAACTTTGGAATGGCGCCAAAGATGAAATTTTAGCTTCAAAGTCTCAGCAATAATTGCTATAATAGAGGCAACTTTTGATGCCAACATTGAAACAAATTATCAATTAAAAAAATCGGGGAATGGCGTTTACGCTTTCGTTTTAAAAGGCGATTTTATCATTGAGGGACAAGAACTTAGCAATAGAGACGGTTTTGGAATTTGGGAAACAAACATCATTACAATTGAATCACTTTCGGAGAATTCTGAAATATTATTGATGGAAGTACCAATGACATTATCATAAAACGGTTTTACCCATATTTGTCATCGATCATTCCTGCAGATAAACTATTTAACCACTGAAATTAATCGATTTGTTTTTGATGGATTTCAGAAAGGCATGATTCTGCGAATCCAATGACGTCATCTTGATCGAGTTGATCGAGAATATTTCTAACTGGACCATAATTAATATCAGAAGGAACGTCTAAGGCGAGATAATTTTCATTGATTCCTTCGAAATTACATCCTAAATCTAAAATAGGTTTCAAAACTAATTCTAAAGAATTTGACTCATCCATTCTAACAATATGAATGGTTGAATTTCCTGAGGCTTCCATCATTTTTTTGAAAGCAAGCATGCCTCCTTCTGAATCGTCTTTTTCGGCAAAAATAACATCATCTGCAGCCATTAAAGGGGCATAGAATGGAATGTTGTCTATTTGATACAAACCCAATTCAGCATCTAAAGGCATACACCACATTGTTTCGATCATTTCTTTATCGAACAAATCTGAAAAAAAGCGAAAAACAACTTTCACCATTTCAATTGATTCTTCTGC
>CAMBFD010000053.1 GCA_945865625.1 Chitinophaga pinensis
ATTCCTACAAAAAATTGCGTTGGTGATACGTTGTTTGTTAAAAATAATTCGACCTATAAAAAAGGATATCTAGATAACTTTTGGAATTTTGGTACCGGTAACTCTGGAGATACTTCAAATTCGGTAGAGCCAATGTTCATATATTCAAATGGCGGAAATTATACGGTTTCTCTCGCTGCAAAAACAAAGCCTTATGGTTTTGTATTTTCTAGAACTACTCTAGTTTTGGTCGTTGCAAAGCCTAAAGTTCAATTTACAAAAGAAAATACTTGTATTGGAAACAATCTAAATCTTGTAAACAATACAACCCCTAGTAATGCAATCATGACATGGGATTTTGGAGATGGCAAGGGTACTACTGTAAATAATAATACCAATATTGTAATTCAATATTTAAAGGCTGGGAATTACACGATAAAGTTAGTTGCTGATTTATTAGGTTGCTCTTCTTCTTTAACACAAAAGGTCATTGTTTTTGATAAACCTGTGCCAGATTTTATAAAACTTTCAGGAACTTGTGATAACGAAAAAGTGTCCTTTCAAAATAAAACTACCTTAACTAGCGGCAATTTTGGAAGCAAGTGGGATTTTGATGACAATGGCAAAACTAGTTTAGATAGAAATCCAGTTTACACATTTGCATCTTCAGGGACTAAAAAAGTGAAATTAATTGTGTTGTCTGAATTTGGTTGTAAAGATTCAATCACAAAGAATATTGGAATTAAAGAATCGCCTAAGGTTAGTTTTACAAGTGATCAGTTTTGCTTCAATAGCAAAACGAATTTCCAAAATACAACGCCTAATGTGTCAGGGACGAATGCGTCTATAAAATGGAATTTGTATGATGGTGATTCTACAACCTTGAATTCATTTTCGCATACATGGAAATCTTTGGGCAATAAAGTCATTGTTTTAAAAGTTAATCTAGACAATGGATGCTTTTCTGAAAACTCGAAAACAATTCAAGTTTTAGATCAAGCAATTGTGCAGTTTAGTTTTGATCCTAAATGTTCTTTGGATACTGTCAAATTTGATAACCAAAGTTCTGGAAACGGAAATTTATCTTATTTGTGGAACTTTGGTGATAACGATACTTCTAATTTTGAAAAACCATTTCATCGTTATAAAGTGGTAACAAGCAAAACTTTCAATGTTGAGCTCACTGTTTACATGAAAGGTGGTTGTGTTGCTTCGCTTATTAAATCTTTAGATATTTATGAGTTGCCTAGAACATGCGATTTTAGTTATGCGCCAGATTATTCTTTTGCCTTTTATGGTGCTAAACTTGAGCCAATGGATGTTAGTTTGAATATTGGAGGACAAAGTAATATTGATTATAATTGGACAGTAAAGGGACTAGGAAATCAATTCTCTAAAGATTTGAATGCGGGAGTGAATTATAATTTAGGCGGAGATGGTTCATATCAAGTTACAATGTCTGCAAAAACGAGAGATAATGGTTGTAGTTGTTCGATTTCAAAACAAATTGTTATGGATCGTTTGAATGTTTCTTCTGCATCTAATGTTGGTATCAAAGTTTATCCGAATCCAATAAAATCTTTTTTAAATGTAAAGGTTGAGAATGGTGCTATCATTGATGCACTAGAAATTGTAAATGCTTTGGGTGCCAAATGCAATGTGCCAATTCAGAAAATAAATTCAGATTCATATATAATAGATTTTTCGAATCGTTCAAACGGGGTGTACTTTTTACGTTATTCTATTGAGGGACAATTGCTTTCGACTCAAATCTTAGTTGGGCATTGATATGGTAACATTTTCGAAATTTGAGCCTGATTTCTTTGAGTTTTTCATTGAATTGTCAATGAATAATCAAAAATCATGGTTTGATTTGAATCGTAAGCGTTATGAAGAAAATGTGAAAGCCCCATTTCTTGAATTTGTTGGTGCATTAATTGAAAAAATGTCTGCAATTGATTCTGATTTTAATGGAATTGTGCCAAAGGAATGTGTATTTAGAATCAATAAAGACATTCGTTTCTCGAAAAATAAAATGCCGTATAAATCATTTTGTTCAGCATCTATTCATATTGGTGGTCGGAAAAGTATGTTTCCTGGCGGTATGTATATAGAAATCGGAGCGGAAAGCTGCGGTATTTATTCAGGAGTTTACATGCCTGAGAAAGAAGACTTGCTTAAATATAGAGAGAATATTGCTGCGAATATTTCTTCATTTCAAGAAGCCATTTCAGAGGAGCAGTTTTTGAAATATTTTGGTTCTGTGAGAGGTGAAAAGAATAAAAAAATTGACCCTAAATTCAAAGAGGTCATTTCTAAAGAGTCCTTAATTTTGAATAAGCAATTTTATGTGATGCATTCTTTTGAAGCTGAAAAAACCTTTGAAAACGATTTTTTAAAATATGTCATTGATGTTTGGCTTTCTGCAAATAAATTCAACAATGTATTGTTGGGAATTTGAATGGCTTTAACCTTTTAAAATTCAATTTATTGGTGATCCCTACAGGAATCGAACCTGTATTTTGAGTTCCGGAGACTCATGTAGTATCCATTCTACGAAGGGACCAATTAAAATGCGAATATACGGCTCTTTATAGGGTTTTATAGATCGATTTGTGTTAGACTTAAACTTTTAGGTTAACTTTATCTGAATTACTTGAGACCTTCAAAAGCTTTTAAGATGAAACTAGTTTCACTATTCGGAGTCATTGTTTCAATTTTAGAAATTAACTCTCTTACAAATTAGATGAAAAAGCTTAAATCGTTTGTAGGTAATATGTAAATATTTGGCTGATTTTAATTATTCAGCGGGTTCAGCAAAAAGATTTCCTTTTTGATCTAACCAGGCATTCTTTTCATTGTAAGGCACCAACCAATAACCACTAAAATCTTCGAAACTAATTCCCTCAAAAACTGGGTCTACAATAAATTTGCCTGTTGTGTTGATCACGCCCCAAGAACTTTCTTCGTTGGAAGTGGTTTCTGGGATTCTTACAATAAAGTTATTGATGTTGTCGGTGAAATATATATCCTGGTACTTGCAATCTAAAATTACCTTACCATTTTCGTTGCACAATCCCCAAACACCTTTTTTCTGAATCATGAAGTAACCTTCCTTTTCTGACGGTACAATGGCTTCAAAATCTTTATAAATCATACCTTTTTCATTTAAAATGGTTAATGATTTTTCATTGATGTTGAAAATGTTCCACATTCCTTTGGTTAATCCAGCAACCAAGTGATCAGAAATAATATTAATTTCTTCGAAAGATAAATTCGACATTAAATTGTTTTTGTAATTGTACCACTTTACTTGCTTTTTTTCTTTTGTAACAAATAGTTTTTGAGCAAAAACCGTTAAATTGGGAATGGGATTTTTACAAATAATGGCGCCTGATGTATCATAAATTAAATATCCTTTTGGGGTTTTAACAGCAAAAGCATTAAAATGGAGATTTATAGTGAAGATAATATCGTCGTGAATTGGAGATAAAATCTCTTTAAATTCTTGATGTATTGAATCGGATTGGTATTTAATTTTATAGGTTCTACCAAAATCATGCAATTGGGCATGGGTTAAATTCATTTGAGGTATTTTAGATCCAAACGGTTTTGCTAAAATTCCATATTTTTTCTTTCCTTCTGTAATTCTGACTACCTTAGAATATCCGCTTTCTAAATCTTGTATGAGATCATATTCTTTACTTACCTGTTTCCCACCGAAATCAATGTACATCCATTTTCCATTGGTAGTTTCAACAAGTGCAACGCCATTTTTGAAAGGGAATGCTTGTTTGTAGTTGAATTCAATGGCTTTTTCACCCGATAATGTGATGTAACCCCATAAATTATCATTCATCACAGCAATCAATACTTTTGGAAGTTCCATAATATCTACATTGACAGTAATGGAAGAAAATGGACTTAAAATATTTGAATATTGAATTGGTGTAATGAGTTTCCCAGTGATGTTAAACATCCCCCAAGATTTGCCATTAAACAATATTCCAAGTTTTAATGAAGTGTCGAAATAGATTCTCTGAAATTTACATGGTAAAATTTCTTGTCCCTGTGAATTGATAATTCCATGTCTATCTGCCTTTTGTACAAAGGCCATATTTGTAGAAAACTGAACAATCTCATCATATGTTTTCTGATTCACAGGGGTGCCATCTTTTTCAATGTAGAAAAAATCTGACGCGCCAAAGTCATCAAACTTCATTACAAGGGCACATCCCGGCACCAACATTGAACCATTAGAATGCCATTTTTTATGATAGTTAGATGCATAAGGGTATGCAAAATCGTACACACTGTCTGTCCATGTTTCCGAACTTGCAGAATCTACATAAACGTATTTTAGTTCTTTTGTTAAATATGGAACTGGAACAACGTTTAAATACCTCCTTAAATAGTCGATTTGAGCTCTATGACGGGCTTTTGGGTATTTTTCGATAAATATTTCGTACTTGCTATTACTATTCGCAGATTTTGCTTCTAAATAAGCGATGTTCTCTGCTAAATTAAATGCGTTGTCTTTTTGCGGTGCATTTGGATATTCCTCAATAAACTTGAGATAGGTTTGCTCTTTGTTTTCAATCAATACCAATTCAAACGCAGTTTTGAAGAGTGTATCTTCAATGACTTTGTAAAAATTCTTCAGATGTATGACATTTTTCAATTGTTGGTTTTTTTCAATATTTTTCCAATAATGATCAATGTATCCCTTGTAAATATTGATATTTTTTGATGCCAAGACCGTTTTAAATTCAATGGTATCTTCGCAATATTGCAAATGTTGAATACTCCATTCCAATTGAATCACACACCCTATATTTTTGACTTGTTCATGCGTTGAAGTGTCCAAATAATTCTTGTATAACAAATGATTCTGAACACGATTTTTGAGAGAACTAAATAGTTCGGCATAGAATACGTTTCTGTTCTTTTTGCCCAATAAATTTGGTTCGCTCTTGCGGTTGAGTACATATAATTTTTCGACTTGTGAAGTTATTAAATCGTTAAAATGATTTAAACTCAATGAATATCGTTTGTCTAATTTGATCGCTTCAGATGCTTTTTGATGCTGAATGAACAATTTCAACAATGCTTTTTCTGAAAATATGAGTGCCGAATCAAATTTTTTGTCATTTTCGTAAATCCGAGATAAATCATACCAAGCGATGCATTGATTTGAATCTTTACCTTGGATTTGCTTGAAAATAAATTCTTTTGACTTTTTAAAGTCTTTATTTTCAATGAGTTGATGAGCTTTGTAAAGCTTGTTGAAAAATGGTAAAAATGGATTTGCTAAAGCCAAACTGCCCTGAATGAATGCGAATAAAATGATTAGCCTTTTGAAAATCACAATACAAATTTATCACATAAATTTGTGAAATGGAATATAGAAGATTAGGTAAATCTGGTTTGCCAATAAGTGAGCTCAGTTTTGGGTCTTGGATAACCTTTGGAAATCAAATTGGTGACGATATGAGTGAAACACTTATGGACATTGCCTATGATGCAGGAGTTAACTTTTTTGATAACGCCGAGGTTTATGCTGCCGGCGAAAGTGAGCGCGTGATGGGTAAAATTCTCAAAAAGAAAAACTGGTCGAGAGATTCCTATATCATTTCAAGCAAGGTTTTCTTTGGTGCAGGTGCAAAAGTCCCTACACAAAAAGGACTTCATCGTAAGCACATCATTGAAGCATGTGAGCAAGCACTTAAACGTTTGCAAATAGATTATTTAGATCTTTATTTTTGTCATAGGCCCGATAAAAACACTCCAATTTCTGAAACAGTTTGGAGTATGCATCAGCTCATCATGAAAGGTAAAATTTTGTATTGGGGAACGAGTGAATGGAGTGCACAGGAAATTATGGAAGCCCATATGTTTGCTGAAAAATATCACCTCATTGGCCCTGTGATGGAACAGCCGCAATACAATATGCTTCACAGAGATAAAGTTGAAGTTGAGTACAGTCAAATTTATAAAACGGTTGGACTGGGAACCACCATTTGGAGTCCATTGGCAAGTGGATATTTAACCGGTAAATACATCGATGCACCTAAGAAAAATGTACGCTTAAAGAGAGAAGAATTGGGCTGGTTGGCCGATAAATTATTTACACCTGACAACGAAACTAAAGTTCAAAATTTAATGACTTTTGCTGCAGATCACGGCTTTTCTTTGCCACAGTTGGGAATCGCGTGGTGTCTTAAAAATGAAAATGTGAGCACAGTCATTCTTGGCGCTACTAAAGCTTCACAACTCAAAGAAACCCTTAAAAGTGCTGAACTTGTGAGTCAATTGACCCCAGAAATCATGCATGATATTGAATCAATTTTACAGAATAAACCGCAGCACCCTCAATATTAATTTCTTTTTTTTGAGGGACATTGAATCGTTCCGAATTATTCCTAACTTCTGCTATATTTGTATGGTATGAATCGTAAGTCTTTTGTTTATAATTCGATGCTTGGCCTAGGTGGTTCCCTCATTGTGGGAGATTCCCTGGGCTCAAATGTCCCTAATGAAAATGAATCTTTAAAAGCATTGGAATCAGTTTCTGCGGATAGCAAAAAGTTCGATAACGAGGCATATTGGAAGAAAGTTTCGAAGTTTTTCAATAGACCAAAAGATTTCATTCAATTTGAACACGGTTATTTTTCACACCAGCCAATCAGCACATTGAAATTTCATCAATTGGCTGAAATTCATATCAATACCCAAACTTCCGAGTTTATGCGAACGGTTCAGGAAACCGAAATTGAGAGTGCCAGAAAACATCTATCTGAATTCTTAGGTGTCGATTCTGAAACATTGGTTTTAACGCGAAATACCACTGAAAGTTTGAATATTGTAATCATGGGTTTTCCATGGAAATCAGGCGATGAAGTCATTATTGGGAACCAAGATTACGGAAGTATGGTGGAAGCATTTGAGCAAGCTTCGGTTCGATTTGGAATTGTAATTAAAGTTGCGAATGTGCCATTATTGCCTAAAAACGATGAGGAAATTATTGATGCTTACTCGCAATTGGTGACATCCAAAACCAGAATGTTGCATTTAACCCACACAATTAATTTAACAGGCCATGTAATTCCCGTAAATTCAATTGTAGAAAGGTGTAAAATATTAAATGATCATCTTGCGGTGGCAGTTGATGCTGCACATTCAACGGCCCATACCATCGAAAAAATTGGAAGTTTAAATGCAGATTTTATAGCCGGAAGTTTGCATAAATGGTTGTGTACTCCTTTAGGATTGGGGTACTTGGTTATGAAAAAAAGTTACATCGATCAAATTTGGCCTTTGTTTGGTGATGTTGGAATGTCAAAAACCAATATTCGCAGGTTTGAACATCAAGGAACCAGGCCAATTCATTCATTACAAAGCATTCGGCCTGCCATTGACTTTAACAATGCCATTGGTTTCGATGCAAAATTGAAACGTTTACAATATTTAAAAGAATCGTTTTTGTCAAAGGTTGATGGTCAAAATGGAATTCAATGTATTTCTCCATGGAGGGATATTGATAGAGGAGGAGCCGTTTTTTGCATCCAAAAGCATGGAATGAAACCCGTGGATTTTGCAAAAAAAATCATGAAAGATTTTCGAATTTTCACGGTTGGCATTGATCATCCAGTGGTTCAAGGGGTGAGAATCACACCACATCTAAGCAATACCATTGATGATGTAAATCGTTTCATTGAAGCCATGTTAAAAAGATAAAAATTTTTATTAAGTCACAAAAATGTAAACTTGTTACATGTTTTTGTAACAAATTGAACATAAATTGCGTCTATTGTAGAAATAAACCAAAATCATGAAAAAAATTATTTACCTATTTGCTGCCATTACTGTATTAAGCGTTACCGTTTGGTCTTGCAAAAAAGACGAAGCTCCAACGGTGCCAACTGATAGCACATTGCCAAATGAACAACCAGTTGCTCTTGGCGATTCTTTAGGAGAAATTATTGACAATCCTGAAATTGTTGATGCTTCTATGTCGGCTGATTTGGTTATTGAGAGCTATCCAACTTTCCTTGAATCTGATTATTTTCATTTGGCAATTGTTGAAGGTCCACAAGGTGGCAAAGAAGATTCAATGAATAAAATTTGTTGCAGTTTCAAATTAACAAAAACACAAAAGGAAAAACTTTCGGCTGCGCACAAGGCAAAAGAAGAATGCATGGACGCAAACAGAAAATTGTTAAAAGCAATTGACCGTGAAATTGAAGCTTGGGTGAAAAACCAAAAGGCGGAAATCATTGCCAAAGCCAAGTTGCAGACAGATTCAATTTACAAACTTTTTAATGCTGGTTCAATCACAGCAACTCAAAAGAAAGAAATGTTGTATCAAGTTGAATTAAACAGAGCCGCTGCACTTAAGGCATTGTCTGCAAAAGCAAAAGAAAAGATTAAAAATAGCATTAACCGTGCCATTCATAAAGGCAAAATCATTGATTGTGAGAAAATTTATTTGAAAGCAATCAAAGAAATTTTAACCGCTGAACAATACGAAAAATGGATTAAATGTCATAAAGAGAAATATAAAAAGAAATAAGATTTATATTTTTTTAATTGGTAAAATTGGAGACTTTAGGGTCTCCTTTTTTTTGCAAAAAACATCACTGAAAATCACAATAACGAAGCAATTGATTTAATAATTTACGAATTCTTTAAAAATAGAAGTTAAATTTGAAAACTATGTCAGCCGAAAGAGACGAAATTTTAAATAGAATTGACGCCAAATATCAAGCCATTAATCAAAATCCAGATGTTCATTTGGAGGGACTTGTGTGGGCAAATCCGATTACATATTGGGATTATATTTTACCTGAGGCATTGTTAGGGCTACAAATACAGCGCACCACTCAACCCGACGAGATGGTCTTTATCATGTACCATCAAATTAACGAGTTGTTATTTAAAATGATTTTGTGGGAAATTGATCAGGTGAGCAATGCTGAAACAGTTGAGGCGGCTTTCTTCACTGAGAAGTTGAAAAGGGTAAGTCGTTATTTCGATATGCTATCATCGTCGTTTTCAATCATGGGGGATGGCATGGAGCTTGAGCAGTACATGAAATTCAGAAATACATTGACTCCTGCGAGTGGATTTCAGAGCGCACAGTTTCGTTTGATTGAATTTTCATCGACTGAGTTAATAAATTTAATTGATTACAGATTTAGGGCTACAATTGACAGAGATACGCCATACGAACATGCGTTTGAGCATTTATATTGGCAAGCAGCAGGAAAAGATCACAAAACGGGCAGAAAGAATACCTTACTAACAAATTTTGAAAGGAAGTATAAAACTGAATTTTTACGTAAAATGGAGGGATATAACACCACCAATTTATGGACAAAATTCAAACAGTTACCAGAGCATATTAAATCGGATGTTGAATTGGTGAATGCCATGCGTCATTACGATTACACTGTGAATGTTACTTGGGTGATGGCCCATTACCATGCTGCTGGAAAATACCTTGGCAATGCGGCTGCAACTGGCGGAAGCGATTGGCAGAAGTACATGCATCCTAAGTATCAGCGAAGAATTTTCTTCCCAGAATTATGGAGCGAAGAAGAGTTGAAAAACTGGGGCGAAGGGGTTTAAATAAATATTTATTTACATGGGGCTGTTTTTTGAAAAAGGCAGTCTTTTTTTTGCAAAATTCGCAAAGGCTTTTTAGTGAAAGATTCGCATCTTTGCCATCGATGGAAAATACGGATGCTAGATTGATTCAGAATACAATTGCTTTTGTTCAAGAAACTTTGAAAAATGCAGAAGGTGGACATGATTGGTGGCATATCCACAGGGTTCATTTGAATGCAAAGCGCATTGCGGAAACTGAGCAAGTAGATGTTTTGGTTGTTGAATTGGCGGCTTTGCTCCATGATATTTCTGATTCGAAATTCAATGGTGGTAACGAAACCCTTGGTGCTGAAATTGCAGCCGATTTTCTCAGAAATCAAGGACTAGAAGATTCTAGAATTGAACACGTTGTTCAAATCATCAATCATATTTCATTTAAAGGCGGCAAAGAAGCCCGAACTTTTGCCTCAAAGGAGTTAGATGTGGTCCAAGATGCCGACCGCCTCGATGCCATTGGAGCTATTGGTATTGCGCGTACTTTCAACTATGGGGGGTTTAAGGGAAATGAAATTTACAACCCAAATGTCCCTCCGAATTTAAACATGACAAAAGAGGAGTACAAGAAAGGTGGGCAGCCATCGGTGAATCATTTTTACGAAAAGTTATTGCTTTTGAAGGATTTAATGAACACAAAAACGGGGACTGCAATGGCTGAGCAGCGGCATGCGTTCATGGAATTGTATTTGAAGCAATTTTACGATGAGGTAGGTGGTTGATTTTTGCGAAAATTGCAAATCTATTTTTTTAATGAGGGACATTTAAGTTGTATCTTTGCAGTACCGATTGGGGTTGATCGGAATCGACGGGATGAATGGATGCGGTGTAAGCAGGTGGTGCTTTGGTTTTTGGCACCTAAATCTCAATTTCCAAAATTTAAGAGGCGAATCTAATTACGCCATGGCTGCCTAATCCGAGTGATAGGTTAATGCCATTTACTTCGATTCTCTATACTCGTGCCGAGAATCACCAGAAGTAATCGACCCGCACGGGTATGTTTCTGAAAAGTTGGCGTAGGAAACATTATTAGCCAAATAAGAGGTAACGTTGGCCAGGGGAGAGCCGGCCTACTTCCGAAAATAATCTCACCCTAAACCTGTAGAAAGCGCTAGTTTTCGCATCTCCGGACGGGGGTTCAATTCCCCCCAACTCCACAAAGAAAAACCCTGCCAAGGCAGGGTTTTTCTATTTCTGTTAAAACATTTGTTAAAACATTTAATTTTGTATTCTGGTTTATCCTCCTTATGTAAGTTGAGATTGTTACCACAAACCAAAACTAGCAGTTCACTGTGAAAAATGCAAGTCTGGAACAATTTCTAAAAACCTCATTTGACGAAAAGTCAATCCGTTTATTCCACTGTGGGGCTTTTTAACTATTTAGCCATTTAACTATTTAATAATCTGCCTGTGGCGGTAATTATTAAATCTAATTTTTAATACTATGGCACGCTTTGGGGAACGGTATGGGGAACGCTTGTGCGCTAGATAGTACTTTAGTAGACCTATAAATCAGCCCGGACATAATTAGGCAAAATTTTGCTATACCCCTCCCCGCAAATCAAACTATTGAAGTTAGCGTTTCAATTCGACTTTTTGATGTTGCTAATCAGCGATTCAATTGAATAGTAGTGAAAGTTGTGGAGTAAATTATTCATGGCAAAAAGCGTCCCCTCACTGTCCTTCACCAATGCCAACGTGCTAAAATCAATTCCGTCTGTTTCCGTGGCTTCAATCTCAACAAAACCAATAAATTTGTGGGTATTGCGATCAAAGAAGTTAAGATTATTGCGTTGTTGATCGGAAACCACAATCAATCCGTTGGGGAATTTTTTTAACGTATATATTACAGCGATACCTTCACAATCTGATTTAAATGATCCTATTCCAAAACTGCCCGTATCTATTTTGTCCGGCGAGGTAGAAGCGTATCGAATACCGTAGTTTTCATCGGAGTAGTAAATCCTGTTTTGGAATGTGTCAATGGCTAAAGCTTCTATTTCCTTTATGCCGCTGAAGGTGCCAAAACTTCTTACGTAATTTAATTTCATTTGTTTATCACTGGTCCAAGAAGCTTTATATTGGTTTAAATATTTCTTATTAGGGCCAAATTTTCGACTGACAAAAACATCGAGATTTTCGTAAGGATATTTGCTCACTACCGCGATTCCCATGGGAGCATGGAAGTCGGAATTTCCTGAAGAGTCTTCGGCAAAAGCAATAAATCCGCCGCTATCTAACGAATATAAATCGGGGACATTAAATATGCGGATACGTTGCGTTTCTCTTTCTGTAATTACAAGTACTGATTCCAAAGAGTCGTGTTTGAAAGGATTGGATAGACGGTTGACGATATCCAGATTATTGGGTTTTAATAATGGCTGAATCGATTTGTTTGCTAAGGGTTTCCCTGAAATATCAAACCCAAAAACACCCCCTTTACTATTTTTATCATTTAAAAAAACAATACTTTTCAATGGCTCACTTGGATGAATCCAAATTGCTACGTCATCTGGGTCATTGTTCAGTGGTTCGGAGCTGATTAGAGGCTTGATTCTTTTTTGAGAATGGCACGCCGTCGCCAGAAACAAAAATGCTATTGGTAGGTATTTAATATACATTTATCTTAATTCATTATAATTGATGTCTGATGCCCAGACGAACCCACCAACTGTAGTATTCTTGTTGTTTTAATAAATTCGGGCTACCTAGATACATGGTAAGTGGGGTGTTTGTGATGTTATTTGATTGAAGGAAAATATTCCAACCTTCCTTGAAGAGGTAATCTGCATTAATATCAACTCTTAATGCCTTTCCGTAATAAATATCAAATGTTTTTTCTTGTCCCAGTTCGGTGAGGAAATCATCGTGATAATTCAAAATCGCCTGAACAAAGAGATTCCTCGCGTCATAGAAAAGCCCTATATTCATTGAATGTTTTGCTTGGCCGGGCAGGGTAAGTTTTTCTCGGTTATCATTAGAATATAAGAAACCCTTGCCATCGCTACCATAAACAAAAACTTCATCTAGTTTTTCAACGGCAACGCGTTCGTATATATACGCTTCAGATGCCGTGTAAGTGTAATTTGAATATACACCGAAATTTCTCCATTCACCTGATAAAAAATTAAATTTGCTGTTGTAGGTGATTTCTGCCCCATAAACGTGGGCAAAGAGTCCATTTTGTGCCATAGTAACTTCCT
>CAMBFD010000054.1 GCA_945865625.1 Chitinophaga pinensis
GAACCTCAATTATTTTCCCTAATTCCATTTTCTTATTGCGAACAATCACCAAAGGCACTTTAGAAATCTGAAGGCCCTCAACGTGAATATCAATTAGCTTCTTTTCTTTGCTCACCCTTATGTATGTAAAATTTTCAGCCGGCATTTTACAAGCATCTAAAACCCTCAGTAAGCCACCCATTCCATAACGGGTATCTGAACACCAATTTCCTCCATAAACATCTATCGAAATCATTCCACCATTGACGAAAGCAGCCAATGAATCTCTAAAATTCGTATCTAACACATAGCTTGAATAGTCCTTTTCAATTGAACTCAAAAACACATCGGCATCTGTTTTTAGAGCACCTTTCGAACCCTTACTAAAAGAAGTTAGTGTTTCAACAAATTTTTGATAATTTTTACCCAATATCACAGATTTCTTATTTTGAACAATTTGCTTCGGTTTCACCGTTTTACAAGAAAACAAAGAAAAAACCAACATTAAAATGCAAATGCATATTATATGTATACGCCAAAAATAGCAACTACCTAATTTGCAATTTAATATCATCTTTAAGATTCTTAACTTTTACAAAGATACCATCAATTTTACAATCATACTATTCGCTGAAATATGTACTTAAATCAGTTTAAAATTGTACATTCGCAGAAGCAATGAGCTCTAGCATCGAGCAAATAAAAAAACCTATTGAAAAAGAACTGGAGCTATTTGAGCAACAGTTCCGGCAAAGTATGAAAACTAAGGTGCCTTTATTAGACACCATTATGACATACATTGTAAAAAGAAAAGGAAAGCAAATTCGCCCAATTTTCGTTCTATACAGTGCTAGTTTATTCGGCGACATTAACGATAGAACATTCCGTGGTGCTTCGCTTGTTGAATTACTACATACTGCAACTTTAGTTCACGACGATGTAGTAGATGAAAGCTACAAAAGAAGAGGTTTCTTTTCTATCAACGCACTTTGGAAAAATAAAATTGCCGTTTTGGTAGGTGATTTCCTCCTTTCAAAAGGTTTACTATTAAGTATTCGCAATAAGGATTACGATATGCTCGAAATTGTGAGTACCGCAGTAGAAGAAATGAGCGAAGGTGAACTTCTTCAACTTGAAAGAGCAAAGTTTATGAATGCCACCGAAGAAGTTTATTTTGAAATTATCCGAAAAAAAACAGCTTCTTTAATTGCTTCTTGTTGCCAAATTGGTGCTGCTTCAACTCAATCAGATCCATTTATCTTAGAAAAAATGCGACATTTTGGAGAACTTATTGGCTTGGCCTTCCAAATTCGTGATGATTTATTCGACTTTGGCGAAAACAAAAGTGGAAAGCCCGCTGGACTTGATATAAAAGAAAAAAAGCTAACCCTTCCTATCATTTATGCAATGTCACAGGCACCAAATCAAGAAACCAAAGACATTCGAAAAGTCATCAAAGGCAATTTACCTGATGCTAAAAAAATGAATTTGGTTGTCGATTTTATCAAAAAACACAACGGCATTCAATATGCAACTCAAAAAATGAATGAATTTAGAAGTCAAGCTTTCGAAATTCTAAATTCCCTCAATGCAAACCCAATTCACAAAAAACAACTCAACCTTTTAGTCAATTTCGTTATCGATAGAAACGTTTAAATTATGAAAGTTAACATTTTAGACAAACAAATTTCCTTGGTCAATGAAAACAAAGTTTGGATGGAAAACCCATCTAAATCTTTGCAAATTGTAAAGCAAAATGATGAAACTTTATTGCTCATTACCCCAAATAAAGTTTACACCATTACCTGCCTCAATGTAAACCACGAAACAAAAACGCTTACATTACTATACAACGGAAATAAATTTAACGCGAGCATTACAGAACCAATCGATGAGATATTGAAATCGATGGGACTTGAAAATGCTCTAACGCCAAAAATTTCCGATATGAAAGCACCAATGCCAGGACTTGTGCTACAAGTGCTTGTAAATGCCGGCGATACCGTAAACAAAGGAGATAAAATTCTAGTTCTCGAAGCCATGAAAATGGAAAATGCCATTAAGTCACCTACCGACGGCATAGTGAATGATGTGCTTGTATCTCAAGGTATGGCTGTCGATAAAAATCAGGTTCTTATCACTTTCAAATAATTGATTTTTGAGCGGTTAAAATATCGCCATGAACTCTTTTTTTATGGGTTTTTATGCATCTATGCCGCACTAGGCCTATATAACCTAGAAACTTTACCCGTTGCTTGGACCGATGAAACCATGAATCTCGATCCTGCAATTCAGTACACTAAATTTCATCAATATTTCTCTAAGCTTTGGCCTAATTCAGGTGCAGAAACCGTTTTTGCCAGCTATCCACCACTCATTCAACTTTGGCATATTCTGTGGCTAAAATTCGTCCAACCAACCATCTTTAATGTGAGATTGCCTTTTTTAATCATGCATCTTACCACTTTCTTTCTACTCTATAAAATCTTAACCCAATCGCTCAATAAAACAATCTCCATATTTCTCATTATCATATTTGCGTTCGATAAAAGCGTGTTCGAACTCTCCAGAAGTGTTAGAATTGAAGCCATTATCATGTTATTAATCACGCTTTATTTTTATTTAAAATCTATCAATACCAAACAGATTTACCTTGGGTTTATTGTTGGACTCATGGCCATTTCGCACCTCTATGCATTTCCTATAGTTGTTGTAATCGTCCTTAAAAAAATCCTTGAAACCTCTTTTAAAAAATCAATTCCATTCATCATCGCTGCTATAATTCCTGCCTTCTTTAGCCTATATTTCATCGATTTCAACATTCAGCAGCTCATTTCGCAACTTACAGTTCAAACATCCAAACATACTCCACAATCAACTAGCTTTTTGAGTTATTTAAAAGCAAGTTTCATAGATCGATTTTGGCCTTACTATAAAGAAATGCCCTTGCAATATGTCATCATTATTGGCATGGCACTCTTAAACTTTTGGCAAATGCTAACCTCAATCAAAAATCCAAAAGTGTGGTTTTTTCAAAAATTTTCAGCGGAATTATTCGCATTTTCATTCACTTTGTTCTTTTTAATCACCCCTCAATACCGTTACTTGCCTGTTTTCCTATTGTTGGGGATTCTTTTTATAAGAGACAATGCTCTATGGATAAAATTCACTTCAAAAAAGTATAGTATCTATATTTTAGGAATTATTGCATTGAATGGATTTGCGATTTTCAGTGCTCGCCATATAGTTGCCATTTACCAGCGCCCAGAGCGCATTTCCGAGCCTTTCTTAAGCTTCTTGGCCTCCAATATCCCTCAGAATAAAAAAACCCTTATTTTGGGTGAATCTATAGGTGAATACTACGCAGCAACCCGGAAGAATTGCGATTATGGATTGGATTTCCATCCACAACATTTCAACTACAACGATTACGAACAAGTTTATTATCTCACAAAATACAAAATGCCATTAGGGCAAGAAATTGGATGCTACATGCCAAATCAGAATGAAATTCCGGAGTATATTCAAAAGTTTGCCAAAGGTGGAACTTACTATAAAACAAAACTTTGGAAAATCAATTCGCTGCAAGATTATCAAAAAATCACAGCACCTTATTTAAAATATTAATTTAGTTTTTACCCTGAGAATTCTTTAAACCATAACCAATCAACTCATCATATGGCATGGTTTGATTTCGATGATACATTAAAACCATATAATTGTTTTCTGTTGCCGAGTGAGATCCCTCTAGCATTTTAAAATCTAAAGACTTAGACTCTTTATCAGCCACTCCATAAATATAATTGTAATAGCCCTGTTTTAAAGGAATTACCGTTTCATAGATCTTTGCGTCTACATTGTAATAAAGCTTGTGACTTTCTTGAATTCTCCAGTCGCTAAGTTCGCCATAAACATAAATATCTTTATCAATTAGATCCATTGAAAGTGAAAAATGCACAAAGCAATAATCACTCTCGTTCTCAAAACCATTGGGTTTTAATAAACTATCCTTCAAAATATCCTTGTTGTCATAAAAAACCCTGCCATTGTAATCATTCCAATTCATATATCGGTCATATCCACGGCTATTATCGGCAACCAACCAAACGTGTTTTTGATTGCCAATATTCATTTTCTTTTTAACCCATGCCTGACTCGCTCTCAACGATCGAATGTCGAAATATCGATATTCATTGATACCTTGAAACTGACTTCCAATCATTTGTTTATAAGCATAAGATTGATTTTGAATAAATTGAGGTCTAAGTTCATTATTGGCAGTCAACCATTCACCATTTCTTAAAATAACTGCGGTTAAATCTTGATACGGATTAGGTATAAAATAATCTTTTAACGTTGTAAACGTAAAATTAACCTGTTGATTTTCAGCTCTAAATTCCACTTGGCTACTTTGCGAAACTGTCATTTCTACATTGCCCTTAGAATTCAAAACCATCAGTCTTCTGGACAAAACAATATCGGCTTCATTAAAATTACGGTAAACCAACAGTAAATAATTCCCCGAAATTTTTGGCATGGTTTGTTCAGTTGGAAAATTAATTGAATAATGAACGTATTGTGTTAGTGTAGAGTTCGAAAAAACGTTATTTTCTATATTCTCAAAGCCCGTTCCATCCAAGAATTGTGTTTTAACCAAATTTGATCGGTTCCATTGGGCATCACAATGAATAAGCGTAAATTGATAATAATCTCTTTCAGAAGTAATTTGATCAAATTCCAACCTCAACGTTTTTAAGGCATCTTGTAACGCAATTACAGGAAAATTAAAGCCACTATTTTCTTGAATAACCCTAACTGTTCTTATATCGCCTTCATAAATGGCATTGCAAAATCTTAGAGTACTATCGGTATTTGCCTTTAACAAAAGACAATTCATTGCAAATAATGCCAAATACAAAAACCGTTTCATAACTCAAACATAGCAAAAAAAGTACCAAAAGCCTATTCTTGTGTCGATAACCAAGTTTCCATCACCTCATCATACTTTTGTAGAAGCGCAGAAATGGTATCAATGTTTAGTTTATGTTGCGAAGTAACTTCCATCAATTTAGTTGAATCTGTGGAAACAGAAGAATCTTGCATCATGATTGACAATTCTAAATTCTTCTTTTCCAATTGTTTAATCTCATTTTCAAATTGTTGCATGTCTTGCTCTAATTTTTGAATTTGATTTTTTGATAACGTTTTTTTCGAGGGACTTTCTAAAGTTTGTGCAACTGAAGTCGTTTGCGCTGCTGGGGTTGGCGTTTTTACGATTGGTTTCACTTCAATAACACGGGTAGAATTCCACTCATTAAACTCATCAAAAGTGCCCAAATATTCTTTTAATTCTCCATTTTCAATCCACCAAATTTTATTCGCAACCCTGCTAATAAATGTTCTATCGTGCGAAACAAAAATGATTGAACCATCATAATTTTCCAATGCTTCAGCCAAAACTGAAGTCGAAAACATATCCAAATGGTTCGTAGGTTCGTCTAATAATAAAAAGTTTGATTGGGTAATTAAGGTTTTTGCTAAAGCCAAACGCGATTTTTCACCTCCCGATAACACTTTAACTTTTTTGAAAACCTCTTGACCTGTAAACAAGAAACAACCCAATACTGTTCTCAGTTCTTTCTCTGTATATTCAGCGCTCACTGTACCCAATTCATTGAGCAAGTCGTTTTTTAAATTCAAAGCCTCTAACTGATGCTGGGCAAAAAAAGCAGATTCAACATTCCAACCCAGGTCAATTTTTCCTTCATGAGATTCTGTGCCATAAATCATTCGAAGTAACGTTGATTTACCTTTGCCATTTGCACCCACAATGGCAATTTTATCGCCACGCATAATTTGACCAAAACTATTGTGCAATATATGCAAGTCGCCATAGCTTTTACTGGTATTCTCTATATCTACTATTTGCTTTCCAGGATTTACACGAATGTTAAATTTAATGTCAAAATCACCACGCTCTTTATCTTTAATCTCAATTTTTTCGATTTTATTGAGCATTTTTACCCTACTTTGGACTGCGGTAGACTTACTCGCTTTATATCTAAAGCGAGAGATGAACTGCATTTGCTGCTTAATGTAGGTCTGTTGATTTTCAAATCGACGTTGTAACATTTCATCGCGCTCATCTTTTTGATCCAAGTAATCAGAAAAATTGCCTTTATAATGGTACAATTGTTGGTGTGCAACCTCAGCAATTCTATTCACTGTTTTATCTAAAAAGAATCTATCGTGAGATACAATTACATACGTACCTTGATAGTCGCTTAAATAATTTTCCAACCACTCAATTGTTGGTAAATCCAAATGGTTCGTTGGCTCATCTAATAAAAGCAAATCTGGAGCTTGAAGCAACAATCGACCCAACATGGCTCTCATTCTCCAGCCCCCACTAAATTCCTTCAAAGGTTTTTGAAGCATTTCGGTTGTAAATCCGAGTCCCTCCAAAATTTTATCTCCTTGAGATTGCCAATCGTATCCACCAAGTTGCCCAAATTGATCTTGTAAATCAGTTAATCGATTAATTCTTTTATCGTCGTATTCAGTTTCTAATTCATGTAAGAGTTGATTTATTTCTGTATCGATTTTCACCAAATCATCACGGCCAGCCATCACAACATCACGAACACTTTCATGAAATTCTAAACTCAATAAATCTTGGTTTAAAAAACCAATTTTCAAACTTGAAGCCTTTGATAAACTTCCTTCACGAAGATCAAATTCCCCAGCAACAACGCGTAATAATGTAGATTTACCGGTTCCGTTTAAACCTACCAAACCAATTTTTTCACTTGGTTTAATATGCCAACCGGCATTTTTATATAAATATCTTCCAGCGAATTCGAACGAAAAGTCAACTAATGCAAGCACGTTGCAAAATTAACCCCTCAAAGTCGTTTTACCGAATACTTTCCCAAATCATCACAAAATCATTCATAAAATATCCATCGCCAATGTCAAAATCAGCAACTTTTTCAATGGTGAAACCGCTTTTAAAGTAAAAGTTTACAGCTTTATAATTCATTCTATTTACTTGTAAACGTATCACTTCAGGAGTGAATTCCTTCAAAATAAAATCAAAAAAAGACATCCCTACACCACTTCTTTGTGTTTGGGTATCAACATAAAATTTATTGATGAAAAGTGCACCTTTTTCAACTTCTTTGATTGAAATAAATGCAATTGGAGCTTCATATTCGGTTGTATATGCTAAAAAAAACAAATCATTCGACTGCATTTGTTGTTTTAAAGATTCAGCATCATACATTTTTTCGAGCATGTAATTCACTTGCTCTTGGCCAATGATTTCTGGGTAATGATCGTTCCAAATCTTGTGTGCTAAAACAATAATTTTATCTAAATCTTCTAAAGTTGCTTGAATAAATTGCATATAGTCGCACGAATATCTCATTTTTGTAGTTCAATCCAATGCTTAAACTTCATGAAATAACAACCGGGTTTATCAAAAACCAGCAAACGCATGTACTTCATGAAAAAATCTCTATTGCCCTTGAACCTGGAACAATTACACTTTTATTAGGCGCAAATGGTATCGGAAAATCTGTATTGCTAAAAACCCTATTGAATATTTTTAAACCTATTTCAGGCAGTATTGAATTTGGAAATCAAAAAATCAATGAATTAAAATCCAATGAATTGGCCTCATTTATTTCTTTGATGTTGCCCAATCCTCCTGCAATTGAGTTAATGTCGGCTCTAGAAATCGTAATGAGTGGCCAACAGCGATTTAATAATCCTTGGAAAATCCAACAAAACAAAGCATTGGATAATGTAAAATTGTATTTTGATAAATGTAAAGTTTCGCATTTAATCAATAAGAATTTTGCAGAATTATCAGACGGAGAGAAGCAAAAAGTAATGCTCGTAAGATGCTTAGCGCAAGAAACACCAATAATTTTATTAGATGAACCTATGGCTTTCTTAGATTATCCAAGTAGAAAGCAGTTCTTGCAACTCATTAAAGAAATTGCAGAAAACGAAGGAAAGTACATCATTGTAAGCACCCATGACATTGAAATATCTTTACCCATCTGCAATACAATTATTGCATTAACCAAAAACAATTGGCAACATTTTACCCAACCCAATTTGTTTACACCAGAACTCATTTTCAGTGAAAATCCGTAAACCATTTCAGTTTAAGCAATTCAAAATTGAACAAAATTTAGTTACCCTACCCGTAACCACAGACGCCTGTATTTTCGGGTCTTTTTGCACTTTTAATGCGCCCCAAAATATCCTAGATATCGGAACAGGAACAGGATTACTAGCTTTGATGATGAATCAAAAATATCCTAGCACTCGCATTACGGCTATTGAAAAACATTCTGAAACTGCCAAGCAAGCGCAAATCAATTGTAGCATCAATCAAATTTCAAACATCGAAATTCTAGAAGCAGATATTTTCAACTATGCTCCGAAAATCAAATTCGATGCCATCATTAGCAATCCCCCATTTTTCTCGAATCAACTTGAATCAGAAACAGATTTGAAGAACCAAGCACGACATTTTAAAGAGAATACTTTTCACGATTTCTTTATGTGCATTCAAAGGCTCTTGAACCATGAAGGAAATGCATGGATATTACTTCCATTTTCAGCATTAGAAACCATTTCTAAAGATCTCAAATCAACAAATCTACACATTCAACGACTCGTGAGCTTAAGGCCCAATGAGTCTAAAAAAGAACATTTACTTTTCATAAATCTTTCTTTCAAAGAATGTATTTTGGCTAAAGTTGAATCTTTTTGGATTAAAAATTCAGAAAATAAATTTTCGCAGGAAGTCTATAAGTGGCTAGAACCTTTCTATTTAGAACAGGCATTGAATATGTAAAAGGTTCATTTACAAAGTCTTAATTTGGAATTAAACTTTCCTAGTACTATCTTCGCTATAATGAATTTCCTAAAATTTTCTGTAGAAAAATCACTATTTGGCGTTTGTAGTCAACTCGCCGACAAAATGCATATTTCAACGAGAAGTGTTAGAATGTCATTCATTTATGCAAGTTTCTTCACCTTTGGCTCACCAATTATTTTCTATTTAATTGCTGCTTTCTGGATGAATATAAAACGATATTCACGTGAAGGAAGAACCCGGATTTGGGATCTTTAAACTTTTTCTGCCAATTAGAAATTACTGCTCACAGTAAATCTAACCCCGCTAAATGCAGGCTCTAGTCTGCAAATACCTCCAGAACAGTTTACACCTGCTTGCTGTTTTATGTACGACAATGTGTAAACACTGTTGTTGTGTACATAACCCATAAAAAAGGATGGATAATGCAATATTTCATCAGAAATACCCATTGTTTCATATCTATGTGGTTGCACGTTTAACATATCTCCAACCGATATAGAAAAGTTCTTAGTGAAGTAATACTCAACAACTAAGTTGGCAAATGAACCCTGATCCTGCTTTGTGTTCAAATATTGGCCTTCAACTCTGAACGTCTTTCCAGAATTCGTTTTATGCAACCACTCAAAGAATGGAGTAATCGTTAATACCGGTAAATATTCAGGCTCTTGCTCATACCTTGCTTGGTTGTAATAAATATTTTGTACCCCCAATTTCAATTTATCTTTTCCAAGACTTTGTATCACCTCTAAATTATATTCTCTGAATAATTGAATTGGTTTCATTTGATTCGATGATGAATCGAATTTGCCATTGCTTTTTAATGATTGAACATAACTCGTATTGAACGATATCCTTGTTTTTGTACCAATTTTGGCCTCTATTTCCCCTTGTAAGCCATCTTCACCTAAATCTTGTGCTGGTGCATTATATCTCGCCATTAAACGATAAGTGTTTTGCTTTGTCAATGAAGGCAAATAAGTAACCAAACCTTCTAACAATGTTGCAGTTGGACTTGTTTTGAGCACAAAATTATCAATATGCCTTGCTTGAACATTTAAACCCACTGAAACCAAAGTTTTTCCAACTTTCATTTTACTTTTACCCCAACTCAATGAGGTATAGAGTACATTTCCATCTCTTAAACGGAGTTTATTATCCATGTCTACTATTGCTTCTTCACTTTTGTAATTGGCTTCAACATTCCATGAGAAATTCCCAATATCATAGGTAAAATAGCCATTAAATCCATATACATTGTACTTAGGAGTAAACTGATCGTCGCGTTCATAACTGTTAATATTTGTAACCAACCAACCCATACTTTGGTCATCCAATGTTCTATTAATCGCTGATGCACCAACCTGCAGTGTTCCAAATTTAGATTCTCCAAGTGAATCCTTACCTATATCTATAGACCCTTCAATATTTAAACCAGAAATAACTTGAGGATTAAAATCAAAGCGCTTCTTATTACTTCCCTTTTGATTGCCAGAAAAGCCTTTGATTTTCCAATTTTCATTGATGTTATATGCCAAACGAAGACCCTGCATTGAATAATCTATACCAATTTGGCGTTGCTCGTAAGCTCTGAATAAAACGCCTGACCCAAATTGATCATAAAAAGAACCAACTGTAATTTCCAATTCTCCAAGCTTCTTATTTGCTTGCCAAAATCCTATTCCATGATTCGAATAAATTTCCAATGGCGACAATAAATTAGAGTTGTTAAAACCATCATATCGAACAATAAAACTGTAATCTTTTATACGATATTGCATGAATAACCAAAAATCAGAACTCACAACATTTCTGCCATAAACAGGCATAGTACCCGATGCACCAATTTTGTCGTCTCTTAAATATTTCTGATTGTTTAACAATAAATTACCTGTGAACTGACCTTTGTCGTTTCCAGAATTTTGACCTTGTAAACTTCCAACAATTGCTGGGATTAACAATAAAAATATGCCTCTGTTAATTGCCATTTGAACTACAAATATGCAAAAAAGGTTTGATACACGAATCTATTTCATGCATCAATTATTCATTTGTATTCAATTTGATGTTATTTTTGTAGTTCTAAAATGTCAATCAACAACGCCGAAATTAAAAATACCCGAAAACTCTATGTTGAGAGTTATGGTTGTGCTATGAACTTCGCCGATAGCGAAATTATTGCGAGTATCATGAATGAGCATGGCTTTGTAAATACAAATGATGAACTTGAAGCCGATGTTATTTTCTTAAATACTTGCGCCATTCGCGACAATGCCGAGACAAGAATTCGTGAGCGTCTCAAACACCTCAGAATGAATAAGAAATCTAACAAAGATCTCATTATTGGAGTATTGGGCTGTATGGCGGAGCGTTTGAAAGACAAACTTTTAGAAGAAGAAAAACTCGTAGACGTAGTTGCTGGTCCAGATTCTTATAGAGACCTCCCAAAATTAGTGGCTGAAGTTGACGATGGAGGTAGAGCCATCAATGTTTTACTCTCTAGAGAAGAAACATATGGTGATCTCAATCCAGTGCGTTTGAATACAAATGGCGTGACCGCTTTTGTAAGTATTATGAGAGGCTGCGACAATATGTGCAGCTTTTGTGTTGTGCCTTACACACGCGGAAGAGAAAGAAGTAGAGATGCTCAAAGTATTGTTAAAGAAGTTGTTACCTTGTTTAATGATGGATACAAGGAAATTACATTATTAGGGCAGAATGTAAATAGCTATCTTTATTTTGGTGGGGGACAAAAGAAAGAATTTAAAAAACTCACCACTGAAGAACAATCCGAAGCAATTGATTTCGCCGATCTTTTAGAAATGGTGGCACTTGCCGTTCCAACCATGCGAATCAGGTATAGCACAAGTCACCCTCGCGATATCAATGAAAAAGTGGTTAGAACCATGGTTAAATATAACAATATTTGTAACTATATCCATTTACCAGCTCAAAGTGGAAATAGCCGTGTTTTGGACTTGATGAGTCGAAATTATACCAGAGAATGGTACATGGGTAAAATTCAAATGATCCGTGAAATCATACCAAATTGTGGCATTTCTTGTGATATTATTTCTGGATTTTGTACCGAAACCGAAGAAGAACACCAAGATACAATTACATTAATCAATGAAGCTAAATTTGATTTTAGCTACATGTATAAATACAGCGAACGACCTGGTACTCCTGCCGCAAAAAAACTCTCCGACGATGTTCCTGAAGAAGTAAAAAGTAGAAGACTTACTGAAATCATCAAAACACAAAATGCAATGAGTTTGGCAAAGAACTCGGCTCGAATTGGCAGCATTGTTGAAGTTTTAATTGAAGGAAATAGTAGAAAAAGCGAAAATGACTGGATGGGAAGATCCGATGAAAATGTTGTAGTTGTTTTTCCGAAAGCCAATGAACAAAAAGGCGATTATGTGAAAGTATTTGTTGAAAGAGCTACGGTAACTACCTTAATTGGTAAAACACTAAATCAATAGTGCTGACGGCTTTTACGAAACATTTGGCTATAAACTAAATACTGTGATTTTGTTAATACCTCTTTCATTTTTTCCATCTTTGCCATTCTAGCTTCCGAAATTACTTTACTC
>CAMBFD010000055.1 GCA_945865625.1 Chitinophaga pinensis
ATCAGACCAAATTTCTACTTTCATTTTGTGGTTTTTATGCAAATTACGCCGGTAATGAAAAAATTATCGCGATCGTTTGGATCTAGTGATTCATATTCTTTATGTTTTAAATAACGTGCTTCTAAACGAGCAGTTGTTGTTTCATCGAATTTGAAATCTACATTGCTTGAAAATCCATGGACATTTTTCAATCCTAAGTTTTTCATGATCATATTATTGTCACTGAATTGTTCGTATCTAGCAGCAACTGACCAATTTTCGTCAATGTTATAACTTGCAATGATCACAGGAGCAAAATAATGTTGTGCATTTTTTCCGAAATTGTTTTCTTCCGACTCCATGGCATTGTCAAAACCTAATGTAAACATAAGTTCAGGTTTTAATTTATATTGAGCAAAGAAGTTATGAAAATAGCGGGTATTTGGAAAATTTGTTGGCGATGGACCAACATATGATGAACTGTTAATCGTGATTTTTTTATTGGGTTTGTACTGAATTTGATGTCCCCAAGCCGGTCTTTGATTGTCAAATTGAGGGAAAAACATTTGCCAACCGTTTAAATAATTGATGTTTGCGGTAATTTTCTTATTGGTTGATTCAAAATTAAGTCTAGCCCCATTTTCATAGTATGGAGAATTGTCGGCAAGGATACTTCTTGTGGCAGTTGAAGATTCAATTCCAATTGCACTTTCAAAGCCAATGTGCGAAGACATGATTCCATATTGAAAGATAAAGTTTTTGTTGATTTTGTATTCGATATTAGATTCATAGATACTTCTTGCATATTCTGATTCATTTGCAAGATTCATTTGAGAATATGTTCCAATCATAAGTCCAAAATTTACCTTTAAACGACCATTTTCGAAATTTTCGTTCATTGAGTATTTTAAAAGTATGTTGTTAATTGCGAGATAGTTGTTGTCGGAATAGCTACATAAATAACTAGGTTTCTCTTTATTTGTTAATAGAGGTTTGGTGTAGTAATAATCCATGTAAAACGTGAATTTGTCATATTCGGATTGTGCGTTTGCGTTTAATATTCCGATAAATGCAAGAAATAAAAGATAAATTTTTCTGAATTTCATCAAAACAAAAGTAATCTAAAATCATGCAGAATGAATGCCTACCTTTGCATTTTAGCGTGAAATGAACTTTTTATCAGTAGAGAATTTATCAAAAACTTGGCACGATAAGCCCGTGCTTCGAAACATTACCTTTGGAATACAACAAGGAGAAAAAGTGGCTTTGGTTGCGGGAAATGGTCAAGGCAAGAGCACTTTGTTGCAAATTATTATTGGGAAGGAATCGGCTGACAATGGTAAGGCAATCATGAGAAAAGACATTAAAGTTGGCTATTTGCCTCAAGAACCTGAATTGTTTGATGATATTTCCGTTATTGATAATATTTTGGTTCATGATTCTCCAATTAGTTTGGCTGTTTTAGATTATGATAGGGCAATTGAAAAGCAAAGTCATAACCCAACTGAAGATGATATGGATCATTTACAATGGGCAACCGAGAAAATGAATCAATTAGGCGCTTGGGATTATGAAAGTAGGGTAAAGCAAGTTTTAACCAAACTTAAAATTGCCGATCATGATCAGTTAGCTTCTAGCTTATCTGGAGGTCAAAGAAAACGTGTTGCTATGGCAAAAGTACTTTTGGCAGAACCCGATTTGTTAATTATGGATGAGCCAACGAATCATCTCGATTTAGAGATGATTGAATGGCTTGAAGGATATTTGTCGCAAAAAGATTTATCACTTTTACTTGTAACCCACGATCGTTATTTTTTAGATAGAGTTTGCGATAGTATTATAGAACTTGAGCATGCCGATATTTTTCATTATAAAGGAAATTATTCCTACTTCGTAGAAAATAAGGCCATGCGTGAAGCCATGATTGCAAGTGAACTTGAGAAGGATAAAAATTTATTTCGCCGTGAACTTGATTGGGTTCGTAGGATGCCAAAAGCAAGAACCACAAAAAGCAAAAGTAGGGTTGATGCGTTCGACGATTTGGAGGCAAAAGTTAAAAATCAGCGCTATAAATCGGAACTCAATATTTCCATGAGAATGGAGAGAATGGGTTCTAAAATACTAGAACTTCACCACGTGAGTAAAGCTTATGGCGATAAAAATATACTCGACGATTTTAGTTATATCTTTAAACGTAAGGAGAAAGTTGGTATTGTAGGCCCTAATGGTGTTGGTAAATCTACTTTCTTAAATATGATTATGGAATTGGAGCAACCTGATGCGGGAAAAATTGTTTCAGGTGATACCATGATTTTTGGATATTACTCGCAGCAAGGAATGAAGGTTGATGATTCCAAGAAGGTGATAGATGTTGTGCGGGACATTGCCGATTGGATTCCAATGGCCAATGGAAATAAATTGACAGCACAACAACTACTTTTGCAATTTGGATTCAGCCACGAAAAACAGTGGGATTTTGCAGTGAAATTAAGCGGTGGAGAAAAACGTAGGTTGTATTTGATGACGGTCTTAATGAAAGCTCCCAACTTTTTAATTTTAGATGAGCCAACAAATGACTTGGATATTGAAACTTTGGGTGTACTTGAAGATTTTCTTTTGAGTTATGATGGTTGTGCAATTGTTGTAAGTCACGACCGTTATTTCATGGACAAGGTTGTGGATCATATTTTTATTTTTGAGGGACAAGGACAAGTGAGAGATTTTCCAGGTAATTATAGTGATTATAGAGAGTGGGATGATTTAGAAGATGCGCGTAAGGCGTTAGAGGCGAAAGAAGCAAAGGAGCTTGTACGAAATCCGGTAGTTGAAATTAAAGAGGTAGTTGTGGCAAAAACAGCTGCACCAAAAGAAGATAAACGTAAATTGACATTCAAGGAGAAATTTGAGTTTGAACAATTGGAGAAAGATATAGCTCAATTGAATGTTGAAAAGTCGAAGATTGAAGGCGAATTATCGGGATTAACATCGGAATTTGATCGAATAGCGAGTTTGGGAATTTCTTTACAAGAAATTCAGGATCAATTAGATGAAAAGGAATTGAGATGGCTTGATTTGTCGGAATTCAATTAACATAAAAGGCGCCAACGGCGCCTTTTATGTTAATTGAGAAAACTCTAATATTATTGAGCTGGCGCAAATTGTGCGTTCATTATTAATTTTACGTTTGGTCCTACAACCAATCCACCTGCTTCAGTCACTGCGTTCCAAGTTAAACCGAATTCTTCACGGTTGATTTCACCTGATATTTCAAAACCCACTTTGTGGTTACCCCAAGGATCAACCATTTCACCACCCAATTCAGCGGTTAATTCAATTGATTTGGTTACTCCTTTGATTGTCATGTCGCCAATCAAAGAAAATACGCTCCCAGATTTTTCATTGAAACTAGTTGATTTGAATGTTAATTGAGAAAATTGAGCTGCATCAAAAAACTCTGGTGATTTTAAATGACCATCGCGGTCAGCATTATTTGTATCGATACTATCAATTGATGCAGAAAATTCAATAACTGCGTGAGCCCATGAATCACCATGCTTTTCAACTGTAGCGTTAAATGATTTGAAACTTCCACTTACTGCAGAAATAACTAAATGTTTTACTTTGAATTGAACTTCAGAGTGCGCTGCATCTAAGTTCCATTTTGAAATTGCTTGAGTTGTCATAATTTTTGTTTAAATATATTTGTTTAAACAAATATAAGGCGTTTATTCAACTTTTTAATCAAATTAGGCAAAACTGTTAAAAAAACTGCACAATGTCGACGAGCGTAATTTTTTGTGGGTTTAAAGCGGTAAATTCTTTGTTATTTTGCGAACATGAGTAAACACGCATTTGTATTTCCTGGACAAGGTAGTCAGTTTGTAGGTATGGGAAAAGAGTTATATGAGAACCATACAGTAGCAAAAGAAATGTTTGATAAGGCGAATGAAATATTAGGTTTCAGGATCACAGATTTGATGTTTGATGGAACCGATGAAGATTTACGTCAAACGAATGTAACCCAGCCAGCAATTTTTTTACATAGCGTTGTAAGAGCAAAGTTAATGGGAGATGATTTTAAACCAGATATGGTTGCGGGACATAGCTTGGGTGAGTTTAGTGCATTGGTTGCTGCTGGTGTGTTAGGATTTGAAGATGGTTTAAAGTTGGTATACCAACGAGCAATGGCCATGCAAGATGCTTGTGAAGTTGAGCCAGGAACCATGGCTGCAGTTTTGGCATTGGCAGATGAAAAAGTGGAAGAAGTATGCGCCAATACTGATGGTGTTGTGGTACCAGCAAATTATAATTGCCCGGGTCAGTTGGTTATTTCAGGGGCATATTCAGCAGTTGAAAATGCTTGCGAAGCAATGAAGGCGGCCGGTGCAAAACGTGCATTGATTTTGCCTGTTGGGGGAGCATTTCATTCACCTTTAATGGAACCTGCGAGAGAAAAATTAGCCAAGGCCATTGAAAATACAAATTTTGGTGATCCAATTTGTGCAATTTATCAAAATGTTACTGCAAAAGCTGAAACCGATAAAAATACAATCAAACAAAACTTGGTTTCGCAATTAACAGCACCAGTTCGTTGGACGCAGTCTGTTCAATCAATGTGGAATGATGGTGCCACTTTATTCACTGAAGTTGGCCCAGGAAAGGTATTGCAGGGCTTAGTGAAAAAGATTGCACCTGAAGCAGAAATTGCAGGTGTGCAATAAATGATAGAAGTAGAACATTCTTACGCTCAATTGAATGATTGGCAAATCCAGTTATTCGAACAATGGTCGGAATTTATATTGTTGGCACACCCAAGTATTTCAATGAAAATGTAATTGTTAAAATTATTCTGTTCGAATCAAATTCACAGAGCCATGAATGGATTTGGGACTCTTAGGGTTTGTTGTTTCAGTTACATTGATGATGTAGAAATAAGTGCCACTTGGAACAGGTTCTCCTGAATTTTCAACCCTGCCATTCCAACAATCTGTGAGATTGTAAGTATGAAATAGCTTTTCTCCCCAACGGTTATAAATCAGCATTTCCCCTTTATCGCAATTCAATGAAAATCCTATAATTTTAAAACAATTATTGTAAGCATCGTTGTTTGGTGTAAAGACATTGGCTAGTTTAATAATTTCAAAACTATCACTAATTGCAGAGATTGGTTTCATTAATGTGTCGGTGCAACCTGTAATGCTATTTTTGAAAATTATAGTGGCAGTAAAATCTCCTGTAGGGTAAACGTGTAAGATTGGATTGGAGTTTTTTATAATTTCTGACTGATCTCCGAAGTTCCAAAAAATACTATCATACTTTAATCCATTGGCTTCAAATGTAATTCCCGCAACACATCTTTCTTTGGATGTTTTAACCTCAGGTATCGGGGCTTCAATGACAGAAATTTCTCTGGAGTAGACTGCTTTTAGATTGCAACTATTGGTATCAATAATGGTTAATGTAACTTTGTATTTGCCAATTTTCTTATATTCATGATTGGGCGATTTGACCAATGAAGAATCACCATCGCCAAATTTCCATAAATAGTTGGCATTGTAAGTAAATCTTGGGCTGAAATAATTGGTTTTACCCAAGCAAATGGTGGCTGGGCTTGCATAAAACGTTGCATCAATTGAATATCCAAGTCTAAAATCGAGTTTAAAACTGGCGTTGCTACAGCGCACACTTACATTGTTCTTGAAAACAGCGTTGGCTGTTGTAGGGAAATCATTTAGTCCTGGAGGGTTGTTGGGGCAGGAAGAACACACAGATTGGTAAATAACGCCACGCTTGTCGAATCTGCTGGTACCACCATCAACATGGTCTTCGCTCTGATTTCCCCCAAAATAAGAAGCGTAAATGAGTTTTTTCGCATCTTTTTTTAAAGCCAAGAGATAGAAGTCGTTATTGTCGGTGTTTTTTTGATGCGCATCAGAAGTAATTTCAAGTCCTTGCGTACTTCCATTGTTTCCTACTCCAATAATTGAACCCCAACCACTAAAGTAAATATTGTAACAATCGTCTACCATAAATGCAGCTGGACTTAATTCTGGTTTGCCATTTTGTCTATTTCCAAAGGTTGTAAGTATTTCTATGGTGCTTAAATTATTCGAAATACGACCTAAAAATTGATGTGTACTATCTTTTCCATAAACGCCCGGAGTTCTCGGAATAAAACCTTCTGTTTGGCCTGTGAAGTAAACTTTTCCATCTCTATCTAGGTCAATGAAATAAATTTGGTCATAGGCCGATGAACCCCAATAAGTTCCATTTTCATAGGCTCCAGAATTCTTTTGGATTTTGAGAATAAACCCATCTGTAACGCCGCCAAAGGTTTTTTGAACTGCAATATTGGCTGTTAATGGAAAATTATTGGATTTTGTTCCTCCACCTATAAATAGGTTGGCAGAATCATCGAAACGACAAGAATATGCAGCATCATCTTGAGAACCGCCAAAGAACGATGACCATCTAATTTTGCTGAGCAATGGAGATAATGAGAATGCTAAGGCATCGGTTCTACCGGTGATTGATTTTTGAAAGGCTCCGTTAGTAATTGGGAAATCATTTGAATGCGAGCAAGTTGCTACATAAACATTGCCTTCCTCATCGGTGGTTATGTCGCCACGATAATTATCGGCATAATTGTATAATAAACCGCTTTTATTAGTCCCACTATTAATTTGAAATCCATCTTGTGAAGTTCCACCTAAAAAAGTGCCGGCTAACATTTTGTTTCCAGCAGAATTCAATTTGGTAACAATGATATCAAAGTTGCCTTTGTAAACATTAGACACAAAAGAATCTGGGTGAATTGGGAAATCGCTTGAAAGAGTTGTGCCAAAAACGAGAAGGTTGTTTTGAGGATCAATGCTTAAACTATGCGGGTATTCGTCGTTACTTCCCCCTAAATAAGTTGCGAATAACAATTTAGAACCATCGGGACTGTATTTGCTAATTGTAATATCACAGGGAAGTCCTACAGGTGCAGCGCCATTGAAGCTACCGCCATAGACGGTTTGATAGGCCCCGGTGGTTATGGGATAAGAGAGTGATTCGGCATCTGCAATTCCACCGGCATAGAGACAACCAGCTGTGTCGTAGGTTGCAGTAAATCCAAAATTGTCGGCAGTTGAACCACTGTAAGTGCTAAACACTAAAATTGGATCGATAATGAGGGTTTCATTTTCATCGGTTTTAGGAATGCGCAACTTCACTTCATTTTTATCGGTAAGTTCGTAGTAGCATTTTACGGGTTTGTTCTTTTTAGAACGTAATTTTCTTGTTTGAAATGCTTTCGGTGCAGCGATAGAAAAATTGCCAACGGAAGTTAGCAATACAATTGATTTATTCTTTAACAATAAGCCCGTTTGCCCCTCAAAATTAAGTAAAATGTCCTCAGCATTTCCTCCTGGATTCACGATCCAATCGAACTCAATTCCACCATCGGTAGTTGTATAAATTAAAAAATCTATGTTTTGATAAACATTGGATAATTTAATTGTTTTTGAGGGATAGACATTTGTTTTCCATTCGTTGGGGTTATTGCCGTAATAGTAGTTGTTGTAATAGGGTGCAGGTTGTAAAAACTCAATTTTGGAAGGCTCAAGTGCATTTTTGAATAGAATATCAACCACATGATGTTTGATTGTAAAGGATGTATCGATACCTTTAAAATGAAACGATTTATGGATTTTGGGAATGTCGTTAGGGTCTGTTAAATTAATTCGAATTCCATTATTTCTCAAATAAATGACTGCTGTTTGGAGTTGACAAAGAGCAATGGGTTCATCGGTATGCTTGAGTGATTCGGGAGTTGATATTTGACCTACATTTGGTGTAAAATAAAGTTCATTTGATTGCGCTTTAATTGCAACTGAAAGTAAAAAAGATATCAGCAATAGTTTAAGGCGCATAGGTAGGATAACAAATTTACTTAAAAAACGAGATAGTTGTTAGAAATGGAAATTTGGGTAACATATTGACTATAATTTTAGACAAAACGTTGTCTAAAAAGAAAAGAGAACCCTTGGGTTCTCTTTTCGTGCAAAAACAAATATTTAATCTATCAGACAAGAAGTTGTCTAAGTTTTATTTTTTGTTCACCACTTCAACATTTCCAACAGAAGCATTAAGGACTTCTAAAATTTCTTTCAAGCTGGCTGATTGTTTGAATTTTCCGGTGAATTTCTTTTGGTTCAAAGTTTCTTCAATTTTTAAAGAAACGTTGTATTTATTTTCAATATTTTCAATTACTGAAGGAATATTTGCCTCATTGAATGTTAAGAATTGACCTCTCCATTGAACTGTGGTAGAATCCATAGCAACAGCAGTTAATTGAATCCCATTTGTTTTAGCCGACATTCCTTTGGTTAGAATGACTTTCTTGCTATTGTTTTCAACGCTAACTTTACCGTGATTTACAGAAACTAAAAGCTCTTTATTTGGGTATGCAGCCACATCGAAACCTGTACCCAAGACGGTAATAGTACCTTTGTCGGTTTCAATGATAAAAGGAGCGTATTTATTAGGTGCTACTTCAAAGTGCGCTTGTCCTTTTAATTTAATTTTTCTTTTATCTGCAGTAAGTTCATAGGAAACATTACTCGCGCCATTCATTGTAATGATAGAACCGTCAGCCAATTTTAATTCTTTCATTTCGCCTGCAATTGTTGTATTGTTTGCAACTAACAAAAGTGTTTTGCTATTTGAATTGAATTTGAAAAGTACAATTCCTGAAAGTACAAAAAGACCAATAACAGCAGCATAAGCTAAAATTCGAGTTCTTGAATAAGTGACTCTTAGTTTCGCTTTTGGTTGAACTGCATTCTGGAATTTATCCCAAGCTTGATCGTTGCCCTCTGCTTCTTTGAATTTATACGAACCCGCTAAGTCCCAAATTTCTTTGAACTCAGGGTCGTCTTGAATATGATTCTGATTTAAATTTTCGTTGTTCATCATTATTTGGTTGCAAATTGAGTTTGCATTTTCATTGCTCTAACGTTTTGTTGAATGAGAGCAAGCGTTGTTTTGAATTGAGGATTTTGTTTCAACCAATCCTCGAGCTTGCGCAATTCCTCTGCTTCCATTAGGCCTGCAGCGTATTTTGTAAGGATGTTTGACTCTAATTGTTCTTTCATGAGAGTGATGCTTGTGAGTGTAATACAATTTCCCGAGGGGTATCCCCCAAAAGAATAATAAAAAAAATGAATTATTTTTCTTACAACTTTATAATAAATTAAAAGTCAATGAATTAAACGTTAAAAAATTATTTAAAGTTTTCTAAATTTATAAATGTTTTCAATGATTTTTACCACTGCAGCACCTTCTAAAAATTTGGTGTGCGGTGTTTCTAAATCCTGTAATGTATTGATTACATTTTGTATCACATAGGGGTGATTTGCTGCGCTACCTATATAATTTCCGTAATGATTTGGAGGATTGCTTGAAGCAATTTCGGGCAATTCGTAATTTTTAATGTTGCAATAAGTAATTTCATTCATGTATTGTCCACCTAATTTTACAGAACCATTTTGCCCAATGATTGAAATACTACTTTCGAAGTTTTTATCGTAAACAGAAGTGGAATAATTGATGCTACCAAGTGTGTTGCCATTTTTGAGATTGAAAGAAACTACGCCGCTGTCTTCAAATTGAGTTGAATGTTGGTGGTTGAAGTTTTGAAAGTTGGCATGTGTAATTTGGATATCGCCAAAGAGCCAATATAAAAGATCAATGAAGTGAGAGAATTGTGTAAATAGTGGTCCTCCATCGAGTTTTAAATTGCCATGCCAGTGATTTGGGGTGTAATAGCGGTCGTCGCGATTCCAAAAGCAGTTGATTTGAATTGAAAAAATTTCACCAAGTAAATTTTGATCAACCACAGATTTTATCCATAATGAAGGTGGTGAAAATCGATTTTGCATCACACAAAAAACCAATTTGTTATTTTTGAGGGACGCTTGTTGAATCAGATTACATTCTTCGGTGGATAGGGAAATTGGTTTTTCAATGACCACATGTTTTTTTGCATTGAGCGACTGAATTGCATGTTCTGCGTGATAACCGTTCGGCGTACAAATGTTAATTACATCAATCTCAGGATTTTGTATCAAAGTTTCAATGGTTTGAACATTTGAAAATTGATTGAAGCGCAGTTGATTATTTGTATCGGCGGTTTCAACCAAAATAGCATTGGGGTTTTCGATAATATGTAGGCAATGTTTTTGCCCAATATGTCCTAGCCCTAAGACCCCAAAACCAATTTTATTTTTCATTTGCAGATACAACAGCAAAAATGCAAAACATATTCTGATTTATCTTTATTTTTTTTATTGTTCAAAAAGGGTTTTGTTAATTCAAAGAATAGTTGCAAAATTTGCACCAACATAGAACATGGGAACAGAAAAAATATTGGTTATCGGATCATGCGGTCAATTGGGCACAGAATTGGTTGAGGCGTTGAGAGGCATTTATGGAGATTCAAACGTAATTGCTTCTGATTTAAAGAAATCAGACAATCCAGTTTTTGAAGCGGGACCATTTGAAACTCTTGATATTTTAGATGAGAAATCTTTTAGAGAAATCGTTGAAAAGTATAAGCCTACACATGTATATCATTTGGCTGCATTGTTGAGTGCAACTGCTGAAAAGATGCCTGAATTTGCATGGAAGTTAAATATGGATGGTTTGTTTCATGTGTTGAATGCAGCTAGGGATATGGGTGTGATTAAAAGGGTATATTGGCCAAGTAGCATTGCGGCATTCGGGCCAAATACTCCAAGATACAATACTCCACAATTTGGCTCAATGGATCCAACCACTGTTTATGGTATCAGTAAACTTTCTGGTGAACTTTATGCGCAATATTATTACAATCGTTGGGGTGTTGACACCCGCAGTTTGAGATATCCTGGTTTAATTGGATATAAATCGGCTCCAGGTGGAGGTACAACTGATTATGCTGTCTCAATTTATCACGATGCTTTGCAAACAAAAACGCATGAGTGTTTTTTGAAGGAAGGAACAGTGTTGCCAATGCTCTATATGCCTGACGCTTTGAAAGCGACTTTAGACATCATGCATGCGCCTTCGGAGCAGGTGAAAATTAGAAGCAGTTATAATTTAGCTGGCATGAGTTTTGGTCCAGAAGAAATTGCGGCTGCTATTCAAAATCATATTCCCGACTTTAAAATTACTTACAATGTAGATTACCGTCAGCAAATTGCTGAATCTTGGCCTGCGGTTATAGACGATAGCAGTGCTCGCGAAGATTGGGGCTGGAAACCAGATTACGATTTAGACAAAATGACAGCTGATATGCTAGCAAATTTAAAAAATTCGTATTAGGAATACATAAACTATTTTGACGTGTGTAAATTTGATTAAAAATTTTGCACTATGTGTTATTTTTAGTAATTAAATTCGGTGGGATGAACAATTTATTATTTGGCGTATTTTTTGTAGATTTGCGCACGTGATGGATTTGCAGAGCAGTATAAAAGAGAAAAAAAATTATAAATCAATTCTTCGAAAGTTAAGTGATTTACTGAAAATAAGTAAAGGCACTTCAATTCCGCAGTGGTTAAAGGATAGGAAAAAGGGTGGAGATATAGGTAAAGCCAATGCCGCATCAAAAATCATGAAGTTTGTGAGTGATGTTAAGTTAACACAAAACAAATTGAGGGAAATATACGAAATTGAAAAGGAATATGAATATTCTAAGATAAAGGCTCAACAAGAGTTTCCTCATGTGAAAGAGGTGATGAGTAAAGTAATTTCGGAAGCTAGAATGGCAAAGATGGAAAAAATGAAAGAGGTATTAACAAAATCACAGTATTTAGTTTATAGCCAAATGTTTCATAAAAGCCGTCAGCACTATTGATTTAGTGTTTTGCCAATTAAGGTAGTTACAGTAGCTCTTTCAACAAGTACTTTTATTAAATCACCTTTTTGTTCATTTCCTTTCGGAAAAACAACTACAACATTTTCATCGGATCTTCCCATCCAGTCATTTTCGCTTTTTTTACTATTTCCTTCAATTAAAACTTCAACAATGCTGCCAATTCGAGCCGAGTTCTTTGCCAAACTCATCGCATTTTGTGTTTTAATGATTTCAGTAAGTCTTCTACTTTTTACTTCTTCAGGAACATCGTCGGAGAGTTTTTTTGCGGCAGGAGTACCAGG